>CAYWMW010000137.1:0-6424 GCA_964458975.1 uncultured Lewinella sp. | reverse complement strand
GCGGCCGCGCCCTTATCCTGGCCCGGTAAAAGGTCTAATACGGCGGGGTCGTACGTGAAGCTGTTCTCGGGTACGATGCCGATGGCGCCGTCAAAAAAGCGGTAGATGTGGTCGAAATCGGCGCGGATGTCTCCGGTAATTTCGTAGGGCTCGGAAAACTCGATGACGCGCTTACCCCGGAGGTCGAATTTGCAGAGTACGAGGGGGACGCCAGCTTCTTTGGCGATGAAATAAAAACCGGTTTTGAAGTGGGTCACCTTGCTGCGGGTACCTTCGGCGGCGATGCAGAGCTTGAAATCTTTCTTGGTTTTGAAGACATCGGCAACGGACTGGACGAAATTGGTCCGTTTGGTCCGCACCACCGGCACGCCGCCCATCCAGGTCAGGAACCAACCGAGCGGCGGCTTAAACAGCGTAGACTTGCCCACAAAATTGATGTACTGGCCTACGGCCGCCCGCACGTAAAGGCCGTAAGGGAAGTCTCGGTTAGAAGTGTGCGTGACCGTTGGCAGAACGTACTGCTCCGGCCATTTCCCGTCGTTGGGGTTAACGATACTGATGCCGTTGAGGCGAAGCATGAAACGGCCTAGGGCTGCGGGCATCATAAGAAATCGGGTTGTGGTTTAATGCTTGCAAGTTACGGGATAGGATGCACACGCTCTAAATTTCCTCGAAGTAACCGGTGCTCCGGTTTTTCTTCACCCCGTCCCAGCTGAAGTACCGGCCGTTCATTACCACGTAGACACCGGCGGGCAGAGACTGTACGAAGCCCAGGGCGCTGCCGAGGTTGAAAAACCCGTCGGAGGAAGAGCCGAAGGCGTAGGGAATCATGGCACCGGTAATTACGATGGTTTTGCCTTTGATGTCTGCCTTGGCGAGGTATTCCGCAGTTTTTACCATCGTATCCGTACCGTGGGTGATCAGAATTTGGTTGGTATTGATGCTGCGGCAGTTGTTGGCGATGTTTTCTCGGTCCAGGTCGGTAATTTCCAGGCTGTCGACCATCATCAGGGTGCGCACGTTGACGTCCAGCGTGCAACGGCCGCGCTCCAGCATTTCGGGGAGGTTGGAGTCCTGAAAGAAAAGCTTCCCGGTGACGAAGTTGTACTCCTTGTCAAAAGTGCCGCCGGTTACGAGGATTTGGATCATGGGGCGAAGGTAGTAATGTAGTTGGGTAGTAATATAGTCCGCTCAAAATTAGACTCGTCCCGATATTTACCCGATCATGGCGTTCCTTAAGGCGCGGCCGCAGGATGCAATGTTTGCTTTAAGGGCTACGTTAACCCAGCGTTCAAACCCACTGCCCATGAGAACCAATTCCGCTTTGCGTAAAATTATGCCCCTTTCTCTTTTTCTCTGCCTTCTCATCTCCTGCTCGGGGTGCGAATCCGACCTTTCCACGGGAGAGCTCGTGTTACCGCCGGACGGAGGCGAAGGGGTGACAGAGAATGGAGCTGGCACCACGGCTTATTTTGCGCCTTTCGCTACGGCAACGCTTAGCTTGATCAATGAGGTGAGAAGGACCGGTTGTAAGTGCGGTAATCAGAATATGCCAGCAGTTTCGGCCGTTCAGCTACACGCCCAGCTCAACACCGCCGCCCAGCTTCACTCCAACGATCAGGCCGCGAACAACCGGATGCAGCACGAGGGCAGCGATGGCTCCGAAGTTGGTGCCCGGGTAACCCGGGCCGGGTTCACCTGGCGGACGGTAGGAGAGAACGTAGCCTGGAACTACCCGAACGTAGACGCCGTGGTTGCCGGGTGGCTCGCCAGCCCCGGCCACTGCCGTAATATCATGAACACCAATTTTCGGTACATGGGGGTGGGGGAGACGGACCTATACTGGACGCAGGTGTTTGCGCGCTAACCTATATCTTCGCGCCACACAAAAACATCTACCATGGGATTACTAGACGGAAAAATCGCCCTCATCACCGGCGGCTCACGCGGCATCGGTGCGGCCATCGTTCGCAAGTTTGTCGCCGAAGGCGCTAAAGTGGCCTTCACCTACGCCCGGTCTACCGGACCGGCGGAAGCACTCGTTGCCGAACTCGGTGCCGACAACGTAAAGGCCTACCAAAGCGACGCGGCCAGCTTCGATGCGGCCGCCGAACTCGTAAAGCAAGTAACGGCCGACTTCGGCAACTTCAGCATCCTGATCAACAACGCAGGCATCACCCGCGATACCCTGCTCATGCGTATGAGCGAAGACCAGTGGGACAGCGTGATGGACAATAACCTGAAGTCGATCTTCAACCTAACCAAGCACGCCCTGCGGCCACTGATGAAGTCCGGCGCCGGCTCGGTCATCAATATGTCCAGCGTAGTGGGCGTTACCGGCCAGGCGGGCCAGGCGAACTACGCGGCCTCCAAGGCAGGCATCATCGGTTTTAGCAAGTCGTTGGCCAAAGAAATGGGCTCCCGCAACCTGCGCTGCAACGTCATCACCCCCGGCTTCATCCAGACGGACATGACGGACGAGCTGCCCGAAGCACTCAAGGAAAATTACCTCAAACAAATTCCGCTGAAGCGCCTGGGCGACCCGGAAGAGATCGCCAAAGCGTGCGTCTTCCTGGGCTCTGAGCTGAGCTCTTACGTCAACGGGCAGGTACTGGGCGTTGATGGTGGGTTGACGTAAGTTAAGGGCAGAAAGCGGAAGGTTGATGTTCTGATTATAATCTGAGTTATCTGCTTCTGGAGTTGAGATAGCTCAAGATATGGTGTGTAATTTGAGTTATCTTCTTATATTTGGAGTATAACTCAAGCTACGCAGTACATGAGCAGTGCAAAAATATTTGGCAGGGACAACGAGAAGCGAAGAATCAATCTGCTTCTTCGCTCAAACGAGTCGGAGTTTCTAGCTGTAACGGGCCGCAGGAGAGTAGGAAAGACTTACTTAGTAGATCAAACCCTTGGCGAACATTATTGCTTCACGATGATTGGTCTTCAACACGGGACGATGGAGCAACAATTAGAAATATTTGCTAGCCAGCTTTCGCGCTTCAGTCAGCAGAGAAAACCCAATAAGTATGTAAGTTGGTTCGAAGCATTTGAAGCCTTGCGTAACTATTTAGAAACACTACCTAAAGACAAGAAACAGGTTATTTTTATTGACGAGCTTCCATGGGCTGCTACGCCTAAATCAAAAATGCTCACTTATTTGGGCTACTTATGGAATGCTTATCTCTCCAAAGAGAAGCATTTCGTTCTGGTTATATGTGGCTCCGCTACTTCCTGGATCGTTGACAAGGTTCTTGCAAACCGTGGAGGGCTGCACAATCGGGTAACTAAACGGATTCATCTTTATCCGTTTACGCTTAAGGAGACAAAGCAGTACCTGATGGGTAGGGGGCTCAGGCTTGGAGACAATGATATCGCGAGAATCTATATGACACTTGGAGGGATTCCTTTCTACCTAAAAGAAATTGAAAGAGGGGAAAGCTTTCCTCTGGCCATTGATCGGTTATGTTTTCGACCAGATGGCGCACTACGGAACGAATACCGGGATCTGTACCACTCTTTATTTAGTAACGCAGAAGCACATATTGAAGTGGTGACAGCTTTGGCAGACAAAAGGGCAGGGCTGAGCCGAAAAGAAATTTTACAGGCGGTACCGACTTTGTCCGAAGGTACATTTCAAAAGGTCGTCTCAGAATTAGAAGTGTCAAATTTTATCAGAAAAGATATTCCTTACGGGCGAAAAAAACGAGGAACACTGTACCGGCTAATTGATGAATTTAGTATCTTTTTCCATAAGTTCATGGAAATGAACCCCACATATTCACCTGGCTTTTTTACTGGAATTGCTAGCTCCCCAGGCTTCAAGAGCTGGGCGGGTTTTGCTTTTGAGGTATTGTGCCACCGGCATGTTTCTGAGATAAAGCAGGCTTTAGGCATTGCTGGGGTATATTCTGAGGTCTCTACTCTCCGCATTCCTCCTGCTGACGGATGGGATGGTTGCCAGATTGATTTGCTAATTGACCGAAGAGACGACACCATTAACTTATGTGAAATAAAGTTTCGTAACGGGGCTTTCTCTATTGATAAGGAGTATAAAAAAAGGCTGGCCTATAAAAGAGATTGCTTTATCAATTCTACCAAGACAACTAAGCAGGTATTCATAACAATGATTAGCAACCAGCCATTGGTTGAAAACGAATACTTCCGGGAAATTGTAGATGCAACCGTTCTCTTGGAGGACTTGTTCAAATAACTTGGTCAAGCAAATCCAGTCCGAGCGTACCAACTACCAAGCCTGAAACGAGCCCAGTCACCACAATACCAAGCCCCCGCCAGTGCCAAATGTGCTTCATCCCCAGATGCCGACGGTAAGCCAGGCCCAAAAAAATGCACAGGGCAATCAGTAAGAGGTAGAGGTGGAAGTCGTGAAATACGCTTACCGCGATACTCGTCAGGACCACGATCACTCATTTTCACCAGAATAACTTACTATTCCGCAACCCCTAAGACCAACGAAACAGCCTCCGTCAAGAAAAATGCCGAGCGGTACTTCATGCTGTAAGATAAGCCCGAAATTCTACACCTGACTTAGGAAGGAAGTAATCCCGTAGGGATCTAACAATAGTAACCCGAGACGTAGCGCAGCGGAGTCTCGGGTTACAGCATCTCCCGTACGAAGAACTGCACCGCGAAGCGGTGCTCTACGTATATCAGTGTGCTCGGAGCCTCCTAACGATCTACCCCGCCGTCCACTCCGCCCCATCCTTACCGTCCTTAACCACAATCCCGGCATCGTTAAGCGCATCGCGGAGCTTGTCGGACATGCCCCAGTTTTTCTCCGCGCGAGCCTGAGCACGGAGGTCGAGAACGAGGTCCATGACTTTGCCCAGCGTATCTCCGCCGGCACCGGCGTCCGCGCCTTCTTCGAGCAGTCCGAAAACGTCGAAGAGGAGGGTGCCGAGGCCCTGCTTGAAAGCGTCGAGGGTTTCCTTGCTCACTTCCCTGAGGCTCAGCTGGCCGCCCTTGAGGGCGTTGATGCGGGAGACCATCTCGAACACCTTGGCGAGCGCCTTCGGGGTGTTGAAATCGTTGTCCATTTCCGCGTAAGCCTCGGCGAGGAGGCTCGTGAGTTCTTTGCCGACGGTGCCGTTTTGTGCGCCGCCCTGGCCTTCCAGTTTCTGGAGGTTGGCCCAGGCTTCCATCAGGCGGTTGTAGCCTTTTTTACCGGCCTGGAGGGCGTCGTCCGTCAGGTCCATCGTGCTGCTGTAGTGGGTTTGCAGCATGAAGAAGCGGAGGTTCATGGGCGAGAAGCTGTCGGTCACGTGGGGGCTGTCACCGGTGAACAGTTGCTGGGGCGTGATCGTGTTGCCGTCGGATTTCGACATTTTTCGGCCGTTCATCAGCAGCATATTCGTGTGCAGCCAGTAGCGTGCGCCGCCGCAACCGCAGGAGCCGGCGTTCTGCGCAATTTCGTTTTCGTGGTGCGGGAACTTCAGGTCGTTGCCGCCGCCGTGGATGTCGAATTCTTCGCCGAGGTACTTGGTGCTCATCGCCGAGCACTCAAGGTGCCAGCCGGGGAAGCCTTCGCCCCAGGGCGAGTTCCAGCGCAGGATGTGGTCTTCGGTGGCTTTCATCCAGATGGCAAAATCGGAGGGATTGCGCTTATCGGATTGGCTTTTCAGTTCGCGGCTTTCGGCCAGCAGCTCGTCGATCTTGCGGCCGGAGAGCGCGCCGTAGCGGTTATCGTTGCCTTCGTTAAAGGCGGCCACGTCGAAGTAGACCGATCCGTTGGATTCGTAGGCGTAGCCGTTCTTCAGAATATCCTGCACCATCTCGATCTGCTCGATGATGTGGCCGCTGGCGCGCGGCTCGATGCTGGGCGGCTTATTGTTGAAGCGGCGCATCATCTCGTGGAAGCCGACGGTGTATTTCTGGGCCACTTCCATGGGTTCCAGCTTGGCGATGCGGGCACCTTTGCTCATCTTGTCTTCGCCCTCGTCCGTCAGGTGGCCAACGTCGGTGATGTTGCGCACGTAGCGCACTTTATAGCCTTTGTGGAGCAGGTAGCGGTAGATGATGTCGAAGCTCGTGAACGTCCGCACGTTGCCCAAATGAACGTCGCTGTACACGGTCGGGCCACAGACGTAAAGGCCGATGTGGCCTTCGGTGATGGGCTTAAAAACCTCCTTTTTGCGGGAGAGACTGTTGTATAACGTAAGGTCGTTGGACATCTTGGGGCGGTTTGAGGGCGCGAATTTACGACTTTTATGTAGCATCCCGTAGTATCGACCTTGAGGTCGATACGGTCCCGTCGCTCTTCAGGGCGACAGCGGTCAGCGGAGCAAGAACACGGTGGTTCGCAGAGTAGTTGCGGTGTCTTTTAGGGCGCGGCCTCAGGTGCAATGGGAGGGTTGAAATAGCCTTTATCCAAGGCCGTGTGTATAACGAGATGCACGAATCCCCC
>CAYWMW010000136.1:0-11172 GCA_964458975.1 uncultured Lewinella sp. | reverse complement strand
TTGAGGATCTCGTCGAGAAACTTTTGCCCAGGGCGGCAGCATTGAGACTTTAGCCTCAACATGAAAATTCTCCTGTACATGGAGACGGTTTTGGTGTTGCTAGACAACTCTACTAACTTCAAATTCAATGCCATCATTACCGAAATCACTAAGGCCCTGAAGCCACCTGCTACCGCAACCGATAACTGATTCCAGCTTCCATCCGCCCCGTCTGCAGGCCGAGAACCTGTGCGCGATCCGGCTGCCGCAGCAAGTGCGTAGCCCTGAAATTTACCCCAAGTCGCGGCCAGATGTCATAAGCAACTCCGGCGTTTGCCCGCAGAACCCAACGGCTAAAGTCCGGCCCGAGGCCGCTGCCATTAAAGGACGACAGCAAATCCTGACTTCTGTCGAATTCGAGACTGAATAATTCCCTATTGAAATTTTCCTGCTGATTGATCAAACCAGTTGGGCCTGAACCCTCAAAGTTAACCAGCGCCCGCAACTGGTACGCGACGGACAAACCCGTACTGAACCGCAGGCGCGGCGCCACCGCCCAACTAAGCCCCGCACCAAGTTCTACCGCGTCGGTACTGATGGATACTGGTTGCAAAAATTGGCCCTGATTTCCGTTGTTAATAGGCACGCTGGCCTGATCTGCGCTGGTAGGGGAGGGGTCTTTAAACTCGGATTGGTCTAAACGGTAGCGCAAAGAAACCGGGAAAGACAACTTGCTTTTGTTTCTAATCCGATAACCAAGGCCCACCAAAAATCCGGGCTGCTGAAGATTGAAACTGCTCGTGTAGGCACCCTCTAAAGTGAGCGGATTCGGGTACCGTTGCTGCTTAAGCGGAAGCACCTGAGAACGGAAGCCTAAGGCGGGAGTAGAAATTTGGTCAATGGCAGCAACCATGAGCAGCGGGCTGGCGGGTATTGCCTTACGCCCGGAAAGTTCGTTGTCAGTGGCGGTAAGCATGCTTGCTGCCGGAGCCTTCACTTCCGTAACCGCCAGCGTAGGTACGGGGGTGATTGAGGACAAATCCGCTGTGCTATTGGCGGGAAGCGTGGGCTTCGCGTCTGGTTTCCTTTGGCGGGCAAACTGCGCTGTCTTTGCCGTCTGCTTCGTTGGTCTTAAGACCGTTTTGTTATCGGCCGCTTCGCCGATCACTGCTTCGGATTTACTCTTTTCAGTTGATGCGCGCTCCGTGGAAGCGGTAGTTGGTATTACTGCGTTGTCCTTTGTGTTTACTTGGGTACTGGCTGCTTGCTCCGCTACGATAGCCGGAGTAGATGGTATGTTTTTATCTTCCGTTTGCTCGGGAAACATACCGTAGGCGATCACCAGCGCAAGTACTAACCCGGCCGTTGCGGCGAGATAGAGTTTCCACCATGCGAGCAGCCCTTTACGGCGGCCGGGGCCGTCGTCGTCAAGCCGGGTATTCATGTCCGCCCAGGCTTCGTTCCAGAAGTCAGCGTCGTCGGTCCAGTCCTGGTCCTTATTAGCCTGCATAGCGGTTGGATTTAAAGGATTGAGATTGTAGTTTTTTGCGCAAAATTTGTCTTGCTTTGTTCAGGTGCCAGCGGCTGTTGCCTTCGCTGAAGTTGAGTTGGGTGGCTATTTCGGCGTGGTTGTAGCCCTCCACGGCGAAGAGCCAGAAAACCTCCTTGCTCGTCTCTGGCAGGAGGTCGATGATGCGGCAGAGGTCTTCGGCGTATAAAGACTGGGTAGCCGTTGCTTCGGCGGGTTGGTCCCAGTCGGCAATCTCCAGTGTAGGCCGTTGCTTGGTGGCGCGAAACTGATCGATCGCGCTGCGAAAAACCAAGCGCTTAACCCATCCTTCCAGACTGCCTTCCCACCGGAATTTCTCCAGTTTCTGAAAAACCTTCATCATGCCGCCGTTCAGTAGTTCCATCGCTTCTTCTTTACCGTTTGCGTAGCGCCGACACACGCCCAGGGCCACCGGCGCGAAGCGCCGGTAGAAAGCCTCCTGGGCTCTCCGGTCTCCCGCCAGGCAGGCGGTTACCAGGGATTTTTCGTCGGGGTAGAGCAAGTTGGTTCTTTTTAGGGCGAGCTGCCTCCGGGACTGGAGTGAGTTGCCTCCGGCAACGAAATTATTCGCCACCGGAGGTGGCTCACTCCAGTCTCGCTGCCGGAGGCAGCTCGCTCCGGTTAAAACCGCATCCCACCCCGAAGGGTAAGCCTGCGGTAATTCACGTTACGTTCCACCACGTCGAGGGTCGCGGTGGTAAGGTCAAAACGGCTGTTGAGGAAGCGGTAGCCGATGTCGAGCGTCATCTTACCCCAGCCACCGTTGCGGGGGGTAATTTCGACCCCGGCGGCGGGGTGGTACAGGAAGGTGACGGAGCGGGAGGTTATTTCTTCGCCCGAATCATTTCCGCCGAAGGGGAAACTCGGCCCGGTCTCCATCCGGAAGAAAGGGCGCCAGCGGCCCTTGCCAATCGGAATTTCCGCCAGTACGGTAGCGGCAATTACGTTCTCCTGCCGTTGGTGGTTCATCAGGTTTAAGTCGAGGCCCGCTCCGAGGGTTAGGAAAGACACGTCGCGCAGCAAATGGTAAGCTACCCCACCTCCAATGGCGGTAGCGGCGCGGGGGAAGCCAAAGTTGGTGTTGGTGGTCCGCCCAAAAGAAAGTGCGGTGGTGACCTGATGACGGAACTTGCGCTTGGGCGTTGGGAGGACGTATTCTTCCGCAACTTCTTCCTCCTCCTCGGCAACCTCGTCTGCCGGCTTGGCTGCGGTCCGTCTTTTGTCGTACCTGAAGTTTACCCGCTTTACCTCATCCCACGGTATCTCTTTTACCGTTCCGTTATCCTTTACGATGATTACTTTTTCGTTGTATTCGTAGGAGAGGATGTTGCCTTCTACCGGAGCACCTTTGTACACGAAGACAACGTCTACGTATTTTTGGGCTTTCGTCTGGGCGGAAGCTGGGATGGAGAGGAGAAGGAGCAGGGTAAGGAAGAGGAGGTGGCGCATGGTTGGTGGTTTCGTCGGGTAAGTTATACCGTTTGTTTCATTTGGTGGGCAACATAAGTTTTCAATGTGGGGGCGGGGCCTGCTCCTACGGTGAGCACAAACGTTTACAAACATACTTTTCTCGCTTAAACCCCCTCCCCAACCCCTACCCCACAGGGGAGGGGCTTGTGAAAACGCAATGCGTTTTTAGAGAAAAGTCAGTAGCACTAACAAACATTATCAATAAATGAGAACAACCGTAGCACCTACTCATGAAGTGAAGGCGACCGCCGGAGGCAGCCGCGAAGCGCACCCGCAGCGTTTTTGCTCCCCTCCCCAGCCGAAGGCGATTTGGGGAGGGGCTGGGGGAGAGGGTTTTAGGCAGATGTGAACTTGTGAGCTCACCGTTGGGGCGAGCCCCACCCTTACGGAAGAATATAATGGAACCTAACCTAAACGGTCCACTAATCACAAAGGTTAATCCGGCTGGTAGGCGTAAGCTGCCCCTGGTCGGTATAGTCATACTGCTGGATGCCATCGTCGGCGTAACCGAGCACGATGAGGTCGTTATTGGCAGGCAAGACGATCACGTCGCGGGCGTTGATGTTGTCCAGGGCGGAGAGCTGTTCTCCGAGCAGGCCATCGTCGGTTAGGTCATATACCTTAAGGCCTTCCCACTGGGCGCAGAGGAAGAGTTTGCCTTCCGCGACCCCGAGGCCGTGGCTGTTGCTCATGGGAGTGATTTGGAGGGAACGTGGGTTGCGGGCGTCGCTCACGTCGATGATTTCCAGCTGATCGCCGACGCTGCCACAGTCGCGGCCGCCCCAGAGGGTGACGTAGGCCAGGTCGTTGGCCACCACCACGGGGTCACAGCTGAGCACGTGCTCGAAGGTAGAGAGGTGCTCGGGGGCATTGGGCGTAGCGACACTGTAGATCTGCATACCGGTGCGGGTGCCGATGAAGAGCTTGTCTTCGTAGGGGAAGATGGTCTCGATGCCCCAGCCGAGGTTGACCTGGTCGGCGTAGACGGGGTTTTCGGGATCGGAGAGGTCGAATACCTTCAGCCGCTCGTCGTCCACGGCGTAGAGGGTCCCGCTGTTGATGGTGAAGCGGGCGAGGCTGCCGCCCTGGCCGACGACTTCGCCGCCGGCGCTGCCGTTAAAGCCGGCGTTCGTGGTTGCGGTCACGTTGGAGAAAGAATTGAAGTCCGCTTGGATAAACGACCTGTTTTCAGCCCAGGCAATATCGTCTTGCCAGAAAATACTGTTGCCGAAATTCACGTCGTCACAATCGAGGCTGCGGCGCTCACCGGTTTCTACCCAGTCTACTACGAATTCGTTGTTGGGCAGCACCTGCGCGAAGACGCTGTACGGCTCAAATACATCTTCCGTACGGCCTACGAGGGTTGGGTTTTCGGGGTTGTCGAGGCTGAAGGCCACGAGGTCCGTGTACTGGTTCATGTACAGGATACCGTTGCGCACGGCGATGCCCTGCCCGCCCGGAGCATCCATGAAAGTGATGGGGCGGGGGTTATTGGTGTCTGAATTGTCGAAGATGTGAAGACCTTTGTTTTCCTCTACCATAAAGAGGTACTCTTGGTAAACGTAAAAACTGGTAGTGTTGCAGACGGGCAACACAACCCCGCAAAAAAAGGTGGAGTTGGCACGCCATTCTTCGGCGGTGGTGGTGATGGGCTCGAAGCCAACTACCGTACGGCGTTCGTTGCAGGTCTCTTCAAGGCAGCTGCTGAGCGAGCAGGTCAGAGCGGCCAGCAGGGCGAGGGTGAATAGTCTTTTCATTGGTTCTTTTTGTTTGATGGGAGGTTGGTGAAGCCCGGGCTTCTGATGGGGTAGACGGAGAAAGTTTTAGTGGCGTTGGTGAGAAGGTTGTTTTTTCTATTCTCTTGTTTACTGTCTAATTCAGTCTAAATTAGCAGGTGAGTTCTATCGTTTACTACTTAGCCCTGAATTTCTGTTGGTAGGGATGGGTTCTTGTCCAGAAAAATTTTCCGAAGGGCGTTCCTAAAGGAAACTTTTCTGGACAAGAACCCATCCCTAATATATATCTTGCGCCCCATGCTGACCATCACCCTCGCCTACGTCGCCGACAACCAGACCACCGCCCACCGAATTGCTGGAGACCTGGCCAGCCACGTCAACTTTGCGCACCTAAGCGTGGGCAAGGCGAACGAGGGGCCGGTACTGGCAGATCTGATCCGCGATACGGAAGGGCCAGCCATCGTTCTCATTTCTGATGACTTCCTGACCAACCCGAACTGCATGCTGCGGGGCCACGAGGTTTTCGGCTCCGGGCGCGAGGTGTTGCCGGTCTTCATCCGATCCCACACCTACGATGAACTGCAAGACGAGGTGATCTCCACCCAAACCAGCCTGACCAACCAGCGGGAGGTGATGCACTACGTCAATTTCTGGGAAGACCGCTACATCAAGCTCCGCAGGCCAGACGATGAAATGGGCAGCGGCGAAGCCTTCACGAAGTACAAGCGTAAAATCAGGGAGACGAGCGTACAGGTGGAAGAACTACTCCACCTGATCAAAGACGGCTGGGCGCTTACCGAAACCCAGTTTGCCGCCAACCATTACCAACAACTTTTCATCTTCGCCGAACGCCCCAAGCTCTGGGAGGAATTCAAAACTTTCGAAAACGCCGCACCGATGGACCTATCCGGTATCCCCGGCCTCGAAATGCTCGGCAACGCAACGCAGAAAGAGGGCGACGGCGCGCAGGTGCAAGGCGAGCTTCCCGAACCACCGGACCACCCACTCACCGAACCACCACCCACCGAACCACCGAACCCCCAAACCACCGAACCACCGAACCACGAAATGTCTCCCGAAGAGCAAGCCAACATCTGGATCGAACGCGCCTGGAGCATGCACGACGAAGGCGACGCCGCCTCCGGCCTCGAACTCCTCAACGCCGGCCGCGATGCCCTGCCGGATCACCACAAGCTCCACTACCACTACGCCCTCCTGCTGGCCACTTCCACCGAAGACGCCGCCGCCGCCCGCCGCGAAACCGAAGCCCTGCTGGCCAAAAACCCGGACCACCCGGATGCCCTCTACCTCAACGGAGAGCTCTACCTCGCCGCCGGAAACCACCAGCTCGCCCGCGACAACTGGGAGCAACTCTCCGATACAGAGCCTTTCTACCCCGACCTCAATTACCGCCTCGGCATCCTGCTGGCGGATCACTTCCCAAAGGATTACCTTGATGCCGCCGCCTACCTCCGCCGCGCAACCAAAGACAAAGAGCCCAACCCCGATGCCTTCTACCGCTACGCCCTGATGCTGGCTGGCCCGGTTGGCCGACCCCGCAAGGCCGTCAAGGTGCTGCGCAAGGGCCTCACACTGGCCCCCACCCACGCCTACGCTCAGTACGAGTTAGCGGTGTTGTTGCACCAGGGGGGAGATTACGCAGGCGCAAGACTGGCCTTCGATACGGCAACGAACCTGAACCCTGCCTTCAACACCGAAGCCAACCGCAAGGCTTTCGCCGCCATACCACTCGTCACCGCAGCAACGCCCGCTGAGGAAGACGCCCTCGCCGCCCTGAAGCAAAACATCGCTTCCCTGGAGGCCATGATCGCCGAGCGCGACAAAGCCCCGGAACCCGACCCCGCACCTGCGGCCCCGCCCAAAAAAGGAAGCGGTAAAACGGTACTCATCTCCGGTGCAACCAGCGGAATCGGCCGCGCCACCGCCCGTTGCCTCGCCGCCGAAGGCTTCCGCCTCATCCTCCTCGGCCGTCGCAAAGAACGCCTCGAAGAACTCGGCGCAGAACTGCTCGAAGCCCACGAGACGGAAACCCTCCTCATCAAACTCGACGTCACCAACCGCGAAGACGTGACGAAGCTGCCAACCCACTTCCCCGGTGCCTGGCAGAACATCGATTTTCTGATCAATAACGCCGGTAAAGCCAAAGGCGTAGACCCCATCCACCAAGGCCAGCTGGACCACTGGGACGAGATGATCGACGTCAACCTGAAGGGCCTGCTCTACCTCACCCGCGCCATCAGTCCGCTGATGGTGGAGCGGGGCTCCGGCATGATCGTCAACGTTTGCAGTACGGCTGGCAAAGAAGTGTACCCCAACGGCAACGTCTACTGCGCCACCAAACACGCCGTAGACGCGCTGACCCGCGCCATGCGCCTAGACCTCGTAAAACACGGCATCCGAGTCGGCCAAATCTGCCCCGCGATGGTGGAAGAAACCGAGTTCTCCGTTGTCCGCTACGACGGAGATACCGAAAAAGCCAAAATCTACGAAGACTTCCAACCCCTCCGCTCGCCGGACGTAGCAAAGGCCATCGGGTTCATGATTACCCAACCCGCACACGTCAACGTTCTCGACATGGTCATCCAGGGCACGCAGCAGGCAAGCTCTACCGTAGTGGACCGCTCCGGCCGGGGAAAATATGCGGAAGAAGAGTAATTATAGAAGCATTCAGGAATCAGCGTTTAGCATTTAGGCTTCAGAATCCGAGATAATCAATGCGGCAGCGGCAGCCTAAAACCTAAATGCTGAACCCTAAACCCTAAATCATGCAACCCAAATTCATAGTAATCGAAGGCCTCGACGGCTCAGGAAAAACCACCCAGATCGAAATGCTGAAAGACCGGCTTCAGGGCATGGGCGACGCCTGCTACCTGACGGCCGAACCGACGGAATTGCCCACCGGTAAATTCCTCCGTTCTATCCTGCAAAAGAAGGTGGAGGCTGACCCCCGAACCGTAGCCGCCCTCTTCGCCGCCGACCGGATCGAACACCTCTTCCACCCCCAGGAAGGCCTGCTGCGCAAACTCGAAGATGGCTACCACGTCATCGCCAGCCGCTACTATTTCAGCTCTTTGGCCTACCAGAGCGAGTTCGCTGATCCGGGCTGGATCGCGTCCCTGAACATGCTCGCCAAACGTACCCTGCCCGCCGATATCACCATCTTTCTGGACCTCGATCCGGACATCAGCATGCAACGCATCGCCGCCAGAGGAGAAGAAAAAGAACTCTTCGAGACCAAGGAAAAACTGACCCACGTTCGGGAGTCTTTCCACCTCGCTTTTCAGCATTTTGGGGACAACGAAAATATCCACATCATCGACGCAAGTGGGGATCCGGTGGAGATTGCGGATGCTATTTGGGCTACGCTCGGAGCGGACTAAAATTGTCCTGGCTCCCGTCTAACTAAACGGCCAGTGGCACGTTTACGTCAGTCAAAACAATACGGTATGAAAGCGGAAGCAATGAAGGACAACAGGATGACGGACTACCTTAAAGAGGTATTAGAAAACATGCCAGCGGACTGGCTGAACCTGACCACGCACCGACTGGACATCTACCAGGAGGGCCGGGCCAAGGTCCAGTTCCTGGAACAGTTTGAAGCGCTCTTAGAGGCCGGTAATGCTGACGCAAAAGCGCTGAGTGAACTGCCAACGGCTTTTGATTATATCCGGCTGGGCCACCCGCTTTCGTGCGTCCTGGAATGGGTAATCGCTGCGGAAAACAACATAGACTCGGACAACGTAATCAGCTTTTCTTCCCGGACGATGCCCATCCTCGCCGTGCTGCGCAAGAACTTATTGGATGGCAAAAAGACCAGAATTTTGTACACCGGTGAACTGCCGGAAAGCTTTGCTGCGGAGACCCTCCGCAGGGTCTACGGGTACCAGTTCGAGCTCGCTAAAGTGGGCGGTGCCGAGGCGGTGACTGCTTTTGCGGGCAGTACGATTTTTGTCTCTTCTCCGGAGGGTGTTCACGGTATTGAGCGCCCTGCTAATACCGATTTTTCCGTTAGTCTTCATGGGGATCTTGGAAGCATCATCGTCGTGAACGGCAAAGAGAACGAGGAATACATTGGTGCCATTCAGCACGTCCGCAGGCGGGAGTCTATTGCGATGACGCCTGCCGATTCTTTAAGTGTTTTAGGGGCGCTGGCGCAGGTGCAGGGGGAGGTTGAAGGGCATGGTTCCCCGACCGAAAACAAAGCAACGGTACTGGAAAATATCCGTACGATAACCAATACGGAGACCATACCGCTGCTCGGCTCCAGCGGCTTATCCGTTCAGTACGGTATCATGATGGGGCTGGTGGATTATGCGCTGGAGCACTATCCGGGAAAAGCCATCAAGTTCGTCGTCCCGCCCAATTGTTACGGTGGCACGAACGATCAGGCAAGACGTGTAGCCGCCGCCAACGATCAGGTCGAAATTGTCGATCTCCCGGTGGATGGGGACAACGACATGGTCCGCAGCGTCGAAAAAGTACTCACCCAAATCGCGGACCAGGATGCCATCCCCTACATCATCGCCGAAATACCGACCAACCCCCGGGTGGAGGTGCCCGACCTGGAAAACCTCCGGGATACCCTGAGCAAAGAACGGAAGACCAAAGACGGCACTACCGCCATCGACCCCGTTTTCATCCTGGACCAAACCTTCTGCCCCAACGTTCACTTCCTCGGCGAAGGGGCGATTCTGTCGGGTATCCGCAGTATTTCCTACGCCAGCGGCTCCAAGTTCCCCAGCGGCGGCTTGTGTACGGCGGGCTACTGTGTGGGCAGCAAGCGCACGGAACCGTTGATGGAGAAGATCGCTTTGCACCTGGAGTTGTGCGATAACGAAGCTACCGACCTGCAAGTAGACATCCTGGCGAAGCAGCTCCCATCCATGAACCAACGCATCAAAGCGGCCTACGCCAACACGCGGGAATTCGTGACGTTCATCGGGAAAGTATTGCCGGAGGCAAAGATCAACTTCGTCTCCGAAGAGCTGGCGGCGGAAGGCTTTACCCCATCCGTATTCTCCCTGGACCTGCCCACCAAAGGCAACACCGCTGAAGCAAGAGAAGCTTACAAAAGAGCCCTTAACCATAAGCTGATCAAGCTCATGATATCCCGCATCCCGACCGAAAGCAAGTACTGCGTCAGCTACGGCCAGCTGAAGGGCTGCTACTGGACCATCCCCGCAACCTCCACCCAGGGCACCACCAAAGAAGGCGACAAAGACTACATCGCCCGCGTCTCCCTCTCCGGAAATATGGACCTGGAACGGCATAAAGAGGTATTTCAGGAGTTTGTGGCGGGGATTTGAGTAGCCACCCCGCCTCAATCTATCTCCTTCAAGCCTGACTTCTTACCAATCGGAGTGGTGCCTGAAATTAAAAACGCTTAGCGTTTTACGTAGCATCGGTAGCACTGGAAAACATTATCATTCGGTGATAACGCTAGTAGCACATACAGGCAGCGAAGGCGGTAGCCGCAGCGTTTAAAATCCCCCCTCTTCTTTGGAGAGGGGCTGGGGGTGAGGTTACGAGCGAAGCGAGCAAAGCCGCACAAAAAGCATCGCACCGGCAGCTTCTCAGACCTTATATACCTACCAAAAAACCACAAACCACCTCCGGAAATCCCCCTCCCCGTGCCTAACCCAAACCAGAGGTGATCTTTCCTCCAGCACATACCTATTGATCTCGTCCGCAAAGCTTTGGTAACCGATCCACTCAACGGCGTGATGTGGGGCAACCAACCAATCCAGCTTCGCCGGAAGGTGAAATTTGAGGCCTTTGAACAGCGCTAATTTCTGGTGGGAGAGGTAGTTGCCAACTACACAGTCCGGATTTAAGTCGCCAAAATTAACGTTGCCATTTTGGTACGGAACGAATAATTGTGCCCTGAAGCAGAGCCGTTGTTCGATGCCATCCCCAGCCAGTTCATAACGATCCAGATAAGGCTTCGTCAGGGCGTTATGCAAAAGCGGAAACTGTTTGCCGTGGAGCTTGCTCAGCTTATAAAACAGGTTGTCTTTACGGTTCGGCCCGATCCAGTAGGCGAGGGGATGGTCGTGGTCTTCGAGGGTGTCGTAGAGGTAGAACTTATAGGCTACTTCCAGGTGGACGGGTACATTGTGGTCGTAATACAAAGCGTCGATTTCCCCAACGGTCCGGCGGTTGTCCCGGATTTGGAGGTTGTCGGCGATCCAGGTGATGCCGTCCTGGTCTTTGAGCTGGTGGAAAGCAAATTCCTCTACCAATTTGCCAAGTCGATGGTTTTTGAAGACTACCGGCACATTGCCCGAAGGGCTACTGCCGACCAGCTTGATCTGCGGGAAGGGAGAGACCGTTTCCTCGCCCCAAAGCGGTGGTGTTTGGGAAAAACCCTCGTAACGTAGTCTTGTAGCTGCATCCATTGTTGCCGAAAGTACAACT
>CAYWMW010000135.1:0-11308 GCA_964458975.1 uncultured Lewinella sp. | reverse complement strand
ATAATTATACTTATGTTAAGTACAGATAAATATAGATAGCCGATGCCGGCGGCGGCACGAATGCCGGTTACACGGATATCGGTGATTGTCTCGATTTCATCGTATTTGTTGAACGAGCGGGTATCTACGACGTGGACTTCCGCGTGGCCTCCGAATCATTAGGTGGCGGTATGCGACTGCAACTATTCGAAGGCGGAACCCCTACCGACCTGACGTCCGTAAGCTTCAATGCTACCGGAGAGTGGCAAAGCTGGACCACCGTCTCCGAAGAGCTGGAACTGCCGGCCGGATTGCACCGCATCCGCCTGCTGGCCGACGCTGCCCTTTTCAACATCAACTGGCTTAATTTCACCTTCGTGTCCGGAACAAATTCGGTCGAAGAATCGAGTCCGGTAGCCTTCAAAGTTTTCCCCAACCCGGTGGGTACCGGTGAGCTCCATCTGAGTTTTGCCGACCCGTCGCAGGTTCCTTCTGAGGTGACCGTGTACAATGCCATCGGTGCCTTGCAGTTCACGACAAAATTGAAGGTTCACCGTCGACCGTAGCACTTTCTCATCAGCTTCCTCGTGGTCAGTATTTTCTTGTCTTTGAGGTCGATGGGCACTACGTTAGCCGGTTCTTTGCGGTGCAGTAGCCTGCGCTATGATTCGGGTTCCAAGACCTGTTTTGTAGTTGGGCGCGGCCGCAGGTGCGAAGACCGCCGAAGGCAGCAGCGAAGCTCAAAGATAAATAGCAATGCGGTCTTTACCGGAAGGCTGAAGTATTCCATCAAC
This sequence comes from uncultured Lewinella sp., assembly GCA_964458975.1. GTDB lineage: Bacteria > Bacteroidota > Bacteroidia > Chitinophagales > Saprospiraceae > Neolewinella. Next base: position 10,535 of record CAYWMW010000135.1, on the reverse strand, counting down.
ATTGCTTTTCAACCTCCCATCGCACCTGCGTCCGCGCCCGAAATATCGCATCATTATCGGGGCGCGGGCGCAGGTGCAGTGAAAGGTTACAGGTCTCCCATCAGCGCCCGGACATCCTCTCGCGCATAGACCAACCGGACTACCTCAGTATAAGCAGAAACGAAACGAGGCTGCTCCGCCAAATTCCCAAAGATTTCCGGCTGCTGCAAGAAAGACATCCAATCTTTTTCCGTCGCCGCCGCCGCTTGGTGGAGCTGCTCCGCCTGAGCGTCAAGGATTTCCAGTGGTTGGCCTTTTTCGTTGGTGCCTTTATCGGAGTAATAGCACCAGGCCGCCAAGATAAAAGTGCCCATTCGAATTTCTCCGCCACGCTCTAAATTCTCCCGGATGGTAGGGATCAGGAACTTCGGTAGCTTAGCCGAGCTCTCCGAACAGATGCGCGCCACGCCGTCGCGGATATTCGGATTAGCGAAACGCGCTTCCAACTGATCTTTGTAGGCCCCGATGTCAATGCCCGCTACCGGGTCCAGGATCGGCGTGACTTCCCGGTCCATAAAGCCGCGCATAAAACCGGCGAAAACTTCGTCTCCCATACAAGCGTCAATGGTGGGATGACCGTGCAGCGCACCGGGAATGCCCAGTACGGAGTGGCCGGCGTTCAGTAGCCGGATCTTCATCTTCTCGTAGGGTGTTACGTCCGGTACGAACTGCCCCCCTACCCTTTCCAGCGCGGGCCGGCCGTTGGTGAAATTGTCTTCCACCACCCACTGCAAAAAGGGCTCGCAGACGACGGGCCAGCCGTCTTCCAGATCGTATTCCTGCCGTAAGTAGTCGGAGACCTCGGGCGTAGTAACCGGCGTGATGCGGTCGACCATCGAATTGGGGAAAGTGACTTCACCTTCGATCCAGGCAGCGAGTTCCGCGTCCTGCTCCCGGGCAAAAGTGAGTAGCATCCGGCGGGCGACATCTCCGTTGTGCTGAATGTTGTCGCAGGACAGCACCGTGAAGGCGGGCAGACCAGCATCTCTGCGTTGGAGCAGCGCGGCCGTCAGGTAGCCGAAGACCGTACGGGGCTCCTCCGGGCGGGCGATTTCGTGCTGCACGTCGGGGTTGGTCAGGTCAAATTCTCCGGTGGCCGAATTGAGGTTGTAGCCGCCCTCGGTGATGGTGAGGGAAACGATCTTCGTGTCCGGGTGCGCCATGCGCTCGATGACCGCTTCGGGGTCGTCCGGTGCCAATAAATAATCGCGGATGGAGCCAATTACTTCACTGACGTTGCTACCGTCAGGATGCTGGGTTACCAATGTGTACAGCCCGTCCTGCGCCCGTAGTACGTCCGCCATCGCCCGGTCGCCCTCGCGCAGGCCAACTCCGGTGATGCCCCATTCCGGGAAACCACTTTTAAGCAGTTGGTGAACGTAGTAAGCCTGATGAGAACGGTGAAAGCCCCCCACCCCGACGTGGACGATACCAGTACGCAGCTTGTTGCGGTCGTAGCTGGGGCTGGATACTTTGTCGGTAAGGGTAGCTAAGGTTTGTTGGTTGAGTTGCATGATAGAAGTAGTTTTTCAATTTTGCGCCCCCGCAACCTTCCCCCGCTGGAATGCCCAGTACGCCGTCGTGAAGTACAACACGGTGCAAATGAAGCCATAGAAATAAAAGGTCTCCCGGTTGGCGAGGTATTCTCCTTCGTCGGCACTGCCGAAGAGTACCAATGCTGCCAGGATCAGCGTAACCGCCAGGGCCAGGTAGCCGACACCGGAGAGTACTTTGGTAAAGACGGAATCGTCCGGCCGGACCACCGGTGCTTCCGTCGCCAAACGAGCGTGGTACTCGCGGACCGAGGCGTTGAAGGCCTCCTCCTTGGCCTCAGCCTCAGGGTAAACCTCCTTTGCGCCGTAGCGTCCCGCCAGCAGTGTATAAACAACGATGGTAAAGAACCAGGTAGGGATAAACAGGTAGTAGAAGGACATTACGTCCAGGAAATTCAACCCAAAGCCGAAGACTAGCCCCAGGCCCCAGGAGGCAACGGCCGGCGTACTATGCGCGTAATCCTGAAATTTGGCCCAGTAGCGCGTGTAACCGATCCGGGGGAAAATCTGGTGCTCCGCAAAAACGATGGCGCCAACGGGGACCACCAGCAGGCCGGCATAGGTGAGCAGCGGTAAAATCTGGGAAAACACGAAAGGGAAACAGGCAATGATGACCATGGCGACGCCCACGATCATCGTCGTCGTACGGCGGGGATAGTTCGAGAAAACGGCCTGCGCCGCCAGTCCCGCCCGGTAAAGATTGGTGATGGCCGTCGTCCAGCCCGCCACAATGACGATGACGAAGCCGGACCAGCCGAGCGCGTAGTAAGCCACGTCGCCAGGATCCAGCTCAACGATGGTTTTACCCAGAATGACCGCCGCCCCGGCGCCCATAATACCTGCGGCAATCCAGGCGACGTAGTGGCCGAACAGCATCCCCGTGCTCGTCGCCAAACCGTAAGATTTCTTCTTGGCAAACCGCAGTAGCGCCATGTCGATCAGCCCGAAGTGCGTAATCGTATTAGCCGCCCAACCGAATCCGATCACCTCCACCAGGCCGATGCCTGGTTCTCCGTCGCTGTTGATTCCCGTCCATACCGATTGGTTACCAATTTGCACGAACTCCGCCCAGCTTTCCGGCAGGGTCGTCCCCACCACGCTCAGCGTAAGGGCCGGCAGCAGCACCATCGCCCCGCTCGTAAACATGACAAACAACCAGGGGGCGCAGAGGCCCGAAAATTCGGATACCGCCTTAAAACCGTAGATAGCGACAAAGACCGCAAACAGGCCTACCGCAATCACGATGAGGACGAACCACGGGTTCGTCGGGTACCAATCCAACTGCGCCGGAATGTCGAAGGCAAAGCGCACCGCCGTGGCCGAAACCGTCACCATTGCCGCCGAAATGACGGTAAAAATGATCACGTTGGCCCAGTCGTAGAGTCGCGACATGTTCCCCCCGGCAATCTTCTTCAGGTAAGTATACAGGCTCAGACGGGTATCGACCGCGATGGGCGTAGTGATGAACGTCCAGCTCAGCACGGCCAGAATGTTGCCGATCAGCAGGCCGATAATGATGTCCATCGTGCTGGCCCCCAGGGCGACGAAGGTTGCCCCGATCACAAACTCCGTAGCGGCTACGTGCTCGGCGGCGTAAAGTCCGGCAAAGTGCGTCCAGTCATGAAGTTCATGGTCGGGAACAGGGAGTTGCTCAGCCTGGAGATTGGCTAAATCGGGTAATTCGTTGGTGTCAGTTTGCATATCGTCTTTTCTGTTAACCGCACTGTTGGCGGGCACTAAAGTATAAAAATATAGCGGGGTATCAGATTTAAGGATGTAGGCAAGCAGGGCAATCGCAAGCTCTACTCCGAAGCTAGTAAAACCTTGAGCAGTAGGCTGTTAAAATTAGTGATTATTTATTTGTTCCGGCCAGAGCGGCCTGCTGAGCGCGCGTTTCCTTGAGCCGGTACGAAGGTAATGCCTTTCCCCGTCGCTCGGCTGCCGATCTACCGTTTGGGGTGTTTGATCGACGGTTCGGCTTCGTCGGCTGGGATATTTACGAAATCACCGAAGTTATCCCGATGAATGATCTGGCTACCCGCATCGTAAGTTTCCGTAAACGTTTTGGAAATTCTGGCTGCTGAAATCCTCATTTAGCTACGGCTAGACTCCGGTTTCAGCGCCTTGCCACGGCACGAAAATCCGGCGGACTAAACGACCAGATAATTATGAACTCACCCACTAGACATTCCACCGCATCACGCGCCTGAGGACAACAAAACCTAAAAATCTAGGCGTACCCACGAGTGCAATGCCCCCCTTAACAAACAATGGCAGGGCCTGCCCCAATCGACCATCCCCCTCTTTCAATCGACCGTTCCCAAAACACGTTGATCTACCAACCGGTCGAGCCAACCGCCCCTACCGTCGAACGCCCTCATACTGCCTCCCCTGCCCCCCGAAGTTTGCTTCATCAAATCAATCCTAAAGATTATTTCCGATGAAAAACTTCCTCCTCCTTGGCTTCTTTACCTTCCTTTGCACCTGCGTCAGCGCCCAAGAAATCACGGGGCTGCTAATGGACGGCAACACCAACGAGCCGCTCCCCTTCGCCAACGTTTCCGTGTACGGAACCGACGAGGCCCTGGTGAGGGGAACGAGCACCGACCTCGACGGTCGCTACCGAATCACGGCTCTGACCACCGGCACTTACCGCCTCGAAGCCAGCTTCCTCGGCTACGCTAACCAATCCCAAACCGTAACGCTTACCACCGGTGATGAGACATTGGAAATACCGCCCATTCTGCTACTGGAAGGCGGCAACGACCTCAGCGAAATCACCGTCACCGGCGGCGTGTATTTCCGCGACAAAACCGACCTCATCACCCGCGTTACCGAAGTGCTGGACGACGGCGTACAGCTCGCTACCGTCGCTAACCTTGACAGCGGCCGCGATTACGGCGTGGAGGCAATACTGAACCTGCGCCCTTCGCGTAAATTCAACCTCACGGCCTCGGCCAACGCCTGTCGGAGAGAATGCTCACCGTCCAAAATCGGCACTTCCAGCCCTGCACTTCTTAGCAAAATGAGTCCCTTCTCTCGATAAACTCCCCATTTTACTAATCGTTCAGGGCCGGAATCATCCAATGAACTGGTTTAAACTTTCCCGATTTGCGCCTAACCCCCTACCTTGTAACCCATGTCAGAACACTACCGCAAACAACTGGAAACCCAACCCTGGAACACCACCCCCACCCTACTCCTCCTTGCCCTCATTAGCCTCCTTTGCACCTGCGACCGCGCCCAGCAAAGTCAAGCAGTCACACGGTCAAGTAGGCAAACAGTCGGTAAGCCGAACGTGGTGTTCCTCTACCTCGACGACCTCGGCTACGGCGACGTGAGCGCCTACGGCCAAACCACCCTGAAGACGCCCAACATCGATGCGCTGGCCAACGGTGGCGTTCGCTTCACCAACGGCTATGCTTCTTCGGCCACCTGCACGCCCAGCCGCTACGCGCTACTGACCGGCATGTACCCCTGGCGGAATAAGCGTGCCAAAATTTTGCCCGGCACCGCGCCGCTCATCATTGATACGTCACAAATGACCGTACCAAAAATGCTGAGTTCAGCGGGCTACCACACCGGTGTGGTGGGCAAATGGCACCTGGGCCTCGGCACGGGCAACGTGAACTGGAACGAACGCGTTAGCCCCGGGCCAAACGAAATTGGTTTTGACCACAGCTACATCATGGCCGCCACCCAGGACCGCGTGCCGACCGTCTACCTCAAAAACGGATTGGTAGAAGGCCTGGACCCCGACGACCCCATCGAAATCGACTATAAAAACAACTTCCCCGGCCAACCAACCGGTAAGGATAACCCCGAACTGCTGACCATGAAGTGGCACCACGGCCACAACAGCAGCATCGTGAACGGCATCCCGCGCATCGGTTTTATGAAGGGTGGCGAAAAAGCAAAATGGAGCGATGTGGACATGGCCGACCACTTCCTGGAACGCGCCCGGGCCTACGTGAAGGAGCATAAAGACGGGCCTTTCTTCCTCTACTACGCCCTGCAGCAGCCACACGTGCCGCGTACCCCCCACCCGCGCTTTGTCGACAAATCTGGCCTCGGCCCGCGCGGCGACGTGATCGTAGAAGCCGACTGGGCCATTGGCGAGTTCATCAAAACCCTCCGCGAGGAAGGCTTGCTGGAAAACACCCTCATCGTACTTTCTTCCGATAACGGGCCGGTGCTTAACGATGGCTACTACGACGATGCCGTGGAAAAAATCGGAGACCACAAGCCCCGTGGCGGCCTGCGCGGCGGCAAGTACAGTCTCTTTGAAGCTGGCACCCGGGTACCCTTCATTGTTTACGGGAAAGGACTGGTGAAGCCTCTCGTGTCTGACGCCCTCGTTTGCCAAATGGACCTTCTACCCTCACTTGCCGAATTAGTAGGCGCGGACGCAGGTGCAACGGACGGTCAGGCACTCCTCTCCACCTTCATGGGCGAAGACCAAAACGGACGCGAAGAACTCGTCCTGGAAGCCACCTCCCGCACGGCCTTTCGTCAGGGAGACTGGGTGATGATCCCGCCCTACAACGGCCCGGCCCTGATGAAAAACGTCCAAATTGAACCCGGCAACGATAAGGTATACCAACTCTACAACCTGAAGGATGATCTGGCTCAGCAAAATAATCTCGCAGCGGCGAAGCCCGAAAAACTGGCCGAAATGCTGGCGGACTTTGAGCAGGTTCGGGGCAAGGAGTACGGAGGAATTAAGGAACGGTAAAAGCCGGGCGATGCCTACTTCGCCAACAAGCATATTCTCCCCATTATTCCACAACGGAAGCACCCCTCCAGCCGTTATCACCTTACCATTCGTTAAGGAACTGGTTTAAACTTTTTCGTTCACGACCTTGTCCGAGCCCTGATGGCTGCGGAACGGCCAGCTCAGAAAAGTTTAAACAAGTTCAATCCTAAATCACTCTGCTCTATCCGGTTTCTCGTATTCTTTCTACTAGTCTGCATGGGTACAACAGCCCCTTCTTCACTCCTGGCTCAGGCTCCTAAAAGTTGGGATCTGGCCCATACCAGCCGCTTACCCACACCAGAGAACGGTCGCCAACTAGAGCATACCTTGAGCGCTCCTGCTAGTGGAGTAGACAGTTTCTTCGTGCAAGCCAGTGTGCAGCTTACCGGCGGTACGGCGTACGTATACGTGTACGGCCGTAACGCGCGCAACGCCTACCTCGGCTACCGGGAGTCGGCAAAAGTTGTGGCGAGCGGAGACACAACGGTGCTACTACAAATTGCTGGAATCGCCACCAGCGATATGGACGACGTGGTTGTTGGCCTGTACCACTACGGAGCGGGCCAGGCCGAAGTCGCTCCTCCGGTTATCGAACGCCGATCTCTGGAAGCCGCCCTCCCCTCCCCCCACATCGCAAGCTACCTCTCTGATTTCTTCGACCTCGTTCAGGAACAGGCCCTGGACCGGGACCTGATCGACTGGGAAGGCTTGCGGGCCGACGCGAGCACCCTGGCTGCTACGGCAGACTCCGTCGCGGAAGTACACGACGTACTGAACTTCACCCTCCGCCGCATAGACCACCACTCCTACCTTCAGCCACCGGCCGAGCACCGGGGCTGGGCTACGGGCAACAACGACGAAGACGCCATCGACCCCAACCTGAAGTACGCCACCGGCCGCCGGGTCGATGAGCAGATGGTCTACCTCAACATGCCCGGCGTATCCAGCGGCCACGGCAAAACCCTCCAGGCCTACGCCGACAGCCTCACCCGCCTGATCGTTAGGCTGGACGAACCCGGAACCAACGAATGGGTGCTCGATCTCCGTAGTAATGAGGGCGGAAACTGCTGGGCCATGCTTGCCGGAATAGGACCGTTGCTGGGCGACGGAAAATGTGGCTACTTCATGCAACGCGACGGCTCCGCAGCCACCGGTTGGTGGTACTGGGAAGGCGGCAGCTGGCTCGGTCGCCGCCAAATCATGACCCTGACCGAACCCTACGTGCTGCGCCAGCCCGCCCGCATTGCGGTGCTCTACGGCCCTAAAACTTCCAGCTCCGGTGAAGTAGTCGCGGTGGCCTTTCGGGGCCTGCCGCACAGCCGCAGTTTCGGGCAGCCCACCAGTGGGTATTCTACCGGGAACCGCACCTTTTACCTCTCCGATGGTGCCGCCGTTTTGCTTACCGTTACGGTATACGGAGACCGGGAGAAAGTACCTTACGGCGCAGCCATTGAGCCAGACGAAGTAGTGCCTCCCGTTAATGGAGTTGATGCGCCGGCGGAGGCGGCGGCGGCTTGGTTGCGGCAAGAGCGGTGAGTAATGGGTTGAAGCGCCCCTCTACTCCCAACTCCCCAACAGCGCCTCCGCCGTAGAAACTGCCCGCACCCCCAGCCCATCCTTCACCTGGTGCCGGCAGCTCGTCCCGGAAGCGACCACGACGGTACTTTCCGGTAAGCCCCGCAGGAGCCGGTATAAAGACTGCTCGGCGATGGTTTGGCTGAGTTCGTAGTGCTCGGCTTCGTAGCCGAAGGAGCCCGCCATGCCGCAGCAGCCGCTGTCCAGCAGGGTGACGTTGAAGTTGGGCGGTAGTGACAGGGCGGCGGCGCACTTGCCCGCATCGCCGAGGGCTTTTTCGTGGCAGTGAACGTGGAGGACGAGGTTGACCTTCTCCTCCCCGAAATCTTCCGGGCCGAGGCGGCCGGCGGAGAGTTCGCGGAACAGGAACTCGTCGAGGGTGAAGACGTTGGCAGCTAGTTCGCGGGCCTGCTCGGCGGCCTTTCCGCGCAGTAGCTTCGGGTACTCGTCCCGGAAACTCAGGATGGCGGAGGGTTCCAGGCCTACGAGCGGGTGATCTTCGCTGACCAGTGGGTGAAACAGGGCTACGTTTTCCGCCGCCCGTTTTTTGGCGGCCTTCAGCAGGCCTTTACTCAGGTGGGCACGGCCGCTGGTGCTGTGTTCGGGCCAGCCAACGTTGTAACCGAGGCGACGCAAAAGCTTGATGGTGGCGATGCCAACGTGTGGGTCTTGCAGGTTGACGAACTCGTCGCCGAAGAGGAAAATTTCACCTCTCTTTTCTGTAGAAACCCCCTCCCCAACCCCTCCCCACGGGGGAGGGGCTTGTGGAAACGCTCTGCGTTTTTGTGGTAATGATTGCTCGTTAAACCAAGTCCGTAAGCTTTGGGTGGGGAACGGCGGCAACGAGCGGTCAGGCGCAACACCGACCAGTTTTTTCAGCAGTGGGCCGGTGGTTTTCAGGGCGAAGTTGGCCAGGCGCGGCACCCGGCCGCCGAGCGCGTACAGGGTTTCGTTGGCGGCAATCAGGCGGGCACGCAGAGAGACTTTGCCGGTTTGGTGCAGGTATTCGGCCTTCAGGTTGGTCATGTCCACCGAGCTGGGGCACTCGCTGGTGCAGGCCTTGCAGGACAGGCAAAGATCGAGCGCTTCCGCCAGGGCGGGGTGCGCGAACGGGTCTTCGTGCTGGTTGCGGGTCAGTACCTCACGGATGGTGTTGGCGCGGCCGCGGGTGCTGTGTTGTTCTGATGTCAAAGCACGGTAACTCGGGCACATCGCTCCTCCGGATAGCTTTCGGCAGTCCCCTGACCCATTGCACTTCTCCGCCGCGCGGAGCAGGCCTCCGTCGGCCGAAAAGTCGAGGGCCGTCTCGTACTCCGGCGTCTCAGCGTCCGCCTCGTACCGCAGGCTTTCGTTCATCGCCGGAGCGCCGACGATCTTGCCGGGGTTGAAGATGCCCTGAGGATCGAAGACCTGCTTCAGCTCCACGAGCAAAGCATAGACCTCCGGGCCGAGCATATCCGGCAGGAAGGGTGCGCGTACCCGCCCGTCGCCGTGCTCGCCGCTGAGGCTGCCGCCGTATTTTTTCACCAGGGCGGCGACGTCTTTAGTGATCGAGTAGAAATCCTGTTGGCCTTTGGTGGTCTTGAGGTCGAGGACGGGGCGCAGGTGAATTTCTCCGGCGCCGGCGTGGGCGTAGTAGACGGCGTTTTGTTGGTAGAAGTCCATCAGCTCGGCAACGTCGTCGATGTAATCCGCCAGGTCGGGCAGGGCGACGGCGGTGTCTTCGATGCAGGCGACGGCCTTCGCGTCGCCGACGATGTTGCCCAGGATGCCGAGGCCGGCGGCGCGGAGCTTCCAGACTTTGGCGACTTCTTCCGCGCCGGTGATGACCACGTTTGCGGTCATGGCTTTTGCGATCTCCGGTAAAGCGTCGAGTTGTTCGTCGGCAGCAGCGGCCAGATTGTGGGCTGCGGCATCGGTCTCCGCCCGGAACTCGACGAGGAGCAGGGCGCGGGGGTCTTCCCAGACGAATTCGGCGTTCTTCGCCTGTTCCGGGTTCGTGCGGGCGAGGTGGAGGATGGTATCATCCATCAGCTCACACATGAAGGGTTTTTGTTGCATCACCGTTTGCGTAGCCAGCATGGCCGCGTGGATGGTCTCGAAGTGGAGGGCAGCGACGGCGGTGCCGGACGGTGGCAGGGGAAGAATCCGGACCGTGAGCTGGGTCGTGAAGCCGAGGGTTCCTTCGGAGCCCGCCAGTAAGGTGCAGAGGTTGAAGGGTGGTCCGCCGGGGGTGAAGGGTGCCTGCGCGGCGAGGAGGTCGAGGGCGTAGCCGGTGTTGCGGCGGCTGACTTCGGGTTTGGGGTAGGCGGCGGTGATGGCGGCTCTGGTGGCGGGGGTGGTTAGGGTTTGGGTTAGGTAGTTTTCTATTTTTGGGAGGAGAGGCCCCGGACTGCGCTGCGCTGCGTCCGGGGTTACTGATGGGGTATCCGCTACGCGGAAGCTGGGTGGGGCAGGCGGGAGAGGCGAGGCTGGCGGGACGGACCCCGGACTGCGCTGCGCTGCGTCCGGGGTTACTGAGGGGGTATCCGCTATGCGGAAGCTGGGCGGGGCAGGAGGGAGAGGCGAGGCTGGCGGGACGGACCCCGGACTGCGCTGCGCTGCGTCCGGGG
>CAYWMW010000134.1:2947-11418 GCA_964458975.1 uncultured Lewinella sp. | reverse complement strand
GCTGAATTGGGTAATTTTATTTTCGGGAGAAATCGGAAACAGCCTGGAGCGATTTGCCTCCGGCAAAGAGAGCACTCATCGCCGGAGGCAAATCAGGTCGCTTTCGCTGCCGGAGGCAGCTCACGCCAGGGGCGGAGTCCAGGTGTTCATGGCGGTATTTGTTTATGGTTGATCGTGCTGCAACGCCTCGTGGTAGTTGTAAAGTTGCACGCTTGGTGGTTTCAGGGCGCGGCCGCAGGATGCGAGGTGAGGTTTTTGGAGCATTGTTCCTCGCCGTAAGGAGCTTAGCGGGAAACCAATCATTGCATCCTGCGGCCGCGCCCAAAATAATGCCGGGATAAATCGTAATTTCGCGACCCTTCCTTTATTCCCTTCATCCTTTTCTCCCTTATTCCTATGACCAACGATCAACTAAAGGAACTGAAAGACCGCCTCGGCCTCCTGCGCGGTTACCTCGACGTCGAGAAACGTAGCTTCCAGATTGAAGACCTGACGCAGCAAAGCCTAGATCCGGATTTCTGGAACGACAGCAAGCAGGCTGAGGTAGTGATGAAGCAGCTCCAAAGCCACAAAGGCTGGGTGAAGCAGTACCAGGAAGTAGCCGATAAGGTGGACGATCTGGAAATCTTGCAGGAATTCCTGAAGGAGGGCGAAGGGACCGAAGCGGAAGTAGAGCGCCGCTACGAAGACACCGTCGCCGTGCTGGACGACGCCGAATTCCGCGCCACCCTCAACCGCCCCGAAGACGAACTCGGTTGCATCCTGGAGATCAACGCCGGTGCCGGCGGCACCGAAGCCAACGACTGGGCCGAGATGCTGCTGCGGATGTTCACGATGTACTGCGAGAAAAACGCGGGCTATAAAGTGAAGATGGCCAGTAGGCAAGACGGTGATGCGGCGGGCATCAAATCCGCCACCATGGAAATTCAGGGAGACTTCGCCTACGGCATGATGAAGGGGGAAAACGGTGTACACCGCCTGGTGCGCATCAGCCCGTTCAACGCCCAGGGGAAACGGCAGACGAGCTTCGCCTCCGTCTTCGTCCATCCGCTAGTAGACGACACCATCGAGGTGGAGATCAACCCTGCGGATCTGAGTTGGGACACCTTCCGCGCCTCCGGCGCAGGTGGGCAGCACGTGAACAAGACCGAGTCTGCCGTCCGCGTTACCCACGCCCCGACGGGCATCGTCGCCGAATGCCAGGACGAACGCTCCCAGCATAAAAACCGCGACCGGGCCATGAAAATGCTCCGCAGCCGCATCTACGAAAAAATGTTGCAGGAGCAGCAGGCCGAGAAAGATGAGGTCGAGTCCGGGAAATCGGCCAACGAGTGGGGCAGCCAAATCCGCTCCTACGTGCTCGACGACCGGCGCGTGAAAGACCACCGGACCGGCTGGCAAACTTCCCAAACCGACGCTGTGCTGGACGGGGACCTGGAAGATTTTTTGAAGGCTTATTTGCGGTGGAGTGGGGAGGCTAAGTAGTAGTGTGGTAATGTAGTTCGGTAGTAATGTAGTCGCTGCGGCACGGGGGGGGCTCGCTTCGTTCGTTAAGTGATAGCTGACGCGCGTACCTGCTGAACTATTTCCTCGGTACAGAAAAATAAAAAATACTGACCTTAGAATTTGGCTCATCTTCAAGCTAATCCGTACTTGACTACTTGACTACTTAGCCCGGTGGCCCAAACCTTAACTTTTACCCAATGCGCTCCCTTTTGCCCCTTTGCCTCATAATCTTCTTCTGCACCTGCGTGCTCGCCCCTTTGGCCGCCCAAAGCCCCGTCACCTTCGGCCAACGCTACGAGATGCACTCCGAAGTGCTGGACGAAGACCGAGTGCTCAACGTTCTGCTCCCTGAAGAATACACAGACTCTACCGCCAGCAACTACCCTGTCGTCTACCTCCTTGATGGGGCCGTGAACGAAGACTTCTTCCACGCCGCCGGGCTGCTCCGCTACTTCGACGACCACGAAATGATGCCACCCACCATCCTGGTCGGCATCGCAAACGTAGACCGTAAACGCGACTTTACCTACCCCAGCCGGGACCCGCGCGACCAGCAGGATTTTCCGACCGCCGGTGGCTCGGCGAAGTTTATCGACTTCCTGCAGAAGGAGTTGCCCGCCTTTGTGGACAAAACCTTCCGGACCACGAAGCACCGCACCCTCGTCGGCCAGTCACTGGGCGGCCTGCTGGCCACCGAAGTATTACTGAAATACCCCGGCCACTTCAACGACTATATCATCGTGAGCCCTTCGCTTTGGTGGGACCAAGAAGGCCTCTACAACGATATGGATTCTTTGGTCAATACTCTTGAGGACTTCCCGGACCGGCTCTTCGTCTCCGTTGGCGAGGAATACCCCGTTATGGTCGATGGCTCGCGTAAGCTAGCCCTGTTGATGAAGCCACATACCAATGCTACCTTCCTCCCGCTGATGGACGAAGACCACAACACGATCCTCCACGAAGCGCTCTACCGCGCCCTCGATGTTTGGTACGATCCGACCATCCTCCGGCCTTACCAATACGCCAACGCCTGGAACGGGCTGAACGTGCGCTCCGGCCCCAGCCTGGATTCTGCCGTAGTAGGTAAGCTCGCCTACGGCGATCCGCTGGGCATCCTCTCCGCCGAAGAAGGAAATGAGGCGGTCATCGACGGCCTGGCCGGGAAGTGGGTGTACATCGGCTCGGACTTGGGGCGGGGTTGGGTGTTTGATGCTTTTGTTTCTCCGGTGCCGGTGTTTAGGGATGAACCCACCGTGCTGCATTATGCGGAGACCTGTCTAAGACTTTTTGATACTACTTATTATCGTAATCAGTCTGATCACGAAAGTACATCACATAGCATGACGATTATAAAGGATACGCACGGAAACCAATATGTGCATCATCAGTTTTGGGAAGGGTGCGCCCACGAATTGAGAATAGCAGGCTTGTCCGGTGCTCAGTGGGAAGTTGTAGCCAGTAACTATCTCCGTACACTGGGTTATTCGGTTGATCAAATAAGTGAAATTAGAAAGAATCGTCGTCTTCATGGGTTTCGACCCAAAGCGCTTCAGAGCGATGGCCGTTATCTTAGCATTTGGCGAGATGAAGTTGGAGTATTATCCATCTACCGTGCCTGCGACGGCGTAGAGTAGGAACCCGCCGCTCTGCGGCGGGGGCATCCTCTAACCGCTGCCAATCCCCCCGGACCACGTCCAGGGTAACCTATGGGAAGTCGCTACGCGACAATGCGCTGGATGCTTAGAGATTGTGGGTAATGTGATTTTTCCCAAGCAATCCGTTTTGATAATCCACTGGCTTATAATCTCTTACCAATCTCAGGCAAGAAACCTCAATATCTTTTCCAAAATTCCCTGCAAAAAGCTTTTGTAAATGGAAATGTGCGCTTAAATTTGCGTCCGCTTAGGGAAGGAACGGTATGACACTGCAACTTCCGGTTAACGAAAAGTTGTTAACTTTTTACAAGCGGTTTAAGATTTCCCGGAGACGTGGGAGAGTGGCTGACCGCCCTTAGGCAGCTGCGAAGCAAATCCACTGGTTTTGCTAAACGACTCAAAAAATGACCGATGCAATGGCTTCGGTTTCAAGATTTCCCGGAGACGTGGGAGAGTGGCTGAATCCACCGGTTTGCTAAATCGACGTACTCTTAACGGGGTACCGCGGGTTCGAATCCCGCCGTCTCCGCCACTATTTTCTGAACGCCCTCGCGGTGTTCAATCGGGGTATAGCGCAGTCCGGTTAGCGTACCTGTTTTGGGAACAGGAGGCCCCAGGTTCGAATCCTGGTACCCCGACGATTAAAAGGTCATCAACTTCATTGTTGGTGGCCTTTTTTCGTTGGGTTAGCACCCATCGGTAGGCTAGGCGTCCCTCCGGGACTGGGGGGCGCGGTGGGGGGCACCCATCGTTAGGCTAGGCGTCCCTCCGGGACTGGCGAAGGGACGCCTAACCTACTCACTGAAACACCGAGCAATCTACCTTTCCTTCTTCAATAGCCGCTTGCGCGAGATTGGTACGGTAGGGCAGTTCCGCAGGTGGAGTTGTTTTCAGCAGCGGGAAATTTTCTTCGGCGGGCTGTACCTCCAGGGAGGAGAAGTCGAACTTGCGTTTCAGAAAGGTCAGGACTTTACCGCCCCGGATATAGTAGCGGTAGCGGGCGATGTGGTTGATGATGCCGGGCACCGCGTTTCCGTTCTGGTCTTTTTGGGTAGTGCCGTCAAATTCCCAGCGGAGGGTCTCGGAAAACTGGTGGATTAGCTCACCATCTTTATAGTAGAAGCGATCGGTGATGGTGCGGTTGTCGCCATCGTTATAGCGGTTGCGGACTAGGCGCACTTCGCCGTCTTTGCGGTGTACTTCGGCGGTGCCGCGCAGGCCGTTGCAATTGTACTGTACGTTTTTTTGCTGAAGCATCCCGGTGGTAAAAAGATCGTCGATGATGGCCTGGTGCTTGCGGATGAAATTAACGGTGGGGTCGTCGGATTCCTGCCGGTCGGTCGGGGTAACGGGCGGTGGCGGCGGAACAGCAGAGGGAGCGGTGGCTGGTTCGGTGGCTGGCCCGCAGGCGGTGAGTAGGAGGAGTAGAAAAGCGGAGAAGGTGGCGCGCATTGGTTGGTTCTTTTTTAGCAGGTGCAAAGATGCGGTTTTGTGGCTTATGGCCTGTGCTTTGCCCTCCAACTTTCTTTGCACCGGCGGCCGCGCCCTGAAAATGAATGCTGGCCAGAAGAAGAGAAGGTGGCGCGCACGCAGGATGCAAAGAAAGGTTTTTTTAAGAGCAAAGCCGAGGTGTTGTACCTTGTCGTTCCAAGCCGCAAGCCATGCCTACCAACCGCCGAAACTTTCTCCGCAACGCCTCCCTGGCCACGCTGGGCCTCGCCCTGGGAACCAAAGTTGTCTTCGCCGATAACCTCCCGCCGGGTATGGACCTGATCGGCCTGCCCGGCAAAGACCCCGGCCTGACGCTGCTCAACGACCGGCCAATCAACGCCGAAGCACCGCCCCACCTGCTCAACGATGCGCTGACGCCGAACGACCGTTTCTTCGTCCGCAACAACGGCCTGCCCCCCGAAAACGCCAGCCCGGCTACCTGGACGCTGACGATTGGCGGAGAAGCCGCCCGGAGCGAAAAGACCTACACGCTGGAGGAACTGAAAACAAAGTTCCCCGTCAAAACCTACGACCTCACCCTGGAGTGCGGCGGCAACGGCCGGTCCGAGTTCAACCCACCCGCCAAGGGCAACCAGTGGAGCACCGGTGCGGTCGGCTGCGCGCGTTGGACCGGCGTTCGCCTTAAGGACGTTCTTGAGGACGTTGGCATCACCGCTAAAGCCGTCTACGTCGGTTACTACGGCAAAGACACCCACCTTTCCGGTAACCCCGACAAAGTGGTCATCTCCCGTGGCGTACCGATCCGTAAGGCAATGGAAGACGAAAGCCTCATCGCCTGGGAAATGAACGGAGCCCCGCTGCCGCTGCTGAACGGTTATCCGCTACGCCTGGTCTTTGGTGGTTTCCCGGCCTCCTGCTCCGGTAAATGGCTGGAGAAGATCGTTGTACGCGACCGCGTACACGACGGCCCGAAGATGACCGGCCAGTCTTACCGCGTCCCCTGCAAGCCCGTACCGCCCGGTACGGTGGTGCCCGATGATGAGATGTGCATCATAGAAGAGATGCCGGTGAAGTCCCTGATTACTTCCCCGAAGACCGGAGCCACCCTTCCGCTGGGCAAAAAACTACCCTTAAGCGGCAAAGCATGGACCTCCGCCAGCGCGGTAACGAAAATGGAATATTCGATTGACTTTGGCTCAACCTGGAAAGCCTGTACGTTGCAGCCAGCGACGAACCGCTACGCCTGGCAGCCTTTCTCCGCTAGTGTTAGCTTCCCGGAAAGCGGCTACTACGAAGTCTGGGCCAGGGCAACCGACACTACGGGAGCAGCGCAGCCGATGATCCTGCCCGGCTGGAACCCGCGCGGCTACCTCAACAATGCTTGCCACCGTATTGCGGTAAAAGTTGTGGACCGATGAAGCCTAAATACGATAACCTTGGGGCACTGCTCATTGTACTCAATTTTGCTCTGGTAGCCCTTTTCTGCTGCCTGCTTTGGTTGCTCGCCGGAGATGCCATCACGGAAATGCTGCGCCCCCGGCCCGTTATGGAGCAGCGCGCCTACCGCCCCGGATCGGGTGGGGGAGGTGTGCCGCAAGAGAAAGTAACCGATGGTATTCACGAGGCCACGGGGCTGGTGTTTGCCGAAGGCTTTCAGATGGTTCGAGGCAACTGTACCGGTTGCCATTCGGCAAAACTGATCACCCAGAACCGCGCCACCGCCGCTGGCTGGACGCAGATGATCCGCTGGATGCAAGCCACCCAGGGGCTGCACGATTTGGGCAAAAACGAAGCGGTAATCGTTGAGTACCTGGCCACGCATTATGCCCCGCAGGAGGTTGGTCGGCGCGCCGCGCTGGATGTGGAAGCCATAGAGTGGTACATGCTGGAGTTGGAGTAGAGGCCTCGCCGGAGTGACGCAAAGACCTTACGTGCTGATGGGTATTGTTGCTAAAACAAATGAATTCCTTACCTTGTGTATATATTCAAGAGGTAACCAAGACGTTAACCATAAGCTCTGGTTTCACATACACATAATCAACAACGTATTTATGATGAGAATTTTACTCTCCTGCCTTCTGGCGGTGGTTTCACTTTGTGTACTCCACGCCCAACCTGCCAACGACAGTTGCGCAGACCCGATCACCATTGCTATCGACGAAGTAGTTTCCTTCACCACGGTAGATGCTACAACCGATGGCCCCAGCGGCCCCAACCACGCCACCAGCTTCGGGGACCCCAACGATTCTATCCCCGCCGACGTGTGGTACTTCTTCGTTGCCGCAGAGACCGGTGTCCTGGAGTGGAGCAATTGCAGCACCGCCGACTACGACAGCCGCATGGCCATCTACAGCACCAACGATGCCTGTGATGCTTCCGAAGATAACCTGCTGGCGACTAACGATGATGGCGCTACCTGTGACAACAACACCGGAGCAGTCATCTTCCCCGTAGTAGCAGGTAGCGGTTATGTGCTTCGTATGGGCGGCTTCGCCAACGATACCATCCCCGTTGCGACCGGATCGGGTACCGTAGTGCTTACGGTAGTAGATGGGCCTGCCAACGATTTTTGCACCGCTGCAATTCCGGTTCAGCTTGGCGAAGACCAGGCGTTTACTACCATTGATGCCATTACGGACGGGCCAGCGCACGACAATAACCCTTGTTTCCAGTTTGGCGTAAATACCGCTACCAACGACATTTGGTACACCTTCACCCCGCCCATCACCGGCGCGGTAGAATGGACGACCTGTGGAACGGCTACTTTCGATACCCGCCTGGCGGTGTACAATCCGGGTTCTGCTTGCCCGCCTGCGTCTGACGATCTCTTTGCGTGTAACGATGATGGTGGTGGCTGTGCGAACTTTACTTCCCAGCTCGTTTTCAACGTCGAAGCTGGAGAAACATACCTCTTGCGCCTGGGCAGCCACGCTTCAGAGTCTGGCACGGGTTCATTCGATCTGGTCTCCACCACGCCCATCGACCCGCCCGTAAACGACGATTGTGGCGATGCCATTGCGGTGCCGATCGTTTCTTTCGAGATTGCCGAAACTTTTGACTCCATCACCTCCGGTACCACCCTGGGCGGCACCTTCATCAACGAAGGCTACCAGTTCTCTAACTGCCTGAACAACCAGAATGGCGGTGAATTCTCCGACGTATGGTACACCTTCGAAACCCTCGGCAACGAAGAGCTTGAAATTCAGTTTGGTGTGGATACGGACGGTGACAACGCTGCCGAAATCTTTTTCATCGACCTCTTCGATAGCTGCATGGAGCGAGTGGATACACTAGCCTTCCCCGTTAACTGTACCTTCACGGATGCGGATAACCTGGAGGTTTCTACCTTCTTCAACGGGTTTCCACTTGGCCAAAACGAAGTCTATTACCTCCGGATCACTACCCGCCTGACTTCGGACGCGCCGGGCGACTTCTTCTTCCAGCTCATTGGTGACATCATTACGGACGTAGAAGAGCAGGACTTCGCCTCTGAACTTACCCTGTTTCCTAACCCGACCACCGATGAAGCAACGGTACGCTTCTCCCTCGATGAAGCTACCCAGGTAGAAGCCAGGGTCTTCGATATGCTCGGCCGGTCGGTACGTAACCTGGACCTGGGGAACCTGCCTGGTGGCAACCAGCAATTCAGTATCGAAACTGCCGATCTACCAGCCGGTGTCTATTCACTACAGCTTAGCAACGGGCGTGGACAGCAGAACCTGAAGTTTGTTAAGAACTAGATTTTGCTACAGCCTAAAGCTGTTGAACGGCCCCGCCACTCACTTGAGTAGCGGGGCCGTTTCTTTTTTAACGTAATGCGGCGTACCAAAGCGTACTTTTGCGGCCTCCGAGCCACAA
>CAYWMW010000134.1:1343-2847 GCA_964458975.1 uncultured Lewinella sp. | reverse complement strand
CCACAAAACCACAAGACCACAAAACCACCCTCCTCTTCCGTGACCGCCCAGCGCCCCTTCCTCCTTAACGGCCCCCTTCCCAAAGTAATGTGGACCCTGGCGTTACCCGCCATCGCGGCCATGTTGCTCTACGGCCTCAATGCCTTCATGGATACCGTCTTTGTGGGCCAACTGATGAACGAGGCGGCGCTTGCGGGCATCGCACTGGCGTATCCGCTGGTGGGCCTGACGATGGGCCTGGCGAACCTCTCGGGAACTGGCGCTGCGAACCTCCTAAGCATCGCCATCGGGGAAGAAGACGAAGCAACCCAGGCCCGGATTCTGCCGAACGCAAACCTGATCGTACTCATCACCAGCCTTTTGTTTGCCGTGCCGAGCTATTTCTTTGCGCCCGAGATGGTTGGCCTGATGGGTGGGGAAGGGGAAGTGCTCAACTACGGTGTAACCTATTTCCGCGCAACCCTCTGGGCCGCGCCGCTCTGGACTTACGGCCTCTCCCTCAATTTCATCATCCGGGGCGAAGGGCGGATGAACGTGGCGGCACGGATGATGGCCTACGGCCTTGGGCTCAACCTGATCCTCACCCCAATCTTCATCAAGTACCTCGGTATGGGCATCGCCGGAGCGGCCTGGGCGTCTAACGCCGGGATGCTGCTCTACTGCATTGTGGAGGTCCGGTACTTCAGGTCGGGGCGGGCCTCCTTTCGGAGCGACGTTGCCTCACTTGCGTACCACCCTGAAGTGTTTAAGCGCATCCTTCAGCTTGGGTTTCCCGGCTTCATTCTGGGCATCATGGGCTTGATTCAGGCGATGGTGGTGTTCAATGCCATCGTTGGCGTTAGTCCGGATAGTGAGCGGGACCTGGCCTTCTTTGCGGCCGCTAACCGCATCATGCTGCTGCTGATGACGCCGCTGTTCGGCCTCATGCGTGCGCTGCAACCCATCGCCGGAGTCAACTTCGGGGCGGGGCAAATGGAACGGGTGAAGGCGGCGTACTGGTTGTTCGTACGTACGGGTTTTCTGCTTGTTTTTCCCTTCTGGATCTTCATGAATGCCTTCCCCGAGCTGAGCCTGCGCCTGGTGCTGCCCGACTTCGTCTTCACCGATCAGGACATCGTCTTCTTCCACCTCTACATGTTCATTTTGCCCATCCTCCCGCTGGTCTTCAACGCGCTCACCTGGCTACCGGCCATCAACCGACCGAAGTACGCCAGCTACGTTGGCGTTGCGCGCCAGCTGGTATTTTTTGTGCCGGTGATGCTGATCCTGCCGCGCTATTTTGGCCTCAGCGGCGTGTACTACGGCGCTACCGGCATCGACATCGTCATCACCATCTGGCTGGTTTACCTGGTGCGGCGGGCTATGCGGAACATGGCCGCAGAGGTTACTCCGGAAACGTAATTTGGGCGCGGCCGCAGGTGCAATGAAAGGTTTTTTAAAGCCCAGTCCCGGAGGGACGCCTAGCCTAGCGAGGGGTGGAGGCAGAGCCGCAGGCTCCGCCGCA
>CAYWMW010000134.1:0-1243 GCA_964458975.1 uncultured Lewinella sp. | reverse complement strand
TCCGCCGCAACCCCTCGCTTCATCCGCCGCACCCCCTCGCTTCATCCGCCGCACCCCTCACGTTACAGACAGCGGCGCCAAAACCCCTACCTTACCTCCCATGCAAAAGTCAAAACCCCTAACGGTAACCCACAACGGCAAAAAACTAAGCCTCCCGGCCAGAGCCCTCGGCGGAAGCCGGCAGGAGCCCCGGCTCAAGCCCGCCGACGAACTCCTCCTCAACTGGGCGGCGGAGCAATGTGCTGATCTTGAGCAAGAAAGTATAACGGTTTACCACGACCGGGAAGGCGTCCTTTGCACCTGCGTGCGCGCCCAAAAGAAAGTCTTCGTCAGCAACAACTACCTGCACCGGCAACGGATGCGCTCCGCCCTGGAGCACAACCAAGTTTCTCAGACTCCGAAAATCGGTGACGTTTTGAAGCCCGGCCCGAACGGTACAAAAATCAACCTCCTCCACGTACCTAAATCCGTCGAACTCTTCGAACTGTACCTCCACCACCTGGCCAGTACCGCGACGCCGGAAACGAAGCTCGCCTGCGCCTTCCAAACCCGCTACTTCACGGCCCGGATGCTAGAAGTCGCCGCCAAATACGCCGCCTCCGTAACGCAAAGCCGAGCCTACAAAAAAGCCCGGCTACTGATGCTGGATGATTTTTTTACTGTTGCTCCTCCGAACATTTCTTTGATTGAAACTACTTTCCAAGAGGTTTCCTACCAACAATACCCCGGTGTGTTCTCCACTAACCACATCGACTACGCGACGCAGTTCCTGCTCAAGGAATGGGCCACAAACGATGCCCTGGCCGAGCTGCCCGCCCCCGCCCAAATCCTCGACCCCGGTTGCGGCAACGGCATCATTGGCGACTACCTCCTCGGCCGCTACCCGGAGGCAAAACTAACGGCCTACGACATCTCCCGCGTAGCCACCGCCTCCACCGAACTCAACCTACACGCTCACGGATATACCGACCGGGCCACGGTGCTGGAAGCCGGGGCATTGGACGAAATCAGGGAGCCTGCCCGTTTCGACCTCATCGTCACCAACCCGCCGTTTCACGACGAATTTCAGACGGATATAAGCGTGAGCACGGATTTGTTTCTGGCCGCGTCGGACCGGCTCACCCCCGGTGGTCACCTGGTCGTCGTTGCCAACCGCCACCTGAATTATGCTACGCACCTACGTCGTTATTTCGACGAAGTACTGGTGGTGGCGGAGAATGAGAAGTTTGTTGTTTATCGGGGT
>CAYWMW010000133.1:0-11463 GCA_964458975.1 uncultured Lewinella sp. | reverse complement strand
CGTTACTAATGCATGATCTAACAGTGAAAACTATTTCTTTTTGGCCTTGCTCTGGTTGACCAGGGACGCACCTTTTTTGCCCGGCTTTCCGGCAGGGGCGGCGGTCTTGTTTTTCACGTCGCGGAGCGCCTTTTTCTTGGCTTTCATGGCTTCGGCGTTCTTGCGTGCGAGGGAGGCTTTGGAGGCTTTGGTTGTTGTTGGCATGGTAATTCGCTTTGGGTTGTTTGTGGTTGATGATTGGGTGCATTTACCCTTTTGGGTAAGCGCGTAATAAAGAGTCTGTCCAAAGATTAGGTCACCCAAAAAAAGAAGCTTTTTTTTAAAAAAATCACCAGCCTAAAACCCAGGCAAATACCAGTGGTGCCACAATCGTCGCGTCAGATTCGATCACGAATTTCGGCGTGTCTACCTCCAGCTTTCCCCAGGTGATTTTTTCGTTGGGTACCGCCCCTGAGTAGGAGCCGTAACTGGTGGTGCTGTCACTGATCTGGCAGAAGTAGGACCAGCAGGGCGTGCTGTCCAATTGCAGGTCCTGGTGGAGCATGGGAACTACACAGATCGGGAAATCACCCGCAATGCCACCGCCAATTTGGAAGAAGCCGACTCCGTTTTGTCCGCCGTTGGCCAGGTACCAGGAAGAAAGTAGCATCATGTATTCAATCCCACTTTTCATGGTGCCGGGGCTCAGCTTTCCCTCGATGCAGTAGGAGGCAAAGAAGTTGCCGCAGGTGCTGTCTTCCCAGCCCGGTACGATGATGGGGAGTTGTTTCTCCGCAGCAGCCAGGAGCCAGCTGTTTTTGGGGTCAATCTGGTACTTGTTTTCGAGTTCTCCACTCAGCAGGATGTGGTAAAAGAATTCGTGGGGCAGCAGGCGCTCACC
This sequence comes from uncultured Lewinella sp., assembly GCA_964458975.1. Taxonomy (GTDB): domain Bacteria; phylum Bacteroidota; class Bacteroidia; order Chitinophagales; family Saprospiraceae; genus Neolewinella. The sequence goes on along the minus strand of CAYWMW010000133.1, from coordinate 10,583 downwards.
GCGTTCTTCGGCCCCTTTCCATGCTTTGAAGAGGTGATCTTCGATCTGGCGCATAGCTGCTTCCTCGGGGATGCAGGTATCCGTGACCCGGTTGAAGTGATTGTCGAGCAGCTCCTGCTCTTCCTGCGGCGAGAGGTCGCGGTAGTTGGGGATTCTTTTGTAATGATCGTGCGCAACGAGGTTAAATACGTCCTCTTCCAGGTTTGCCCCGGTACAGGTGATGATGTGGACTTTATCCTGGCGAATCATCTCCGCCAGCGACAGGCCCAGCTCCGCCGTGCTCATGGCCCCGGCGATGGTGATCATCATCTTATTGCCCTGCATAATTTGGGTTTCGTACCCTTTTGCCGCGTCGACCAAAGCGGCGGCGTTGAAGTGGCGGTAGTGGTGCTCGATGAAGGTAGAAACAGGTCCTCTGTTCATGGTTTTTTAGTATTGGGGTACTTCGTACCAGCGAGCTTTGGGGCAATGCCCTGCTCGGATTATTTTGTTGTGGTGAAAGGGTAGAGTGGTTACTGCCTGCTGGTACCTACACTTTGGTCAGGCTGAAAACATCTTTCCGGCGGTCGTGCAGGTTCCTGACGCTGCCGAATCGGTTAAGCTCGCGGAGGAGGTCAATATCTACATCCGCAATCAGCGTCATCTCGGTATTGGGAGTGGCCTCCGCCTTGATGCCGTTAGTGGGGAAGGCAAAGTCGCAGGGCGTAAAGACCATCGACTGGGCAAACTGAATATCCATATTGTGGACATTGGGCAGGTTGCCGACGCTGCCGGCAATGGCCACGTAGCACTCGTTTTCGATGGCCCGGGCCTGGGCGCAGTTCCTGACGCGGGAGTAGCCGTTCTGGGTGTCGGTCAGGAAGGGGACGAATAGAATGTCCATTCCTTCGTCCGCCAGCAGGCGGCTCAATTCCGGGAACTCCGAATCGTAGCAGATCAGGATGCCCACCTTACCGCAGTCGGTGTCAAATACCTTCAGTTCGCTGCCGCCCTGCATGCCCCATACCTTGGCTTCGTCTGGGGTGACGTGTAGTTTCTCGTACCGCTCCACACTCCCGTCGCGCTTACAGAGGTAGCCGACGTTGTAGAGGATACCATCTTTCATCTCCGGCATGCTGCCCGAAATGATGTTGATGTTGTAGGAGATGGAGAGCTCGGAGAACTTCTGCACGATCCGGTCGGTGAACTTGGCGAGCTCTCTGATGGCATCCGCCCCGCTCATGTGGTTGTTCTCCGCCATCAGTGGGGCATTGAAAAACTCGGGAAACAGGGCAAAGTCAGAGCGGTAGCCGGCTACGGCATCAACGAAGTATTCGGCTTGTTGCAGCAGGTCTTCCAGCTTTTTATAGGGGCGCATTTGCCACTGGATCAGGCCAATTCTTACGACGCTCTTTTTGGTAGCGGCCTTTTTATTTGCCCTTTGGTAGTAAATATTGTCCCATTTGAGCAAGACGGCTACTTCGTTGGAGTCCGTGTCTCCGTCCAGGTACCCTTTCATTACCCGGACGGGGTGAAAATCGTTGGATATCTGGAAGTTCAGCACGGGGTCGTTGATCTCCTTGCGCTTTACCTTTTCGATGTACTCCTTGGGGGATAACTCTTTTTGGTATTTATGGTAGTTGGGTATTCTACCGCCAAAGGCAATGCCCCGGAGGTTGAGTTGCTCGCAGAGCTCCTTGCGGTAGTCGTACAACCGCCGGCCGAGCCGCAGGCCCCGGAACTCCGGCTGGATGAACACGTCGATACCGTACAGCGTATCCCCGTCGTCATCGTGAGAGTCAAACGAGTAGTTTTGGGTCACCTCTTTATAGGTGTGGGTATCCGAAAACTCGTCGTAGTCCACGATGATTGAAAGTGCGCAGCCGGCCAGCTTGCCGTTAATCTTGATGACGACCTGCCCCTTCGGAAACTTGTCGATCAGAGACTTGATCTGCGCTTCTTCCCAGTAGGCATCCGCCATAGATTGATAAGCCAAAATCATGGCCTCTTTCAGTTCGGCGTAGTCGTCCGGGCTGAGAAATTTCAGCTCAATGTTATCTATTTCTCCTATTTGCATGGTTACGTGCTTTAGCGGGAAGCGAATTTGTAAGACAGCATTTTGTAGTACAGTTTCGCCGCCAAAAACTGGGAAGCGTGGTGGCCGGCGATGGGGGCCAGCTCTACGATGTCGAAGCCCACCACGTTTTTGTTGCGGAATATCTTCCGTAAGTAGTTCGTTACCTGGTACCAATTCAGCCCGCCCGGCTCCGGGGTGCCGGTAGCCGGCATGACGGAAGGGTCGAAGGCATCGAGGTCTAAGGTGATGTAGACGTTTTTGCTCATCTGCGCCAGGGAGTCGTTCGCCCAGCTGGCACTGGCGTTGATTGATTCGGCAAAATAAACCTGGTCGTAGTTCATGTGCGCCTTCTCTGAAGCATCCATACTTCGGATGCCTACTTGAATCAGGTTACAGTTTTTACTCGCGTCGTAAACCGCGCAGGCGTGGTTGTATTTCGTGCCATCGTATTCCGGCCGCAGGTCTGCGTGTGCATCGATCTGTAGCACCGTGAGGTCCTCAAAGTGCTCGTAGTGCGCTTTGATCACCCCAATACTGATGCTGTGCTCCCCACCGAATGTGGTCAGGAACTTCCCTTCTTGCAGGAGGCGCTTTGTATTCTCGTAGGAAAAAGCATACATCGCCTCTGGAGATGCAAACTCGGGGCAGTCCGGCAGCAGGTGAATACCCTTTTTGTATACTTCGCTATCGGTCTCTATATCGTAGAGCTCCATATTTTCGGCGGCGTCCAGAAAGGCGGCAAAGCCCTGGTCTGCGCCCTTGCCCCAGGTGCTCGTTCCGTCGTAGGGAATTGATTGGAGGTAAATGCTTGCCGTTTCTTTCAGGGCAAACTGTTCGTCTATCCCCGCAAAGGTTTTCATTGGTTGTGCTTTTGGTTGGAGCTGTTGCTCGATTAGTTGTATCCTAGAATTTCCAGCATCTCGTTCACCGTCTGCTCGTTGCGGTAGACGGTGTCTACGTAGTTGCCCGTCTCGTCCCGATCAATGATGATCATTTTGGGCGAGGGAATCAGGCAGTGCTTGATGCCGCCGTAGCCACTGATGGAATCCTGGTAGGCTCCGGTATGGAAGAAGCCTACGTAGAGCGGCTCTTCGTCGTCGTCGGAGAACTTGGGGAGTACCAACTGCTGGTTCATATCCTCTGAGTTGTAGTAATCGGAGTGGTCGCAGCTGATCCCACCGATGTTGACTTTTGTGTAGCCGTTCCCCCATTTGTTGATGGGGAGCATGATGAACTTTTCGTTGATCGACCAGGCGTCCGGGATGGTGTTCATCAGGCTATTGTCCACCATGTACCACATCTCGGCGTCGTTCTGGGCCTTCTGCTCCAGCACCGAAAAGATGGTTGCGCCACTTTCGCCAACGGTGTACTTCCCAAACTCCGTGAAGATGTCCGGCTCCTCAATAGCAGCCTCGCGGCACGCAGAGGCGATGTTGCCCACCAACTCGTTGATGATGTACTCGTAGTCGTACTCAAAGCCGAGGTTGTTCCGGATGGGGAAACCGCCACCGAGGTCAATCGCTTTCATTTCGGGGCAAAGCTTTTTCAACGTCACAAATAGCTCCATTGCTTTCTGGAATTCTCCCCAGTAGTACATATTGTCTTTGATGCCCGAGTCGATGAAGAAGTGCATCATCTTGAGGCTGATCGTCTCGTCGCCCTCAATCTCTTCCTGGTAGAAGTTGATGATCTCGTTGGCCCGGATGCCCAGCCTTGAGGTGTAGTAGGCCGTTTGTGGCTCCTCGTCAATGGCCATCCGGATGCCAATTTTTAGCGGTTTTTCCAGTCCTTTGGCGTACCGTTTAACGCGCTTTAACTCTGATTTGGAGTCCAGGATCAGGATCGAGTTGTAAAAACCATCTTCGTTGAGGCGGGTAATTTTACGCAGGTAGTCCTCCGTCTTGTACCCGTTGTGGATGATGATGATGTTTTTATCAATCTCGCCTTCTTCCAGCAGCTTATAAATCAGGTCGATATCAAAGGAGGAGGAAGTCTCCAGCTGGATACCTTCCCGTACGGCGGTTTTGACTACGTGGGAAAAGTGACAGCACTTCGTACAGTAGGCGTAGTAGTACTGACCCTTATACTTGTGCTTCTTGAGCGCTCTGCGAAACAGGTTGCGGGCCTTCTTGATCTGTTCTCCAATCCGGGGTAGGTACATCAGTTTGAAGGGTGTTCCGTATTTCTCCACCAGGTATTTTAGGGAGACCCCATGAAAGGTGAGGTAGCCCTCTTTGAGGTCAAAACCCTCCTGAGGGAAGTAGTAGCTCTGATCGATCAGATCGAAATAAGTATTTTTCATCGGCTGTAGTCCAGCCCCTTTCTTTAAAAAAGGAGGATTAAAATACGCGTTAAGCGTAACTTTTGAATTAGTGAGTAGTCGGTCAGAAGCATTCTTCGGCATCCCTAAGCGCGGTAGAACCGGTAACGACCATCTAAAGAGTTGATTTTGGAAAAGCGTCACTTAGTTTTTTAACTTTTGTGGGGCTGTGTAAATTACAGCCGCAATGGTGGCGGACTTTTAGTTGTAACTTACGTGGTGCTCTGCTTGGTTACGCGTACTATTGCTAGACCCGTTTCACGTATAAGTACACTTATACACCCCAGACCACCACGTATAAGTACACTTATACACCCCCAACCACCACGTATAAGTGTACTTATACGTTTTCCATGTACCAACAACAACCCCAAATCTGAAAACCCTAATCGTACTAGGCGGCCCCACCGCCTCCGGCAAAACTGCCCTGGCCATTAAACTAGCGCAGCACTTCGGCACCGAAATCATCAGTGGCGACAGCCGCCAGTTTTACCAGGAGATGAAGATTGGTAACGCCCGGCCTACGGACGCGGAGTTGGCCGCCGCCAGGCATCATTTTGTCGCCGACCGCAGCATCCACGAACCGCTCACGGCTGGAGGCTTTGAGCGAGAGGCATTGGCCCGGCTCCAGACTATTTTTGAGCACAACGATTACGCCGTTTTAGCTGGCGGCAGCGGCCTCTATCTCCGCGCCCTCTGCGAAGGGCTCGATAAATTTCCGGAGGTGACCAATGCGGCGCGCACGCAGGTGCAAAATTTGTTGGAGGAGCAAGGCCTCTCCGGCCTCCAACTCGAACTCGAACGGCTAGACCCCGTTTACTTCGCTAAGGTTGATCAACAAAACGCTCGCCGGCTGGAACGCGCCCTACAGGTCTGCTACACCTCCGGAAAAGCCTATTCCTCTTTCCTCGGTAAGCGCGCAAAGCGCAATTTTAAATGCATTTACCTGCGGACGCACCCCGAACGCCCCCTGCTCTACAACCGCATCAACCAAAGGGTAGACCTGATGCTGGAGGAAGGCCTGGAAGCCGAAGCTCAAGCACTTTTCCCTCACCGCAACTTACCCGTGCTGCAAACCGTTGGCTACCAGGAATGGTGGCCCTTCTTCGCCGGAGAGTATACCCGCGAACGAGCGGTGGAGCTGGTGAAGCAGAATAGCCGACGGTACGCTAAAAGGCAGGTGACCTGGTTTAGCCGGGGTGGGGTGTACCGGGCTGTTGCTGGGGTTGAGGAGGCGGTGGAGGCTGTTTTGGCTTAAATTCCCAAATACTGATTTACCGGTAAATGGGAATACGCATATATACGAGTAGGAGTTAGAACTTGCATTTTAAGAAGGGCCATTCACCGGGCGTAAACCAAATTGTCGCTTTTTGTTCCCCCTTTGGGGGCTAGGGGGCCAAAAAAGCGACAATTTGGCTTGCGCCCCATTCACCTGTTCTGAACAGCTAATAACCCCGCCATCTTCCTGACTTGCCAACAAGTCAAAACCTTGACAAACTAACATATTAATATGCTCGAGTTAGTGTTTAAACACGAAAACCTAATCAACGAGCGCAGCGGGCTACTCTACACTACCAAAACACAATACTACTAAACGAAAACCCATGCGCCAATTCGCCATCTCAGACATTCACGGTCACCTAAAGACCTTCGAGGCACTACTGAAAAGCATCGACTTCACCACCCACGATGAACTCTTCCTCCTCGGTGACTTCATCGATCGCGGCCCCGACAGCAAGGGCGTGATCGACCACGTCGAAGAACTAAAAGTAACCGGTCACCAGGTCCATTGCTTGCGCGGCAATCACGAGCAAATGGCCGTGGACGCTGAATACGGAAACGACAGCTGGCGCATGTGGCTCGGCAACGGAGGCCGCGAGGCCTGCGTAAGCTTCGGAACGCAGGGCGAATGGTACCTGCCAGAAGAATACCGTAGCTGGATGAAAAAGCTACCGCTGCACTTGAGCACCGAAGGCTACCTCTTCGTTCACGCAGGTATAGACACCCGCAAGGAAAAACCTCTGGAAGATGAAGAAAGCCTCCTCTGGGCCCGCCGCTGGTATGGATCTCTAAATGAGAGCTGGCTCAATGGACGCATCCTCGTGCACGGACATACCCCAATGGCTCGAGCGCTGATCGAAAACAGTATCGTATCTCTTGACTACCTCCCCGTCATCAATATCGACAACGGCTGCTTCGCCCCGGCTTCGCGCGGAATGCACCACCTCTGCGCCCTGGAGCTGGGCTCCCATGCGCTGACCTTTCAGGAAAACGTCGGGTAATTAGGGGCTGATCCCCCCACAACCACCCCACCAAAACAAGCGTTACCTTTGCGGTCAAATTCGGAAGCGGTCTACGGTCGTACCCCCACAAAACCACCGAACCACAAAACCACCGAACCACCGAACCACAAGACCACAAAATTTAGGCCAGGCCCTTGAACCTGCGCGTAAAACATTGAAATATGAGTAAGCACGGACGTGTACTCGTCGCCATGAGCGGCGGCATCGATTCTACCGTTACGGCCATGATCCTCCACGAGCAGGGTTATGAAGTTGTCGGTATCACCATGAAAACCTGGGATTACGCCAACAGCGGCGGCTCCAAAAAGGAGACCGGCTGTTGCAGCCTGGACTCCATCAACGATGCCCGCAAGGTAGCCGTAGACATGGGGTTCCCGCACTTCATCATCGACATCCGGGACGAGTTCGGCGACCACGTCATCGACAACTTCGTAGACGAATACATGGCCGGTCGTACGCCCAACCCCTGTGTACTTTGCAATACCCACATCAAGTGGTCCGCACTGCTGAAGCGGGCGGATGCGATGGACTGTGAGTTCATCGCCACCGGCCACTACGCCCAGCTCAACCAGACGGACGCTGGCCGTTGGCACGTCCGCAAGTCCGCCGATGCCCACAAAGACCAAAGCTACGTGCTGTGGGGGCTGAGCCAGGAATGCATGGCCCGCAGCCGTTTCCCCCTCGGGCACATGACCAAGCCGGAAGTACGCCAACTCGCCTACGACTGGGGCCACGAAGAACTGAGTAAGAAGGCCGAGTCTTTTGAAATTTGCTTCGTCCCGGACAACGATTACCGGGGCTTCCTGAAGCGCCGCCTCCCGGAGTTGGAAGCCAAGGTTGCGGGCGGAGACTTCGTCTCCGTAGACGGAAAGAAGCTCGGCAAGCACGCCGGTTATCCGTTCTACACCATTGGCCAGCGCAAGGGCCTCGGCATCGCCTTCGGCGAGCCGATGTACGTAACGAAGATCGACGCGGCCACCAACCAGGTGACCCTCGGCCGGGTAGATGACCTCATCCGCAACGGAATGATGATCGGCGGAGCGACGCTCCAGAAGTACGATAAACTGCCCGATGCAGGCATGGAACTACTGACCAAGGTCCGCTACAAAGACAGCGGAACGTTGAGCCTCGTAGAGCAAATCGGTGACACCGCCGACCGCTTCGCGGTAGATTTCTACGCTGACGTGCGGGGTGTTGCGCCGGGACAAAGCGCCGTTTTCTACGAAGGTGACGATGTTGTTGGTGGCGGGCTGATTCATGCTTCGCGGTAACTGGTCGCTGCGCTTAATTAACAGCGGCTACCACGGCCTTCGTCGAAAATATTCGGTTACATTTCAGAAAACCCCTACATTACGTAGTCGTTAGTGTGACCAACTAAAAATTGGCAAAATCGCCGTGTTTCTAAATAGCGACGGGGATGGGACAACTTGGTTGATGCTGCTGAGATTACTTAACTGGTTCATCGATGATTGAGGTAGAGACCTTCTTGGTCGAGCTGAATTTAAATGGTAGGTTCCTTACTTTATGAAAGAAATCAAATTCGTAAAAACGGGTGTCAACAAAGAGCAACTGTTCTTTCTAGCGACAATTTTTCTAGCTGCCACACTTCAAGTGCTATTAGTATTTGAGGCGATCTCCTTTAACGAGATCGTACCTGATAAGTACATCATAGCAGCTATGCAGTTATACATCGGATTTTCCTTCGGAAAGGGCATTTTCTACACCAATTTGGTGACCTGGAACGATAAATGGATTGAAATAAAGCTTAATAGTCGCTTTGAGAAGCAACTCTTTCGCTACCATGAAATCCGAAATATCGATTTTGGCGCGACCAGCCTTATGATAACTACCGCCGATCAGAAAAACTACTTTTACGATCTTTCCGAGGTCTCATCGGATAGTGTACGGAAGCTAAATAGTATTCTCAGTGGCTTCAAAAATTTCTTGTGATGGTAAAATCAAGTTTCTCGAATTTGGCGTTCCTTACTCAGCGAAACGCTATTTGGATTATACCAGAGGCTCTCGACTTCATTGTAGTTTTTTTGATACCGGTCGCGATTTGTTCAAAACCTTTCTGACCACCGCCGCCCGCTCCACCGCACCTTCGTGATCCCCGTGGATGCAGATGGTCTTCACTTCCAGCGGGTAGGCCTTGCCGTCAGTTGCAATGACCTGGCCCTTCAACAGATTTTGCACCTGCGTGCGCGCCGCCTCCTTATCTTCCAGCACGGCGTCTTTTTGATGGCGAGAACGCAGGTGCAAAGTAGGTTCATAAGCACGGTCTGCGAAGCCCTCAGCCCAAAATTCTAACCCTTCAGCCTCGGCGAAATCTTTAAGGTAACCGTTCGGCGGACCGTAAATAACCGGGATCTCAAGCTCCGCCGCCACAATCGCGACCGACTGCGCCGCCGCCGGATGCTCGTTCGCAAAGTGGTACAAAGCACCGTGCGGTTTCAGGTGGTGCAGCGTCTCACCGAGGCTTTCCACCATGCCCTTCAGCGCACTTACCTGGTATAAAATCTGAGCGTACAACACCTCGTCTTCTACCTCCAAACGCTGCCGTCCGAAATTTTTCCTATCCGCAAACGAAGGGTGCGCCCCGATGGCGACTCCGTTCTCCTGCGCCAGTTCGATCGTTTTGAGCATGGTATAAGCATCGCCACCGTGAAAGCCACAGGCAATGTTGCAGCTGTCCAGCAGCGGCATCAATTCCTGGTCGTTACCAATTGGTTTATCGTACCAGCTTTCTCCTAGGTCTGCGTTGAGATTCATGAGGTAGGGTTTTTGTGGTTCGGTAGTCATGTGGTCTGGTGAGTAGCCACAAAACCACATGACCACCGAACCACAATACTATTCAAATAAGCCATGCAACTTAGCCTGCACCTTCTCCACCACCATGCCGAGGTCTTCGGGTTTGTTGGCAAAATCAAGGCGGTCAACGTCAATGATGAGGATGTTTCCTTCGTTGTACGTCGAAATCCAATCTTCGTAGCGGCGGTTAAGTTTTTTGAGGTAATCCAGGCTCATGCTGCCTTCGTAGTCTCGGCCACGCGTTTCGATGTGGGCCACCAGGGTTCCGGTTCCGGCGCGCAGGTAGATCAGCAGATCGGGCGGGCTGATGCGCTTGGTCATCGTTTTGAAAAGCTCCGTGTAGTTGTCGAAGTCACGTTGGGTCATGAGGCCCATTTCGTGGAGGTTGGGCGCGAAGATGTAGGCATCTTCGTAGATGGTACGGTCCTGTATTACCGTCCGGTCTCCTTCCTGAATACCGAGGATTTGCCCGTAGCGATTGTGCAGAAAGTATACCTGAAGGTTGAAGCTCCAGCGCTCCATATCGTCATAAAAATCAGATAGGTAGGGGTTGTCATCGGTGCTTTCGTAGTGGACGTCCCAGCCGAAGTGCTGGCCAAGTTTGCTGCAAAGTGTGGTTTTTCCGGCGCCGATGTTTCCGGCAATGGCTACGTGCTTAATCTGTTTAGACATGGAAGGGAGGTGATTCCGGGGTGGTTGTGTTGAAGTTGGCCAAAGGTAGTTAGAAGTTTAGGAACTAGGAACTAGAAATCAGGAACTAGAAACTAGAGAACTAGGAACTAGAAATCAGGAACTAGAGCAGTCAAGGAGGGAGTTGTAAGCAAGCTAATTTACCGCAATGCTGCAAGTAGTACCAATAATTGCCAACAATGTAAAAGGCTCGAATGTATAGTTACACGAAAAGCAAAACTGTCGGTTGAGAGGCGTCAATCCTTTAATATTCGATGGCTGATGCTCCAACGTCTAGTTCCTAACTACTAGTTCCTAGTTCTCTAGTTCCTAGTTCTCTAGTTCCTAGTTCCTAACTACTGATTTCTAGTTCTCTAGTTCCTAGTTCTCTAGTTCCTAGTTCTCTAGTTCCTAGTTCTCTAGT
>CAYWMW010000132.1:5161-11488 GCA_964458975.1 uncultured Lewinella sp. | reverse complement strand
TTGGATTTAAAGGATTAAACAGGAATAATCCTTACTTAATCCTCCCAATCCAAATCATCCTAACCTTCCTTTCCCCCTTTCTTCCCTTCCCCCTTTACTTAATCACCACCTCCTCCAGGTAGTCTTCCCCAAATTCCTCGTTCAGCCGTTTCAGGATGCCCTCGCGGTGCATCATCAGTTGGTTTCGGAGCGGGGCATTGGTGACATAGACGTAGAGTTTTTTATTCCGGATCATCAGATCCCGGGTGTTGTCGGCTACGTTTTTGCCGAAGAATTTTTCCCAGACCAGCTTCGTTCGGGCTTTGAAGTAGCCGGGCTCGTTCCGCTTATTGCGGAGCAGCTTCATGAAGGCTTCCTTCAGGGGCGTGGGGTCTTTTTTGGGTGGGGGCTTTTTGTACATTGCTGAACCACAAGGTACGACCATCCGTTGAATTTTACTCATGCTACACCTCCAATCCCTGAACCTTTATGCCCCTTTCGGACATCTTTGATGGCTTTGACCTCAGCCCTGCTGAGTTAGAAAAAATCGCTACTAACTTCAAAAAAATAAGCTATGAGAAAGGAGACATCATCCTGGACGCTGGCAGCACCGTCAAGTACCAATATTACGTACTGAGTGGTTGCCTGAGAACATTCTTCATTGATGGAAAAGACAAAGAGCACACCCTTCAGTTTGCCATAAAAGATTGGTGGGTAAGCGACTATACGGCTTACTTCAGCTCCGGCAAAGCCATCATGACGATCGAGTGCCTTCAGGACGCTACCGTCTACCGAATACCACGCCTGCAAACGGAAGCGCTCTGCCGGGATATGCCAAAACTGGAGACCTTCTTCCGTAAGAAAATAGAAGGCGGCTTCGCAACGCTCCAAATGCGGATACTCTCCAATCTCGCGGATTCAGCAGAAGACCGTTATCTCTCTTTCCTCAAGGATTACCCTGAAATTGAGCGCAACGTAAAGAACTACCACATCGCCTCTTACCTCGGTATCACGACCGAAAGCCTCAGCCGGATTAGAAAAGAACTGGCTAAAAAGTAAGCCTTCATTTTCACTTCCTCCATCTCTTTCCCTACTTCTTACCATAGGTCAATTTTTCTGTAAATCGACGTTCCTAATTTTGCATCTGTAACGAACAATCGAAGCCTCTTCGCAGGTTTCTATAAAAAAAGAACAGATGAAAAATTTCGAATTCCACAACCCCACCAAGGTCATTTTCGGTAAAGGTCAGATCAGCAAAATCGCTGAGGAAATACCAGAAGGTGCTAAAGTCCTGATGCTCTATGGCGGAGGCAGTATCAAGAAAAACGGAATCTACGAGCAGGTAACTGCGGCCCTGAAAGATGTAGAATTTGAAGAGTTTGGTGGTATCCCTGCCAACCCGGAATACGAAGTGCTCATGGAGGCACTAGCCGTGATCAAAGTGAAGAACATCGACTTCCTGTTAGCCGTAGGTGGTGGCTCCGTCATTGATGGCGTAAAGTTTATTTCTTCTGCCGCCTTGTTCGAAGGCGAAGACCACTGGGACATCCTCAGGAAACACATTCGTACCGAAAAAGGAATGCCCTTCGGAACCGTCCTCACCCTTCCGGCTACTGGCTCGGAGATGAATTCCGGCGCCGTAATTACCCGGGCGGAAACCAAAGAGAAACTTAGCATGGGGGGCAAAGGCCTCTTTCCCGTATTTTCAGTGCTGGACCCCTCGGTGGTGGCTTCCATACCGCAGCGGCAGATTGCAAACGGATTGGCGGATTCCTTTACCCACGTTCTTGAGCAGTACATGACCTACCCTATCGGAGCGCTGCTACAGGACCGTTTTTCAGAAGGCATTCTACAAACCCTGATTGAAGTAGCGCCGGCAATCATGAAAGACCCGGCAGACTACGAGGCCGCAGCAAGCTTCATGTGGAGCTGTACGATGGCCCTCAATGGGCTGATTCAAAAAGGAGTCCCTACCGATTGGGCCATCCACATGATGGGCCACGAACTGACGGCACTCTACGGCATCGATCACGCCCGGACGCTCGCCATCCTCACCGAATCTCACTATACCTACAACCTGGAAACAAAGAAAGAAAAACTAGCTCAGTACGCCGAACGCGTCTGGGGAGTAACCGAAGGCAACACCGAAGAAAAAGCCAAAGCTGGTATCCGGAAAACCACCGAGTTTTTCCACTCCCTGGGCATCAAAACAAAACTTTCTGAGTACACCGAAGAGAGTGAAGGAACGGCCGCCAAAATTGCCGAACGCCTTAAAAGCAGGGGCATGACTAAACTTGGCGAGCACCGTACCCTCACGCCCTCGGACGTAGAGAAGATCGTAGCCATGTCTTATTAAACTGATTTAAAAATTAATCAAAACCATACAACAATGAAAAAGATATTATTCGTACTCACCAGCCACGACCAACTTGGCGACACCGGTAAAAAGACTGGGTTCTGGATCGAAGAGTTTGCCGCTCCTTACTATTTCCTCAAGGACAAAGGAGTTGACATCACCTTAGCGTCTCCAAAAGGAGGTCAACCCCCGATTGATCCCAGTAGCGAAAGTCCAGACTCCCAAACTCCCGCAACTATTCGCTTCAACGACGATAAAGCAACGCAGGAAGTACTAGCCAATACGCACAAGCTATCCTCCGTCAATGCTGCGGACTTCGACGCCGTATTCTACCCCGGCGGCCACGGTCCGCTTTGGGACTTAGCTGAAGACAAAGACTCCATCGCGCTGATCGAATCTTTTTACAGTAGTGGTAAACCCGTAAGCGCTGTTTGCCATGCGCCCGCTGTTTTTCGTCATACCAAAGGCGCCGATGGTAAGCCCCTGGTCAATGGCAAGAAGGTAACGGGCTTCAGCAACACCGAAGAAGACGCGGTACAACTGACCGACGTCGTTCCCTTCCTAGTAGAAGACATGCTGAAAGAAAACGGAGGTAACTTCAGTAAAGGAGCTGATTGGGGATCCTACGCCGTAGAAGACGGACTGCTCATCACCGGGCAAAACCCTGCTTCTTCCGAACGGGTAGCCGAGTTGTTGCTTGAGCAATTGGAGACAGTGTAAGACACTCCACAAACGATTGAATTTTCAAGCCACTACAGTATTACTGTGGTGGCTTTTTTGTTCTCCGGTTAGGGGCTCACTCTTCCTCACCAGCCACTCCACCAGCAACAAAAAAACGCCGCCAGTCCGTAGCCGCATCCACCAGCCCGGTAACGCGCTCGGGGTCCGTATCGGTGATGAAAACCTGGCCGAAGGCGGAGGTGAGCACGAGTTGGAGCAGTTGGCGGACGCGATCGCGGTCCAGCTTGTCAAAAATGTCATCGAGCAGGAGGATGGGGCTGCGGGCCGTACTGCGCTCCAACAATCGGTACTGGGCCAGCTTTAAAGACAACACGAAGGATTTCAACTGCCCCTGGCTCGCCACGCGGCGCAGTGGGTGGCCTTCCTGCGTAAACACCAGGTCATCCCGATGGATGCCGCCGGTGGTGCGCTGCAAAACGCGGTCTTTTTCACGGCGGACTTCCATCAGCTCCGCCCAGGGCATTTCCAGGAGTTGGCTTTTGTAGGTCACGTTTACCGTCTCGCGCTGTCCGGAGATGGTGGCGTAAGCCTCGGTCAGTAGCTCGGTGAAGGGGCCGATGAAGTTCCAGCGTTTCTCGTGGATGTAGGCGGCGGGCTCGGCCATCTGGAGGTCGTAGACTTCGAGCAGGCCGGAGGTGTCTTTGCGGCCGTCGAGTTCCTTGAGCATCGCGTTGCGGTTGGCGAGCAGTTTGTTGTAGGCGATGAGGTGGTTGAGGTAAGTGGGATCGGTCTGGCTCAGGCTATTGTCCAGCAAACGCCGGCGGATTTCGGAGCCTTCGAGCACCAGCTTGCTGTCATCCGGGACGATGATGACAACGGGGTAGCGGCCCACGTGGTCCGCCAGCCGGTCGTAAGCAGCGCCGTTGCGCTCGATGATTTTGCGCTTGCGCTTTTGCAGCTTCACTACGATGCGTTCGGGCTTATCGCCTTCCGCTTCCGTCCGAAACTCGCCGTCGAGGCGGCTCACGTCGAGGCCGTGCTGGATGGCGTACTGGTCCGGCGTACTGGCGTAGCTCTTGCCCATGCAGAGGTAGTAGACGGATTCGAGGAGGTTCGTCTTGCCCGCACCGTTGGCCCCTACGAAGCAGTTGAGGCGGGGGCTGAAGGTCAGCTCGCCACCGGCGTAGTTCTTGAACTGGGTAAGTTTTAGCTTTGCTAGGTGCATTGGGGCGAAGGTAGGGATTCTCGATTCTTGATTCTCGATTCTCGAGGTTTGATTTAGCTGCCGCACAACGCTTTTACGGTACTGCGCTTACCTGCCAAAATGCTGAAGTTTAAATAACAGGGATTCTTGATTCTTGATTTTAGCTACTGCAAGTACCGTTCGCAGCGCTGCGCTTGCTCACCGAAAGAGGCGATCAGTTCAGCATAAATTTGAAGTCAGCGGACGATCCAAACTTCGAAAACTTTCTCTGCACCTGCGGCCGCGCCTTATTCGTCAAATAGTCAAACCGTCAAATAGTGGCTACCGCTGTTCGACTACTTGACGGTTTGACTACCTTTGCTCTATGCCAAAACAATCCACCCGCCACTCCTACAAAAGCCGCCGTGAGCGCAATGATATTGCCGGACGACGCTTCAAGCAGATTCTACTTTTTGCGGTGCTCATCGGCATCGTGCTGTTGCTGCGCAACTGGCGGGAGTACTATAATTATTTCAGTACTTACTTCAACGGCCTGTAAATGCGCTCGCCATTTGCTGCCCGCTGGTTGTTGCCGTTGGCCCTGTTGTTGGGCCTGGCGCTGCGCGTGCCCGGCTGGTATACGCAAGATATTAAGGACGACTGGCTTACTTTCGAGCCCGATGAAGGGCAGCACGTTCATGCTGCAACCCTTCGCTACAATGCGCTGTACGACGGTGAAAAAGTAGGCAGTTACAATAATGAACCGTGGAACGTGCGTGGCTATGGTCACTTGATCGCCACGGTTGCTTACGGCTGGTATTCGGTGCAAGACAAGACGCCATCGTGGCGAGATTTCCTACTTCTGGGCCGCCAGCTTTCCACCATTTTTTCGCTGCTGCTCATCTTCGGGGTTTGGCTCCTGGCGCGGTCTGGCGGGCTTTCTCCACCCTACGCGGGCGTGGCGGCCTTGCTGATGGCGGCCTGCGATGCCAACGCCACGATCAGCCACTATTGCCTGCCCGCTGCGGGCTATGTTTTTTGGTGTTACCTGGCATTATTGGGTGCTTTGCGGTTGGGGCACGGTAAGCCATCGTTCGGTAATCTGCTGCTGCTCGCGTTGGGTTCAGCGGGTGCCGTTGCGTTCAAATTTGATGTTTTGCCACTCGCCTGGGGTGGGCTGTATTTGTTGCACCTGGCCTTCATGCGGCGGGCTGTTCCGTGGTGGTACCTTCCGGTGGGCATTGCCTTAGTGCTCGGTATTGTGGGCCTTTTTTGGCATGGCTGGGCCTGGGCGGATATTCAGAAAGACTTCATCATCCTGCGGGACCTTAACCGCGAGGGCGTACCCGTTGAAGATCATTTTAGGGACAACCTCGTCGTTTATCCGGCCGGGGTGCTGGCGGGTATTGGGCTTCCGGCGTTTGGGCTGGCTCTATACGGACTGAAGCGTCTTTTGGGCTCGGCAGCAGGTGCAAAGAAGGTTAAAGGCCGGGGCTGGACCGCCAAACATTGGACGCTACTCTACTTCACCGGTTGGCTCCTGAGCGAGTTTTTAGTCCGTTGGTCTGTGGATACGGCGTTCATCCGGCGGGTTAATGTTTTTATGCCCGCCCTTTGCCTGCTCTGTGCGTATGGTTTGTACGAGCTACGGAAAATCCGTTGGCTCCCCTTCGTGGTAATTACTTACACCTTCCTGTTCTGCGTCGTTGGCCAAAGCAACCACTGGTTTGATACCCGCTACGCGATGCGTACGTTCGTAAACAATGAGTTGCCGAAGGATGCCAAAATTGGTGTTTCCGGTTACGTAAAGCTCGAAGGGCTCCGTAAAACCGACTGGTTCATGAGTGGTAACTGGGACTACGCCGTGATCCACGAAACCCACTACAGCCGCTACTGGAAAAGTATGACCACCCCCTTCGGCATCCCCGAATGTTGTGACGAGGTCTACAACTGCAAAAACGAAAAAGAATGCCTCCGGATGCAAAAAATGTTGTCCGGTACCGACGAGAAGGCACGTTTGCTAAAGGCCTTTCGCCCCCGGAACATTTTCCCGGAGCGGGTTGCTTACGCTCACTTTTTCGGTAATTATGAGACTTTTTTGGGGGAGACTTTGGTGTTTGAGCGGGTT
>CAYWMW010000132.1:2758-5061 GCA_964458975.1 uncultured Lewinella sp. | reverse complement strand
ACCTCCCCACAAACCAGGCAAAAGTCCGGCATTCCTCCACTGCCACCTGATAGAACTCGGTGTCATAGTAGACGTCCTTGAGTAAGCGGAAGTAAGTAAACGGTCGTTGGCCCGGGCTCCCTGCGGCGTAGTGCATATTGCGTTGGCACTTGGCGGCGAAGAAGGCGGCTTCGGCGGCGGCTTCGCGGCTGGGTGCGCGCTCCAGGGCGCGCTCGAAGTAGTAGGCGGCGCGGTCCATGCTCATGTTCTCCCGGTTGCCGAGGGGCGCGTTGGTGTGCGGGAACACCCAATCTCTGGTCCGCCGTTGGGCCGCGCGGTCTCCGCTGCTACCGGAGCGGAAGTAATCCGCCATCCGCCAGTTGTAGCCGTAGTAGCTCATGCTGTAATGCGCCAAGCCGATATTGAAGAAGTTGCGTGCGGCGATGGTATCGTTCGTAGTGCGGCGGGCCTGGTCTTCGAGTTCAAGCAGCCGTTCCAGGAGTTCTACTTTATTGTAGCGCGTCAGGGCGGCGGAGGGGCGGAACTGTACCCGATCGTTAAACTGCTTGCTGAAGGGAGCATAAACTCCGTAAGCATCCCGACGGGCTGCGGGGACACGCTGAAAAACCTCAAGCGCCGTCTCCCACTGCCCTTTCTGTAGGTAGAAGGTGCCCAGCAAGTCGTTGATGTCGTCTGCTGGTTCCGGGCCGACGCGGTCGGCGAGCAAGGCTTTGTCGAAGCGGTTGCCGAGCAGGCTGTCCGTCATCGTCTGCATTTCTTTGATGACGTTGATGGTAGGGTTTTTCTGTACGGCATCGAAGCCGTACTGGAGTAGGGCGGCTTTCCCTTCGCGGCCGTTGGCGCGGTACACGGCTTCCAGTTTGTCGTTTACCAGTGGGCGGAGGTCGGGGTACTGTTCCCGCAGTTCAAGATTGGCCAGCAGATCGAAGTAGTACAGCTCTACGGAATCGTTGATGCGGTTTAGGGCAAGCACATTCGTTACTTCCCGCAAAATTCCGAGCTGGTCCGCCATGGTATCCTGGGGGCGCTCGCGGGCGAGGCGGGCGAAGGACTCGCGGGCGTAGAAGTAGTCTCCGGCCAGCATTTCCAGGGTAGCCTCCGCCAGGAGCCACAGTTTTGGGTTGGCGGATTTTTTTTCTACCACCACCTTGTTCACGAAGGCTTGTAGTTCCACCAGTCGGTCCGGGGCGTTGCTCCGGGGGCGTTTGTTGTAGCGCTTATTTTCTTTAGCGTAGGGGTTGAAGTCTTCGCCCAACAGGTCTTTTTCCAGTTCCAGGAGTTCGCGCATCACGAGGGGCTCCAGGGTGGTGTTGGCGGGCTCCAGGGCATAGATTTTTCGTAGTTCTTCCAGTACCACGGCGCGTTGGTTCTGGGCGCGCATTACGTGCAACATGGCGCGTTCGTGGTTGTTGGCGCAGAGGTTGCTGGCGGCCTGCCACTGCTCGTCTGTCTTTACCTTGAAACTAGCGTACGCACTTTCCCTTTTGCTCGGGCAGCGTTCAAAAATACGGCTGAAGATGTAGGCGCTGGTGGCGTAGTCTCCTTTGGCCTGCAAGGCTCCGGCGCGGTGGCCTTCAATCCAGTCGTAGATCAAACTGGGGTTTGCTTCAATCTTGGGCATCAGGTAATCGTAGAGCTTGAGCACGTAGTCGTACTCCTTCAGGTAGTGCGCCATGCGCAGCAGCTGGTAGGCGTAGCGCAGGCGAACGTAGTGGCTTTTGGTAGACTTAAAGACGTCCAGCCCCTCATCAATCAAGCGTTCCATCGCCACCCGGTCGGTTTGTGGCACTTTGAAGCCGTTGCCCCGGCTAATAACGTAAGGCTCCGTCCGCTTCGCAAAGATGAGGTAGGTGATGACCTCCGTGCATTTATAATCTACCAGGTGCCTCGCGAAGGTATTGTTCCGCACATCGGCCTTCAGGCCGGAAGAAGTGGCATCTTCCCGGTCTAGCAACCGCAGGATGTCGCGCAGCTTTTGGGTGGTATTGCCGTAGATCAGTTTTTCGAGATCGGCGATGTTTACCTGCTCGCAGTAGCGCTCGTACCATTCGTTCAGGTTGTCGCGTTTGCGGGCTTCGCGTTCCAATTTTTCGGGATCTCCGTAGCGATTCGTGAAGGCACGGTAGAAGGGGCCGAGGCGGCTTTCGTAGTCCAGCACGTCGGGGTTCAGGAATTTATAGCCCCGGAAGGCGGGGGCGCAGTTGGCTTTTGCCAGGGCCGGGAGGAGTAGGAGGGCGAGAAATAATGGTAGTAATCTGGGCATTGGTGCAAGATAGTTATTGTTGGGGTTGGTGTGCGAAGGG
>CAYWMW010000132.1:0-2658 GCA_964458975.1 uncultured Lewinella sp. | reverse complement strand
TTCTCCTGCGGGCGCGAAGGGTTACGCGATTCTCCTGCGGGCGCGAAGGGTTACGCGATTCTCCTGCGGAGAATCGGCTCCACCCTTCGCTAGGCTAGGCGACCCTCCGGGTCTGGGTAATTGGCAGCGGAGCGCGTACCTTCCCGTCATGCTTGCACGATTCATCTTTCTGCTACTGCCGTTTGCCATCGTTGGTTGCGGTACCAACGCGCCGCCTAAAACTATTCGTCTGCCCGCTGCCCTGAAGGAAGCGTCGGGCCTCGTTATTAATGAAGGTGAATTCACCTGGCACAACGACAGTGGAGACGGGCCGTACACCTTCACGACCGATCAGCGCGGGACCATCATCCGCAGCGATACCCTCTCCGCCACAGCATTCGATTACGAAGACATCACCCACGATGATAAAGGCAACCGCTACCTCGGCGACTTCGGGAACAACACTGGCCGCAGAACCGATCAGCGTATCTTCCGCTATAACCCCGCTAAGCAGGGTACGGATTCCATCGTCTTCACCTACCCCGGCCAGAACGGCGGCGGGCGAAACCAACCCAACAACTACGACTGCGAGGCCATGATCTGGAACAACGATACGCTCCACCTTTTCACCAAAGACCAGCTTTTTGGTAAGGGCAAGTTCATAACCTATCATTTTCGGTTACCCGCAACGCCCGGCCGGTACGTAGCCGAGCTGGTGGACAGCCTCCGCCTGCCCCGCCGCGTCGTCACCGCCGCCGCCTTTGACCCCGAACGAGGTGAGCTGGTGCTGACGGCCTACAACTTCAAATTCCTGGCAGGTTTTTGGCCCTCCGGCGCAGCCTCCCTGATTTCAATCACCGATGCCCCCGAAGGACGATTCCTGCGCGGCAAAGTTCGCCGCCGGAACCTGAGTTGGTTTTGGCCTACCCAGTTTGAGGCGGTGGACTTTTATGACGGCCAGTGGTTGTACGTTGGTAGTGAGGGTACACGGTTGCGGAAGCATGCGGTGGGGAAGCGTAAGCGGCGGCGTTAGCGGAATGCAAGTTTAGCCTCACCAAAGAACACATCGGCCGTTAAACTTTGGTCAACAGTGCCTAAACTATATTGGTTCTCCTTGAGTCCTCTTAAACTGATTAGCGTCCAATAGGGATACTTCTTCGTGCCAGAAAAGTGTAAAAACGACGCTTTACGAGTAGCAAAAAGAGCTTCGTCATCTTTTGTCAACACGATCTCATTGTCATAGAATTTAAACTCGCAGAGATTAACCACTTGGTCCGGCCGGTCTATAATGAGATCAATTTGTACTCCCCTGTAATCTTTATTTCCACTATGGTGAAAAGCCGAGTTTCTTGTACGAATACCTAAGATTCCAAGGCTGTTTTTTATTTGCGCAACATGTTTCAGCCCGATGTTTTCAAAAGCATATCCGCACCAACTCTTGAAAGCCTGGGTCTGGCTAATGGCCGCCCAGTTGCTTGAACCACTATTCTTATTAGGCTCAATAAATCTTAGGTAGAACAAACTGTATTCATCGATGAGCCGAAATATTTTTTTCTTCTTCTTTTTATCCAGGGCCGGAACGGATTGAATAAAGCCAGACTGTTCCAATTCCGTCAGAACCTTGGAAACCCCTCCGCCATCTTTTAAGCCCATTGCTGCCTGAAGCTTACTACGGTCCAAGCCATAATGGTGCTTTGCCAATTCGCGTACGACGGTAATGTGTTTTTCCGAATTCTCAAATAAGGCAGGGTAAAGTTGATCGAATTCGTCGCGAAGAAAACCGTTGGGAGAGAAGCATATCTTTTCGATGGACTGTACCGAGCTCCACCCTTTTACCACTTGGTTCAGGTAATGCGGCACCCCTCCCATGGTCATGTATATGTCCAAAATCTGTCGGCGCCCCAACGTCACCGAACGGCTTTTCAGAAACTCCTCCGTTTCCGCCAAGTTGAATGGTTTAACGTTAATGCGCCTAGTTATTCTGTTGTGTAACCCTCCTTTATTTTGTACAATCTTTCGGATCATCCAAGAGGCCGCAGAACCACAAATGACAACCAATATTTTTTGCTTCGATGCCCAACTATTCCAAAACCAGTTGAAGCCCTCCATGAACCCGGAGCGCTTTGAAGCTAACCAGGGCAGTTCATCAAAAAAAACAATCACCTTGCTGCCTTTTTCTTTTTTCCTATTTTCTAGTGCTTTCGCTAGTTCATTGAACGCGAACACCCAGTTTCTTGGCAATGGCCCTGTCCAATTCTTGCCTGTCAACTGTTCTAACTGGACTACAAAGTTGGAGAGCTGGATGTTCTTATTAGCGTATTGCGCTCCTGTAAGCGAGTAGTCGATATCACTTCCATAAGTTTCATCCACAAGATAAGTTTTCCCCACCCGCCAGCGTCCGATAACGGATACCAGTTCCGCTTCCGGTGAAGCCTGAGCTTCTAGTAATACCTTTTGTTCCTGTTCTCTTGCTATCATATTAGGTTGCGGTAAGTTCAAATATACGAAGATTCCGCAACTTTAAAGCCTGGAAGCGTCCAAAAGCCCGCTATTTACAATCAAATCTTCTAATTTTTTCGTGCAGGAAACTGTAATCCTTTACAAAAATGATTAGCCCAAACGATAAATCACACGATTCCGCAGGTTAAAATACTTAAAGTTGCGGAATCTAGCAGTTTT
>CAYWMW010000131.1:1352-11499 GCA_964458975.1 uncultured Lewinella sp. | reverse complement strand
GACGAAAATTGTCGCAACGAAAATTTCACCTCTGGTAGCCGAGGCTACTATAGTCGCAGAAAGTAACTGAATTTTAGCAGTCTTCTACGACTCGCCAGCAAACTCTTGCGCCACCGACTCTACGTTCCGTGCGCGTATCGACACATTGACCAACACTTAGATCACCGGCATCTTCGTAGGCCTGCTCTAATCGCCGAACCACGCAATTTCGGGTTAAACAATTGCCCTTGCCTACGGTAGTCCAACCGTCTTCATTGCATCCTCCCTTTTTCTCGAAACCACTAGAAAAGTCACCACCATCGATATGTAGTATCGTGCGGTAACCACTTGTCGTCATTTCTACTGAACCAATCTTATCTCCGCCATCCTCAAAAAGGTCATTCGCGAGATAGCAATCCAAGCTTTTTACGATCATCGTGGCCAAAATCAAAAGTTTGATCAAGGCCAAGGTTAAGACCACTAAGGTTAAGATTGCTGAGGTCGAGGTTGCTGAGGTCGAGGTTATCTTCTTTTGGTTGTAAGTCCTCTGGAGCATCTTGGATGCACCCGCAGAGAAGCGCACAACAACTTGCAACTACGAGAGAACGAATAATAAAACGTACCATATTATCTAGGTTTTTAATGAAAGAAAAGGTTTAAAACATTGATGTTACCAATAGTTTGAACAAATATAAGCCCCCCCCTCCCTTACGATGCAAGTTTTTGCCAAACTAAAGTTTTATTTCTGTGTTCTTCTCAAGAGTATTAATGCCTAAATAGTCATGCCGTAAAACATGATTTGTGTAAACCGTAGAGAACTTTATGGGGCGGTAAATCTATAAGGTTTCTCTTCTTCGGTCAGCTAATAGTTAAGTACGCAATCTTCACGACGCTTTTGTCTTGCTTAGATAACTTATCTTTGTCCACCAAGTATAAACCCACTTATGATCAGACTGCTATCTCTCTCATTGGCCTTATTTGCCACGCTCGGCCTTACGGCCCAGACTTCCCCTTTCCAGTTCAACGGCTCCGTAGCTGTTTCTGCGGACATTCAGGACATTAAGACCGTAACGGTTGATCTGTCTTTACTGCGCAACGAACTTAAACATGCGCCCGCCGAATTTCAGGGTATTAAGAGCACTACTACGGTGCGTCTGCCGCTTCCGGGAGGTGAATTTGCTGACTTTACGGTCTACAATAGCCCGATGATGGACGACGCTGAACTGGGTGGCTACCGCGTTGCTGGCCCCTGGGGCGGTGGCCGTATTGCTACCTCGCCGAGTAAGATGTCTGCGGTGCTTCGTGGCCCCGATGGCTACTTCGTGATTGAGCCTACGGAGGCTAACGACGGTGTTTACCGAGTGTCTAACTACAGCGACTTTGCCGCCATGGTGGCAGAGAACGAAGGCGAAATGTCTTGTGGCTACGACGACAACAATATGCCCGACTACGCCGGGCTGGAACTCACGGAAGAAATGT
The DNA here is from genome assembly GCA_964458975.1 of uncultured Lewinella sp. Classification (GTDB taxonomy): domain Bacteria; phylum Bacteroidota; class Bacteroidia; order Chitinophagales; family Saprospiraceae; genus Neolewinella. The sequence continues at coordinate 10,041 of CAYWMW010000131.1, read as the reverse complement.
TGGAGTTGGGCGCGGTCGCAGGTGCAGGAAACGGTTTAAAGGCCGGGAACGAAGCGCGGGAACTTCGCCTCTATGACCTGATCATTACTAATACAGGAGAGTTTGCGCAGCGCGTCGGTGGTACTAAAGCAGCCGTACGCGAAGCCTTCAATACGGTAGCTAACACGATCAACGCCGTGTTCGAGAATGAGATCGGTATCCGGATGGAGTTGAACATACTTGATACCCTGATCTTTGTGGATGCCGCAACGGACCCCTACACGAGCTCAGACATGGGTGGTGCGCTGCTGGGGCAGGTACTTCCTGCCTTTAATAGTGCTGGCGTTCCGCTTTCTGCTTATGACCTCGGCCACATCCTCACCGGCAGGTGTTCTGACGTGGGTGGTGTAGTAAGCGGCCGGGCCTGTAACGACGGCGGCAAGACCCGTGGTGTTACCTGTGTGGGTGGCTCGCTGGTTGGTGCCGCACTACGGATTATGACGCACGAGATTGCTCACCAGTTTGCCGTGAGCCACAGCTGGAACAACTGCCCCGGTAGCGATAACCAGCGGGCTGGCGGAACGGCCCTGGAGCCCGGCTCCGGAACCACCATTATGTCTTACGCCGGTGCTTGTGGAAACCAGAACATTGGCGGAGAACAGGCTTATTACCACGTAGGTAGCCTGGAGCAGTTTCTGACCTTCACCCAGGTTACTGGCGCTGCCGACTGTGCTACCATCGTAGAAACGGACAACTTCACCCCCGAAGTAAGTATTGACTACACAGATGACTTTACCATTCCGGTAAGTACCCCCTTCCGCCTGGAAGGCGAAGCGACGGATGTGAACGGAGATGAACTAACCTACAACTGGGAGCAGTTTGACCTCGGCCCTGCCTCAGACATTCGTGACCCTGAAGGCAATGCGCCTTTATTCCGTTCCCTCTTCCCGCTCCCCGACGGCAACGTACGTTACTTCCCTAACCTCTCCCGCATCGTTGACAATGTTCAGAGTCTGGCGGAAGTGTTGCCAACCTATACCCGTGAAATGACCTTCCGCCTTACGGCACGCGACAACAACGCACAGGCCGGTGGCGTAGACTGGGAAGAAGTCAAATTTAAAACCACGGCGGATGCCGGGCCTTTCGTAGTGAACAACCCCGAAGGTGAAAGCTTCCGGGTAGGGGAATACCGCGAAATCACCTGGGACGTAGCCAACACCGATCAGGCTCCGGTAAACTGTAAGCGGGTAAACATCCTGATGTCTACCGACGGAGGCGACAGTTTTGACGTAGTACTCGCAGAAAACGCACCCAACATCGGCAGTGCTTTCGTTACTGTTCCTGAAGGTGTACTTACTACGGAGGGACGTATTATGGTGGAAGCCGCCGATAACATCTTCCTGAACGTGAATAGCACTAACTTCAGCGTGTTAGTTCCTGAAGTACCCTCCTTTACGCTGGAGACCTCCATCCGTTTCGACGAGGTCTGCCTTCCGGATGTATTGAGCATCGGCCTGAATACGGGTAGTATTCTTGACTTTGCCGCTCCGATATCCTTCTCCGTTGATACGGAAAACCTGCCCGAAGGAGCTACGGCTGAATTCAGTGAAGAAACATTGATGCCTGGCAGTACCGGCAGCTTGCTGGTGGACCTAAACGACGTTCGCTACTCCGGCCCGCTGGAGCTTACCGTTGTCGCCGTTGCCGAAGGGCAGGACACCGCCCGCCGTACCATCCTGCTGGACGTTACGGACAATGACTACAGCGACCTGGCCACCATGGCCCCCGCTGAAGGCACAACCGGAATTATTCTGGCCACTACCTTTGACTGGACCGAGGCGGTAAACGCCGATACCTACGAAATTGAAATCGCTACCTCCCCAACCTTCAGCGAAGCTTCTCTATTTGAACGCTCCGAAGGCCTGACGAATACGGATTACCTGCCCGCTGAGTTCTTCGCATCGAATACGCTGTACTTCTGGCGTATCCGGCCGGTCAATATTTGTGGCCCGGGTGCCTGGACGGCTCCGAACAGCTTCCGGACGGTCAACAGTGCCTGTGCTCCTTACCAGCAAACAGACGATATATCGCTGCCCGGTAGCGGCCCGTCTTACGTAAAGACTTCAGCACTCTTCATCGAAGAGTCAGGTTCGATCAGTGATGTGAACCTGCCGAACATCAACATACGCTTCAACTTCGTGTCCCTGCTTACGGTAACCCTTGTTAGCCCGGCGGGAACAAGGGTGACACTCTACGAAGAGAAGTGTTTCTCCACCAACCGCCTTGACCTTGGCTTTGACGACGATGCGCCGATAGAGGTTGCCTGCCCGCCAGACGACGAGCGCGTATTCATCCCGAAAGGATCCCTGGCGGACTTTAACGGAGAGGATACCTTCGGTGAATGGGTACTGGAAGTTGGCGTCAGTGAAACCGGAAACGGTGCGGGCTCCATCGTTAGCTGGGACATTGAGTTCTGTGCTGACGTGAATGCTTCCGTGCTGAGCCGGGTCAACAATACGGCTACGGAAGTTCCTCCTCTGGAACGTGCTGTGATCCTGAAGGAGAAACTTAGTACTTCCAGTGACGCATTTAGCAACGCAGAGGTGACTTACAGGCTTACGGACCTGCCGGACGCCGGTCGTCTGTTACTCTACGGAAATGAGCTGATGGTAGGTGATACTTTCCGCCAGGCGGACATCAACGGCCTGGGCCTCTTCTACGAAAGCACCGATGCGGATGCGGAAACGGATGACTTCGGATACGTGGTTACCACACCAGACGGTGGCTACCTATCCGTGGCGTACCACGACGTGCTCATCTTTGATGGTGCGTTGGTCTCTAACCGGAACGAAAGCGTACTGGACGCTGGCTTGCGGGTATTCCCCAACCCCGTTGCTGATGACCTGAGCATCCGCTGGGATGTAGCCATTAACCGGGACGTTAGCCTGGAGCTGTTCGACCTGAATGGCCGCCTGCTTCAGCGCCGTAAGGTGGCCGGAGCGGCTAAGTCTGCAGCCCTGAACACCGCTACGCTTCCTTCAGGAGTTTACCTGCTACGGATTGATGGTGCGGTGCGCCGGGTGGTCAAAAATTAAGTTAGACTTTATCCCGGAAGGAGGGGCTGTGCTCAACGGTGAGCACAGCCCCTCTCTATTTTAGGTAAGCAACGTTTCTGCCCCGGAGTACGTCTATACAGTAGAAGGGCTTACTTTTGCGCCTCGCTTATGCTAAAGAAACTTGACTGGTACATCATTGGGAAATTTCTCCGCACCTTCTTCTTCACGGTGCTGATCTTCTCTATGGTGAGTTTAATCATTGATTTTAGTGAGAAGATTGAGCGTTTCATCGAGAGTGACATCAGTAAGATGGAGATCGCTTTTGAGTATTTTCCTACTTTTTTGCTGTTCATCCTTGGCTTGTTGTGGCCGATGCTTACGCTGATCGCGGTGATCTTCTTCACCGGGCGGATGGCGAACAACTCGGAGATCATCAGCATCCTGAATGCAGGGGTTAGCTTTTGGCGCTTTTTGAGGCCTTATTTGGTTTCGGCGACCTTTCTCTCCTTGCTTTACCTGGTTGGTATTCATTACGTGATACCGCAGGGGAATGCGCACCGTACAAACCTGGAGCGGGTCTACTTTAATAGAAACCGGGACGTTGGAAAGACGCAGAACGTCCACATGTTCGTAGCTCCCAATACTAAGGTTTTCATGACGCACTTTAGTAAGCGGGACAGTAGCGCACGAAATTTCCGGATTGAGTACTTTGAGGAGAACAAGCTAACCAGCCTGACTAAGGCCCGTTCTGCCCGGTACATACACGGGGATACCTCCTTTTGGCAACTGTCTAACTACGAAATACGAACGTTTGATGGTGAATACGAAACGCTGCAGCTTGGGGGGAGAAATACGCTGGACACTATTCTAAACCTAAACCCGGTAGACTTTGTGGAATACGGCAATCAGCAGTCGGCCATGAGTACGCCGGAGTTGCTCGGTTATTTGCGTAAGCAGCGCGAACGGGGGGCGGGCAATACCCGGCGTTACGAAGTAGAGCTGGCGAGGCGAACGGCGGAGCCCTTCACTATTTTCATCCTTACCCTCATTGGGGTGGCGGTTGCCGGGCGTAAGACCCGGGGAGGAATGGGCGTACAGTTGGCCCTGGGTATTTTCATCGGCGCTTTGTTTGTCTTTATTAGCCGCTTTGCTTCCACGATTACCTCAAGCCCGGCCATTCCTGTTTACCTGGGTATGTGGATGCCGAACATTATCTTCTTCGCTGCGGCGATGTTCTTTGTTGCCCGGGCGCAGCGTTGAATGGAGAATACCGCTGGAGTGTTTGAGTTTTACGGCCCCGGGAGCAGTGCTTCTTCAGTCTTACCCGTGCCAAAAACTCACTTTGCACCAGCGGCCGCGCCCACTAAATCAACATAGAAATTTCTGATTTTATGGCGCGCAACAGGCGAGCTAAGTGCCTGAGCGTCTTAAAATAGCATGAAAAGAGGAATTTTTTTTGCGCTATTTTCTTCGTCGGCATTCTTGTTATCAGACTGATTGTGGACTAAGTGCACATCTTAACTTTCATTTTTTACTGAAAATACTATCATTTCAAAGTATTTCTATTGTTTGTTGTCCTGAAACAAGCATTCATGCGGTGCTGACCGAACATCTGGCACGATCTTAAAGGTATGAAAAGAGGAATACGGATATAGATTTTATTTGTACTTATCTGGGCTTGCCCTTAACTTTGGAGTGTCAAAAAGCTAATACAACCAAAAATCACTACGAATGAAAGCCATGTCACCAAGAGAGTTTAACGGCGAATTTAGCCGACTCACCACTTTACTGAATTCTTTCGCTTACAAGTTGACGAAAAATTCGGAAGACGCAAAAGACCTTTACCAAGAGACAGCCTTTCGGGCAATGTCTAACCGGGACAAGTTTCGCCCCGGAACGAACCTGAAGGCCTGGCTCTTCACGATCATGAAGAACATCTTCATCAACAACTACCGTAAGAAGGTGAAGGCCAACACCATAATGGACAATACGGACAACCTGTATTACATTAACTCCGGCCGTAATTCCATCGAGAATGCTGCGGACAGCAACATTCTGATTCGGGAGTTGAAAGATATGATTGAGCTGCTGGACGACAGCACCAGAATTCCTTTTATGATGCACTACCAGGGCTTTAAGTATCAGGAAATTGCCGATCACCTTGGCCTACCGCTCGGTACGGTGAAGAGCCGGATTTTCTTTGCCCGTAAAGACCTGAAGTCTCAGATCGCCCGCCAGTACGGTAAGCTTCGTGAGACGTCATAATTTATAGTGTTGTTCAATTGTTTCTCAAATTAATCTAATGATTACGCCACGGCTGTTTAGCCGTGGCTATTTTTTTGTCAACTTTGCCGAATGCTAGATGCTGAAACCGATGCTTTTTTTCGCGATGCTTTGCTAAACTGGTATGAGCCTGCCCGCCGGCCGATGCCCTGGAAAGCAATTGCTGACCCTTACCGGATTTGGCTGAGTGAAATCATCCTTCAGCAAACACGAGTGGAGCAGGGATTACCGTATTTCGAGCGCTTTGTAGCTGCCTACCCTACGGTCATTGACCTGGCCGCCGCAGAAGATGAGGCGGTGATGAAGCTTTGGGAGGGCCTTGGTTACTACTCGCGCGCCAGAAACCTACTGAAGGCCGCCCGGATGGTGGCGGCGGGTAATGATGGCAGATTCCCGGATACCTACAACGGGCTCCTGGCCCTACCGGGGGTTGGCCCGTATACCGCAGCGGCCATTGCTTCCTTCGCCTTCGGCCGGCAGGTTGCGGTGCTGGATGGCAATGTTTTTCGCATTCTGGCCCGCTTTCACAACGATGCTTTCCCCATTGATACCGGCAAAGGACGCAAGCACTACCAAGAGCTTGTAGACTTGGCAATGGGCGAGGCCGAAGCCCGCCTTTTCAACCAGGCCATCATGGACTTTGGCGCGCTGGTCTGTACGCCCAAAAGAGCAGCCTGCGGAACCTGCCCGCTTGCGGAAAAATGCGGGGCACTTGCCGCCGGAACTGTCTATGACCTCCCGGTGAAGGAGAAGAAGCTAAAGCGGCGCACACGCTATTTTCACTTCCTCGTTTTGGCCGACGATAAAGAGCGAACGGTCATCGAACAACGATCCGCGAAAGACATCTGGCAGAGTCTGTACCAGTTCCCCTTAGTGGAAACCGAAAAACCGGAGATGGAAACAAGCGATCTGGCACTCGAAAACAACTGGCCAGACTGGCTGCCCGCAGGGGAGTTAGGGTTCATAAAGCGAAGCGCTCCGGCAAAACACCAGCTCACCCACCAGACGATCATCACCGTCTTTCATCATTTTACCTGGCCGGAGATGCCGGTAAAAATAAAGGGTAAAACTATTTTAAAAAACAAAATGTTTAAAAAATATGCTTTTCCCCGCGTTATCACCCGGTACTTAGCGGAGAAAAGCTTACTTTTAGACCTGTTTTAACCCAGGGCGCAAACCAAATTGTCGCTTTTTGTTCCCCCTTTGGGGGGCTAGGGGGCCAAAAAAGCGACAATTTGGTTTGCGTCCTTTAACCACAACTTTAATTCACTATTAATGATCAATAAAGTAACCCTCGTTGGCCGCCTCGGAGCGGAGCCTGAAGTTCGTACCCTGGAAAACGGCGCAATGGTCGCCAAATTTGGCCTGGCTACCTCAGAAAAATACCGGGACAAAGCCGGTGAATGGCAGGAGCAAACCGAATGGCACGACGTTGTAGTGTGGCGAACCCTGGCGGAACGCGCCCAGGAATACCTGAAAAAAGGTAGTCTTATTTACCTGGAAGGAAAACTGACCCACCGCAAATGGCAGGATAAAGACGGAAACAACCGCAAGACCACCGAGGTGGTAGGCAGCTACTACCGCATGATGCCAACGGCTTCCCGTACTGGCGGCGGCAACTATATGCCAAGCGAGGAGCCAGCCTCCACCATGGCCGCTCCGCCACCCAAAAGCCCTACGGCTGCGGCTCCCGCCTCAACGGCTGCCGCCCCAGCCGCTACTGCGGCTGGTACTGACGACGGAGAAGACCTGCCGTTTTAGCGTTTAGAGTTCAGCGTTCAGGTTACCTGCAACCGCTGCTGAACTGGATAGAAATGATTTAAGGACGCCGTGAGAAAATACCCCCAAGCAGTCTTACGGGGCAAACCCTATCTTTGCCTTATTAATCAGTAAGCCTCTTGTTGGACGTCTCCGACCCATTTTATTTGTACTTACCCGATCTCTTCTTGCTCGTCAGCAGCACGGGGCTGGGGCTTGGTGTGCTGGCCATTATCGTTTTGCTTTTTTTGTCGGGGCTGATCTCCGGATCGGAAGTCGCCTTCTTTTCGCTAACCCCTAATGATTACGAAGAGATCGAGAGCAAGGAAAGCCCGGCAAACCGATTGATCCTTTCTTTTCGGGATAAACCGAGGAGACTTCTGGCGACCATACTGATTGCCAACAACTTCATCAACATTGCGATCGTCCTGATTTCGACGCTGTTGCTCCAGGCTTTATTCCCCGACGGGATTTTTGTGGCCTGGCTCGAAGCACTGCAGGAGGATTACAACTGGGCTACTTTCTTTTCCGCCGAACTGGGTGCCTTGGTTGTCAGGTTCAGTATCACGGTGGTTGGGGTAACCTTCCTCCTCGTTCTTTTTGGCGAAGTGGCCCCCAAGGTCTACGCCCGCTACAATAAGCTTAAGCTCGCCACCCTGATGGCCCGCCCGATCCGGACGATGATGAGCCTCTTCAAACCCCTCGCTTTCCTGCTGGTGAGCGGCGCTTCAGTAGTGGAAAAAAGACTGGAAAACCACAGCATCGACTCCGCAGCCGCCAGCCAGGAAGAGATTGACGAAGCCATCGAGCTAACGGTAAACAACGAAGAAAACGGAGAAGAAGGCCCCCGGCAAGACATCGACATCCTGAAGCGCATCGTACAGTTCGCCAACGTGACCGTCCGCCAGGTGATGCGCTCGCGGGGAGATGTGATTGCCGCTGATCAGAAAATAGATTACCACAAATTACTGGCCGTAATTCGGGAGCACGGCTACAGCCGCATTCCCGTTTTCGAGGAAGACTTCGATAAGGTGAGGGGGGTTCTTTACGTTAAAGACTTGCTCGGTTACCGGCACGAAGGGCCGGAGTTCAACTGGTCCGTCCTCGTCCGGCCGGAGGTGCTCTACGTCCCGGAAAACAAAAAGGTCAGCGACCTGCTCAAGGAGTTTCAGCAGCAGAAAATGCACCTCGCCATCGTCGTTGATGAATACGGCGGTACCGAAGGCATCGTCACTCTGGAGGACGTACTCGAAGAAGTCATCGGAGATATTCACGACGAGTTTGACGAGGGCGACGAAATTATCTTCGAGCAGATCGACGACCAGAACTTCGTCTTCGACGGCAAAACCCTCCTCAACGATGCCTGCCGCATCCTGGACCTGCCCACCAACACCTTCGACGACGAGAAAGGTGAAGCCGAATCCCTCGCCGGCCTGCTCCTCGAAATACTCGGCCAGTTCCCCGAAGAGGAGCAGGAGATCCACTGCGGCGTCTACCGCTTCCGCGTCATGTCACTCACCAAGCGGCGCGTGGAGGAAATACTGGTTACGCTGCCTTCTGAGGATGAGTAGCTCGTCCGCCGAGCCTTGCGTAGCTTGGCTCGTCGGCCGAGT
>CAYWMW010000131.1:0-1252 GCA_964458975.1 uncultured Lewinella sp. | reverse complement strand
AGGGCGCGGCCGCAGGTGCAAAGTAAAGGGTAAAGGAATAAGGGGGTAAGGGTGAGCCGTGTCTCCCTTTAATTCTTTCCTCCTTTAACCTTTCCACCTTTACTCCTTACACCGGCCGCACCGGAATCCGCTGCTCCAACAAATAATCCTTCAATTCCTTAATGCCCACCTCTCCGAAGTGGAAGATACTGGCCGCCAGCCCCGCATCGGCCTTACCTTCCGTAAACACCTCGGAGAAGTGCTCCTTATTCCCCGCGCCACCGCTGGCGATGATCGGGATGCTGAGCAGGTCACTCATTTTAGCCAGGGCTTCATTGGCGAAGCCGGCCTTGGTGCCGTCGTGGTCCATGCTGGTGAAGAGGATCTCGCCAGCGCCGCGTTCCTGGGCCTCCCTGGCCCAGTCGAAGAGCTTATGCTCCGTCTTGATCCGCCCACCGTTGAGGTGGACGAACCATTCGCCGCCTACGTTCTTCGCATCTACAGCCACCACGACAAACTGATTGCCGAAAGCGTAGGCCAACTCATCAATCAGCTCGGGCCGCCTCACTGCGGCGGAGTTAATGCTCACCTTATCCGCCCCCGCGTTCAGCAGCACGTCCACATCGTCGATGTGCTTGATCCCGCCGCCGATGGTGAAGGGGATGTTGAGGTGGCGGGCGATGTCGCGCGCCAGGTCAGAGAGGGTTTTGCGGCGCTCGTTCGTGGCGGTGATGTCCAGAAATACCAGCTCGTCCGCGCCCGCGAGCGAGTACTTCGCCCCCAGCTCCACGGGGTCGCCCGCGTCGCGCAGGTTGACGAAATTTACGCCCTTTACGGTACGGCCGTCTTTGATGTCCAGGCAGGGGATGATGCGTTTTGCTAACATGGGGGCGAAGGTAGGGGATTTGTGGGGAGCTCAATCATGATTAAGCTATCTTTACCCGCTCAACAAGCAATTCAACAAAACCGCACAGATTTTGGTAGCGAAACTAAATAGTGGCGTTTATTTCGTGTCCTTGATTTCAGGAGGGAACAGAGTTGTAAAAAGATTTGTGAAGAAATAAAATTATTTCTAAATAAACGTGTTCCATAACTGATGCTCTATGATTCGCCTGCTAATAATAAGCTTCTTGATAGGCTTTTTCGCTATCTTAAATGCACAAGAAATTGATTCAGTACCTGAGCTTGCTTTACCTGTATACGCGCTAGATACTGGAACTCCATTCTTCAGTATTGCAGACACTTTCTATGTTGATAGTGTAAACTTAATATT
>CAYWMW010000130.1:0-11591 GCA_964458975.1 uncultured Lewinella sp. | reverse complement strand
TACACTACTACATTACTACAATATGCGGTAGCGACTCCAAATTCCCGACTCCAAACTCCCTTATGCTCAACCACTTCCGCACCTCAAACCTTTACTTAGTGAAACAATTTTCACAAACACTTGGGTGAGTAGAAAGAAAAGACTACCTTTGCCCTCCGAAATTAAAAACATGTCCAAAAAAAACCTCATTAAGCAGGATGGCGTGATCGAAGAAGCCTTATCCAACGCAATGTTTCGCGTACGGCTGGAAAACGACCACGAAATCAAAGCTACGATCTCCGGAAAGATGCGGATGCACTACATCAAAATCCTTCCTGGCGATAAGGTAGCTGTTGAAATGAGCCCGTACGACCTGAGTCGTGGGCGCATCACTTACCGCTACAAATAAAGAGGTTGTTTAGGGCTTGTCTTTGAGCAACAAATTAAACTTTTCAGTTATGAAAGTTAGACCATCCGTCAAAAAGCGTTCCGTCGATTGTAAGATCGTCCGCCGTAAGGGCAAAGTGTACGTTATTAATAAGAAGAACCCTAAGTTCAAGCAACGTCAGGGCTAAGTTAAGCTAGTATAATTATGGCACGAATTGCAGGTGTAGATCTGCCGCGGAACAAGCGCGGTATTATTAGTCTGACTTACGTCTTTGGCGTAGGCCCGACCCGCTCAGCGGAAATTTTGGACGCGGCCGGCGTAGACCACAACACTAAAGTTGTGGACTGGACGGACGAGAACATCAAAACCATCTCTAACCTCATCACGAATGAGTACCGGGTAGAAGGTGATCTCCGCACGGAAGTACAAACGAATATCAAGCGTCTTATGGACATTGGCTGCTTCCGCGGCCTCCGTCACCGTAAGGGTCTGCCACTGCGCGGACAGCGCACGCAGACCAACGCCCGCACACGTAAGGGTAAGCGTAAGACAGTAGCGAACAAGAAAAAAGTAACTAAGTAATGGCGAAGAGACCAGCTAGTAGTGGCCGTACGGCCAAGAAGAAAAGCGTCAAGGTGGAGAACGAAGGTCTGGCATACATCCAGGCTTCCTTCAACAACATCATCATCACCATCACCAATAAAAAAGGTGATGTTATCAGCTGGGGAACCGCTGGTAAGGAGAAATTCCGTGGTTCTAAGAAATCTACGCCTTACGCTGCCCAGGTTGCCTCCGGCAATGCTGCTCGTGAAGCTTACGAACTCGGCCTTCGTGTGGTGGAGGTTTACGTTAAAGGCCCCGGTGCCGGCCGCGAGGCTGCGATCCGTGCCCTTGATGGTGCAGGCATTCGTGTCAGCAAGATCAAAGACGTAACCCCGATGCCCCACAATGGCTGCCGCCCTCCAAAGCGTCGTCGCGTCTAATACCACTTCCTCCTCCTAACATTAATTCTCCCGCTCATCCGCCTCAGCTTAAGGATGATGGAGAGCTAAAGACTCCAAGTCACTATGGCTAGATATACTGGTCCTAAGGCGAAAAAAGCCCGCGCTCTCGGCGAACCGATCTTCGGTTACAGCCGTGCCTTCGAAAAGAAGAAGTACAAGCCCGGTCAGCACGGTAACACCCGTGGTAAGCGCCGCCAACCTTCTGATTACAAACTTCAGCTCACGCAGAAGCAGATTGCTAAGTTTACCTACGGTGTACTCGAGCGTCAGTTCCTGAACCTGTTCAAGAAAGCTGCCTCCAGCCGTGGTGTCACGGGTGAAGTTCTGCTTCAGCTGCTTGAAGCTCGTTTGGACAACGTGGTGTTCCGTTTGGGCCTCGCCCCAACCCGCCGCGCTGCCCGTCAGCTCGTCTCTCACCGTCACATCATGGTGAACGGCCGTTTGAACAACGTACCATCTACCCAGCTTCGTGCCGGAGATGTGGTCTCTGTTCGTAACAAATCTCAGGGCCTCGAAGTCATCCGTGACTCCGTTGGCGGTAAGAGCGATGTCCGTAACTACGGCTGGCTTTCCTTTGACTCCGAGAAGATGGAGGGAACTTTCCTCGCTTACCCCGAGCGCGAAGCCATCCCGGAGAAGATCAACACCCAGTTGATCGTAGAACTTTACTCTAAGTAAGGTGATCTTTACTTTTTCGCCCGCCGGTCTTTATTGACCAGGCGGGCGAAAGAGCCCCCCTGGGTGGCGCGTCTTCCCTCCCCCTTCCGACCGCCATCCCGTCCCCAGCCGGCCTCCGGGCCCGCTGGGGCAAACTAATTTAATATCCAGGTGTTTGCATCTAGGTGTTTTTCTGCACCAACATGATGACACATCACTCCAGAGAATCAAAATTCTATATGAGCAGTATTCTGAACTTCCAGACGCCGGACAAGATCACGATGCAAAAGTCGGACGACTTCCAGGGCACTTTCGAATTCAAGCCCCTGGAACCCGGTTTCGGCCAGACCATCGGCAACTCCCTGCGTCGCGTTCTGCTTAGCAGCCTCGAAGGCTACGCCATCTCCGCTGTTCGCATTGCTGGCGTTGACCACGAGTTCTCTACCATCCGAGGTGTTACTGAGGACGTAGTTGAAATCATCCTTAACCTCAAGCAGGTGCGGCTGAAGAAGGTCATTCAGAGCGACAACGAAGAAGCGGAAGAGAAAATCTTCCTGACCATCAGTGGTAAGGACCAATTCACTGCCGGTGATATCGACGAGCATACCAACGTATTTAAGATCATGAACCCAGAGCTGCTGCTCTGTACCATGGAGCAGTTCGTTAACCTCGAAGTTGAACTTACTGTCACCAAGGGCCACGGTTACGTGCCCGCTGATGACAACCTCCCGAAGAACGCCCCCATCGGCGTAATTCCCGTGGATGCCATCTACACGCCGATCAAGAACGTTGCTTACCGCGTGGAGAACACCCGTGTAGGCCAGCGTACGGACTACGAAAACCTCGTACTCGACGTTAAGACTGACGGTACCATCCACCCGGAAGATGCCGTTCGTGAAGCTGCGAACATCATGATCCAGCACCTGGTATTGATCACCAACGAAGCCATCGAATTCCAGAGCAGCGGCACCCGTGAGGAAACCATCGTTGACGAGCACATCCTGCACATGCGCAAGCTGCTCAAAACCAGCCTCGAAGACCTCGATCTATCTGTACGTGCTTACAACTGTCTCAAAGCAGCCAAGATCAATAGCCTCGGCGAACTGGTTCGTTACGATACGCACGAACTGCTCAAGTTCCGCAACTTCGGTAAGAAGTCTCTCGTGGAAATCGAAGAGCTGCTCGTTGAAAAGGGCCTGACCTTCGGGATGGACCTTAGCAAGTATAAGCTGGACGAAGAGTAGAAACTAGAGAATTAGGAACTAGAAACTAGGTAACTAGTTCTCTAGTTTCTAGTTCCCTAGAAAAGGGCTGTCCGCAACCCGGACAATATTCAATTCAAAAACGGCAATAACAAGCGCGAATCAGCAAGTGCCCGACTTGTGTAAATAAGCGAGAAAGTGTTGCCGGCAAAACCACCAAGACATGCGTCACGGTAAGAAATTCAACCACCTGGGTCGTAAAAGTGCCCACCGCAAAGCAACGCTTCGCAACATGGTCATCGCGCTGATCACACACAAGCGTATCAACACGACCCTGGCCAAAGCAAAGGCACTCCGCGTTTTCGCTGAGCCGCTCATCACTAAGGCCAAGACCAACAACATGCACAACCGTCGTGTTGCCTTTAGCTACCTCCAGAACAAAGAAGCTACTACCGAGCTTTTTGGCACCATCGCTGAGAAAGTCGGTGATCGCCCCGGAGGCTACCTTCGTATCATCAAGACCGGCTTCCGCCTGGGTGATGGTGCTGAAACGGCCATGATCGAATTCGTTGACTTCAACGACGTGTACACCAAAGCAGGTAAAGAGAAGAAAGGCGGCAGAACGCGCCGTAGCCGCCGTGGTGGTGGTTCTTCTAAGGCCGCTGCTGCTGCGCCAGTTGCTGCTCCGGCCGCTCCGGCTGCTGAAGAAGAGTAATCTTCGTAACCTACGAAATTACCGAAACCCGGAAGTGCCAGTTGGTGCTTTCGGGTTTTGTGTTTTTGGGGGGCGACGGTGCGCGGGTGCGGGGGGAGGTTTTGGGGCTCTGGTCCCGAGGTCTTCCAGACCGGGTCTCACGTCTGAAACGGTCCACTGGATTAGTGTTGCTTCAAGTTTGGTTTCAACACTTTACGAATACTCCTGCATCAGTTAGGTTAATCATTATTGCAACGTGTAGCCTAGCGAAGGCAGAGCGATCAACGGCTCCCCCTCTCCCGTGGAGAAGGGCTGGGGGGTAAGGTTGCTACGGATTGCTCACGGCAGAACAAACAGCCTGCCCTTAAGAGACTCGACTCAGAATGCTCGACCAGGACTTAAAACCGTACTTCGCACCTGCGGCCGCGCCCAGGGTGTCAATATGGCGCTTATGAATGAACGATAGTGACTTTTTGTCATTATTTTTACGCAATTTTGCTACTGGTGCACGATTTGCTTTGATAGATGCGTCTGTGAATAACTCCGGATGCTAAAATTAAATCAAATCCAACCATGAAACTTACCACTTATAACCGCCCGATGCCCTCCAACTTCCTGCGCTTCTTTGACGACCACGCGACCAAGGCCAACCAGTTTGGCAAAGGCCACCGCCCTGCGGTAAACATCGTTGAGACCGAAGACGCCTTCGAGCTGGAAGTGCTCGCCCCGGGCCGTACAAAGGAGAACTTCAACATCGCCTTCAACGAAGGCACCCTGGAGATCACCTACACCACCCCAACCGCAGAGCCCAACGCAGAAACGACCGCCGAGCCCAATTTCCGCCGCCGGGAATTCAGCCTGGTAGACTTTACCCGCCGTTTCCAACTCGACGATCAGGTCATCGACATCGATGCCATCGACGCTACCTACGTAGACGGCGTATTGCGTCTGGCCCTGCCAAAGCGTGAGGAAGCACTGCCCAAGGCTCCCCGTAAAATTGCGGTTGCTTAAGGAACTATTGAGTGTGTTAAACAGCAGATTTTAACAGCAGCCAGCTTGGACATCCCGTCCAGGCTGGCTTTTTTCTGCAATCTGCAATCTGCAACCGACCTAAAGGTCTTCCACGACGAGTACAATAGAGTCCACCTCTAACTCACTTCTGAGGTACTTATCCAGCCGCTCCCGTTCAGCTATTACCACGGAGGCTGGAGGCCGCCTGCCGGAGCGGCTTCGGCGGAGTGCGACTAGCGGAATGAACGTAAGCGAATCGCGCAAATCATGCTCGGCAACATAGACGGATTCAACGCCTGGAAAGGCAAGTTGCAAACGGGTAGTTAGCGCCTTCATCCGAACGGAGTCGGCAGAAGGGCTTACCTCCTCCCTGATTTTTTCCTGCCGGGTGATCACGAAGCTAAGTTGTTGCTCCACGGCGGTGAGCCGGGAGGTTTGGTTATCCATCGTATTCAGCTTACTCTGAATACCTGCCATCTGGGAGGCGGTGAAGCTGGTATCCGTTACGATGCGGGCGCCGGTAAGGTTATAGGGGGCACTCCGGAGCAGCTCGTTGTAGTAGCGGATGCTGTCCCGGTCCAGTAAGCGGTCTTTCAGGGGGTAGATGAGCAGTGGCTGCCCCTGCTTATCCCGATTAAATAAGTAGGTCGAATTACTGGTAGGGAAGTACTTGGCGGTGAACTCACGGGCGGCGTGGTCCATCCGTAGGTTATTAATAACACCTTTAAGTACGAAGGCACCCGGCAGTATCATCAGCACACTAACCAGACCGATGATCACCTGGCTGCGTCGTTTATCCTCTGCGTTAACGTATTTCTTGTACGGAAAGCGGAGGAGCCGGATGATGATGTAAGCCATCACGGCGATGAAGAAAGAGTTGAGAAAGAAGAGATAACCCGCCCGCCAGAAGACGGATAAGCCTTCGGCAGGGTTAGAAAAAGCAAGCACAATACCATAGCCCGCAACGCATAAAGGTGGCATCAATGCGGTGGCGATGGCTACCCCGGGAATGGCGTTTGTCTTGTCTAACCGGGTAACGGAAATGATGCCCGCCAGCCCGCCGAATACCGCGACGAGGGCGTCTAGGATGGTCGGCTCAGTGCGCGCTTGCATCTCTTCGGTGAAGATGTCGATAGGGGTCAAAGCAAAGTATACAATGCTGGTAATCAGTGCGATAACGATTGCGATGCCAAAGTTCTTCAGGGCGAGCCAGAGCAACAGTTTATCGTTGGTGCCGATGGCCAGGCCTATCCCAAGGATGGGGTTCATGAGCGGCGAAATCAACATCGCCCCGATGATGACGGCTCCCGAGTTGAGGTTAAGACCAAGGCTGGCGATCATGATGGAGCAAACCAACATCCAGGCGTTAGAGCCCCGCATGAGTTTGCCGTTGATGATGGATTCTGTAGCTCCCGCCCGGTCGCTCCCTTCCCGAAGGTCCAGGAAATCCTCAAACCACTTGCTAATGCTCTGGCCGGGGGTAACCTCCGGAGAGGTGGGCTTGTCTGCTTCTGTTGATACCATTATAGTAGTGTAGTAACTTAGTGTGGTAGTAATGTAGTCGTGCTGCGTCGACTGCGTTGTAATGTAGCACCTTTTTAGCAGATGTGAGATTGTTATAATGAGGAGCCGTGGGGTAGCCTACATTACCACCGAACTACACTACTAAATTACTACAAAACCCCATCCACCATCTCCAACCTCCGGTCACTGATCCGGGCAAGTTCTTCGTTGTGGGTAACGATGATGAAAGACTGGCCGAAGTCGTCGCGCAGCTGAAAGATGAGTTTGTGGAGTTCGTCAGAGCTTCCGGAGTCAAGGTTTCCGGTTGGCTCATCGGCGAAGACAACGGCGGGAGAGTTGATCAGGGCGCGGGCAACGGCGACGCGCTGCTGCTCGCCCCCACTCATTTGGTTGGGTTTGTGCTCCGCACGGTCGGCTAGGCCGAGGTAGGCAAGAAGCTCCATGCCTTTTTTCTGCGCGGCGACGGGGTTGGTCTTGGCGATGTAGGCGGGAATGCAAACGTTCTCCAGGGCCGTAAACTCCGGTAGCAGGTGATGAAACTGGAAAACAAATCCTATTTCTTTGTTGCGGAAGGCGGCCAGCTGGCGGTCGGAGAGCCCGAACACATCTTTACCGCCGATGCTGAGGTTGCCGCCATCGGGCCGGTCCAGCGTACCCAGAATATGTAGCAGCGTACTTTTGCCTGCACCGGACTTCCCCACAATGCTTACAATCTCACCCTTGCCAACTTCAAGTTCTACGCCCTTCAGTACCTGAAGGCTACCGTAAGATTTTGTAATGTTTTTTGCTGAGATCATGCTGGTTGGTTAATTCGGCAGATAATGGAGCACATCCGCCAGAGGCCTAGTTAAAAATCACCGTTCGGTTACCAAACGGGAGGATGCGGTGCTGCAGCTGAAGATAAATAGCACGGCTGAGGACGCGTTTTTCCACGTCTTTACCGATCCGCTTCAGGTCGCTGATGCCGTCCCGATGGCTCACGTGGGCTACGTCTTGCGCGATGATCGGCCCTTCGTCAAGGTCCGCCGTAACGTAATGGCTGGTGGCACCAATGAGTTTAACGCCACGGGTGAAGGCGCTATGATACGGGCGGGCACCTTTAAATGCCGGGAGGAAGGAATGATGGATATTTATGATCCGGTTACTGAAGTTTGCACAAAAGTCATCAGAAAGAATCTGCATGTAGCGGGCGAGGACGACGAAGTCTACGTCCAGCTCTTCCAGTAACGCAATGGTCTTAGCTTCTTGCTCCGGTTTGGTCGCTTTGGTGATCGGGAGGTGGTGGAAAGGAATCTCAAAACGGTCCGCGATGTAGCGCAGCTGCTCGTGGTTGGAGACGATGGCGGGGATTTCACATTTGTACTCTCCCGTTCCGTAGCGTTGTAAAATGTCGTAGAGGCAGTGACTTGCCTTGCTTACAAAAAGGACCATCCGTGGCTTGCGTTCGGTGAATTTTAAGGACCATTGCATCTCGTAGGTCGCACCAATCATGGTGTTGAAATAGTCGTTGATCTTTTCCTTCGGAATCAGGAAATCAGTTAAATCCCACTCGATCCGCATGAAGAAGTGGTTCAGCTCCTGGTCTACGTGCTGATCGAGATCGAGGATGTTGCCCCGGTTTTTGTGGACGAATTCGGTGACGAGGGCGACGAGGCCGGGCTGGTCTGGGCAGTGGATTAGTAGGATAGCGCTGTTGGCCACGGGAAAAAAGGGTTGGTTTAGGAGGGCGAAGATAGGGCTTTGGGGCGTTCTTCAATAAGGCAATGAAACTTAGATTACAGTGTACTAATGCCTTGGCATTTTAAAGTTGTCGGGGTTCATACCGGTAGAGATTAAGTGGGCTTCCTTACCACGTAATCTTTCGTAGACTGAAGTAAGCTTCCGGTCTGCCTTTACCAAGGCATCCATTTGGGTGAAAAACTCATCAGTGTACTTACTCAACCTTCGTTTCTCCTGCTTGGTAATTGGAGCTGTTTCAATTAAGTGGTACAAACGCTCTTTTTGAGAAGAGAAAACTTTAATGACTGGTAACAGAACGCTATCAGGCTGGGTATAACCAAGGTAAACCCGCTGCGTAACGGAGTACTGCCCAATAGAATTACGGGGCTTGGCGTAAGCAGCGTTCACCCATCCGCTGAAATCAAAGTCGTAACCAAAGGGAATAAATTTCCCGTTGTCTTGTTCCAGGAAAATGGTGTTGTGTGCGAGGCTGGCGTCCCAATCGGTGTTGCCAATCAGGTACTGAAACAGGGCGTTAGTCGCTTCTCCACTGGATATATAGTTAGTAGGGGAGATACCTATCGTTTTTACAGCAGCTACATGATGAAGGCGAGCGACGAGTTCACCGTAGGTCTCTACGATGAAAGCGGGGACGGTTCGATCTGGTTTATGGCCCAGCGGGTCCCGAAAGGTGATGGAAAGTAGTTGAACACGTAAACTGGCGGAAGAAATGATGTTATAGGCTCGGTAAGCCAGGTATTCCTTCATCACTTCTTCGTGGCTGGTAGGCGTTTTAAAACAGGGGACGACCAGGCGGTACTTATCAAAAGTATTCAGCTTCTTATCAGCTAAGGTACTTTTATTCAGATTGAGCCTTAAGGGGGCCAGGTCGCAGTATTGGCGGCGAAATTTGCCCCTAACTTCGAGCTTTACGTCCCACTGATGGCTATTGCCTTCTACGTCGGTAAACCCCATAGTGGTCTTTTGCGCGACGGCCTTTTGCGGGATGACCTTTACAGCGTAAAGACTATCGGTAGCTACCGTTAACGATAACGAACGTGGGTAGTGGCTGGTCTCACTGTAAAGTAAATCGAAAAAGGATTGACCTGTCAACCACCCCGCGAACGCGACCAGTATAGTAAACGTGAGCCCCGCCCTAACTCTCAAACCATTGGAGCGAAATTTATCCATATTTAACCAGCGATATTTAATGTTGAAGCCTTCCTCTCTGAACTGTTTTATTTCAGGTCAAAGGTGGTGGGCATGTTACGCGCTGCTCCTGGCAGCTTGCTTTATAAAGAGTCTTACTTGCTGTAATGTCACATTTTTAGTTCTTTGTTAGACCTGATACGTTGAGCGTTATACTGGGGCGCGCACGCAGGTCCACTGCTGGGTTTACCTGTTGAGCTCGCTGCCTGACAGGGCGTTACAAAACCTAAACTTGAGTACCGGCCACATCACAAAGGCTGCGGAATAGGTTAGCGTTTTGAGCGCAAGCAAACCGGAAGGTACCCCGGCTTTTGTCCTTCACCCTGCACCCGCGGCCGCGCCAAAACACTTAAATTGCAGGCCTCCCAATCAGATCAGCAAAAATGACCCGCCCAACCTTCTTCAAATCCCTTGCCGCAGCCACCATCGGCCTCCCGCTCTTCCTCCGCCTAACCGGCGGCGAAGGCCACGCCCAAACCGAAGCCGCCACCGTAAGCGGCCAGCAATTCAACTGGAAGATGGTGACCACCTGGCCACCTGGCTTTCCGGTACTGGGCGAAGGCTGCCAAATGCTGGCGGATATGTGCCGTACGATGTCTGGCGGACGGCTGAACATCACCGTCTACGGCGGTGGCGAACTGGTGCCGCCCCTGCAGGCCTTTGATGCCGTCCGCCAGGGCGCAGCGGAAGTGGGCAGCGGCTGCGCGTATTACTGGGCCGGAAAAGCACCCGCCGCCCAGTTCTTCGCGGGCTTCCCTTTCGGCCTCAACGCCCAGCAGATGAACGCCTGGCTCCTCAGCGGCGGCGGCATGGAACTCTGGCGAGAGCTGTACGCAGAATACAACCTCGTCCCTTTCGCGGGTGGCAATACCGGCGTGCAAATGGGGGGCTGGTTCAACCGGCGTATTGACTCCGTCGAGGACTTTAAGGGCCTGAAAATGCGCATGCCCGGCCTCGGCGGCCGTGTACTCGAACGCCTCGGCGGAACCCCCGTTTTGCTCCCCGGCGGCGAACTCTACACCGGCCTTGAACGCGGCATCATCGACGCTACCGAATGGGTCGGCCCCTACCACGACTACATCATGGGGTTCCACGAAATTGCGAAATACTATTACTCTCCAGGCTGGCACGAACCGGGGACGAACTTCGAGTTCTTCGTCAATAAAGAAAAGTACGAGGAGCTGCCGGAAGACCTCCAGAAAATATTTGAAGTGGCTACCCACTACATCAACCTCTACACCCTCTCGGAACTGGAGGCCCGCAACGGAGAATACATGGAAAAACTCCGCGCCATCGACGGCCTAACCATCACCACCTTCCCCAAAGAACTGATCGATGCCGCCCGCATCGCCGCCGACGAGGTGATCGGAGAGTACGCCACCTCCGACCCCTTCGCCAAAAAAGTCTACGCCTCCATTCAGGACTTTCAGCGCAAGGCTGGCCCATGGGCTAAGATGACGGAGTCGGTTTTTTATGGGGAGATGATGGGTTAGGAGTTAGGAACTAGGGAACTAGGAACTAGGAACTAGAAATTAGAAACTAGGGAACTAGGAACTCAAGGCGTACGCTGTTGAGAATGCCCGGTTACTGGTGGAGTCCAAACCTTTTAGGGTTGGTAATCATGTAGTTTAAGAGTTTGCCTACTTCGGTGTTCTGTGCTTCAAACTTCAGGTACTGAGCGTTGTCAATATATCTACAGCGCCTGGCAAACCTCAGCCAAACGAGGGTTTCATTGTTCTCGCCCAGGGCATCCGTTAGCTTGGCGTAAAAATATTTCGGGTACCGCCTCTTTGCATGACTTTCCGCTAAGTTGCTACACACAGAGCGGGAGGACCTGCGAATTTGGTCCGAGAGGCTGTACGTTTCTTCCTTCGGAAATTTCTTGCTGAGAAGAAATATTTCGTGTGCCAGGTCTTCTCCTTTTGAGAAAGCGAGCCAGTCGGTAAAGTTGGTTTTCGTCTGCATAATCAGGCTGTTTTGATCTGCCAGCGAATATCAAACCGGACGACTAAATTAGTCGTCTTTTATACGTATGCTTACGTTTATATGCGTTTAAAAACGGATAAATAGAAGGCAAAATTTGGGCTAATTAAATGATTTTCAAAATTTTGTGACAAATTATTTCGTATTCCCAAGAAATGTCATTTTTTTCCTAGTTCCTAGTTCCTAGTTCCTAGTTCCTAGTTCCTAGTTCCTAGTTCCTA
>CAYWMW010000129.1:8174-11591 GCA_964458975.1 uncultured Lewinella sp. | reverse complement strand
ACGGCGCAAGCATAGCCATAGCTACGGTTGTGACGGCTCGAACTCCATCAGGGCCACGAGCGCCATTTTTTAAACGGATAACTTATTGTTCCGCAACCCCTTACTACATTTGGAGTACAACTCTACGGTGAGCACACATCTTTACCGCCGCGTAAAACCCTCTCCCCCAGCCCTTCCCCAAACCGCCTCCGGCTGGGGAGGGGAGCAAAAACGCTGCGGCTCTGCCTTCGCTTAGTACCTAGTAACTATCATTCTAGTCAATTATTGATAACGTTCATAAGTACTACGTAAGTTGCCTTAAAACGCTTAGCGTTTTCACAAATTCCCTCCCCCGTGGGGAGGGTTAGGGAGAGGGTTTCTGTGTAGTGAGTACGTTTTGTAAACTTGTGTGCTCACCGTAGAGTACAATTCCTCAACCGTTACTCCACCAATTCCATCCACTCCATCTCCTTCTCCTCAATTTGTTCGTTGAGGTCGTTGAGTTCTTGCCCGAGTTTTGCGATGGTATCGGGGTCCATACCCGTCGGGTCCAGGAATTGCTTATTGATTTTCTTCTTAGCCTCCTCCAGCTTTTTCAACTGCCCTTCCACGCGGCGAATGGCCTTGCGGGTTTCTTGAGACATGTGTTCCTGCGCCTTAGCTTCCCCTTTGGGGGGCGAGGGGCTTTTGGGCGCGGCCGCAGGTGCATTGGACGCTTGTTCAGCGCGGACCGCCTTCTCAGCCGCGAGTTCCTGCTTGCGGGTTTCGCGATACCCTGTGTACAGCCCGTTCCAGTCGCGTAGGTTGCCGTCTTCTTCGAAGATGAAGAGGTGGTGGCAGATCTTGTCCAGAAAAAACCGGTCATGGCTCACGATGAGGACGCAGCCGGGGAAGTCCATCAAGAAATCCTCCAGGATGTTGAGGGTCATGATGTCCAGGTCGTTCGTAGGTTCATCGAGGATGAGGAAGTTGGGGTTCTTCATCAGGATGGTGAGCAGGTAGAGCCTCCGCCGCTCACCGCCACTCAGTTGGCTAACGTAGACCTGCTGTTGTTTGTCGGGGAACATGAAGCGGTTCAGCAGGCCCCGGGCCGTCAGCTTCTGTCCTTTTTCCAGCGGGATGAACTCGGCGATTTCGCGGATTACTTCGATGACGCGCTTGTCTTTGTCCAGGTTAATGCCATCCTGGGTGTAGTAGCCGAAATGGGTGTTTACGCCGTGAACAACCTTACCGGTGTCCGGCTCCAACTCCTTAGTGAGCATGTGGAGAAGGGTGGATTTTCCCGCGCCGTTGCGGCCCACGATTCCGGCTCGTTCGCCTTTCTGGAATTTATAGCTGAAGCCTTTCACCAGCGTCCGGTCGCCGTAGGATTTACCGATGTTGTGTGCTTCGAGGATCTTACCGCCGAGGCGTTGGCCTTTGATCTCGATCGTCAGCTCGTCCTCCTTGCGGAAACCACCAACTTTACCCTTCAGGTCGTCGTAGGCGTTGAGGCGGGATTTTGCTTTGGTTCCCCGCCCGCTCGGCATCCGGCGCACCCATTCGAGTTCTTTCTTGAGGCGTTTTTTGTCTTTGGCCAGTTCGGCGGATTCGGTTTCCTCGCGGGTGGCCTTCTTGTTCAGGAAGTCCGAGTAGTTGCCGGTGTAGTGGTAGATGTTGCCGCCGTCGAGCTCAATGATGCGGTTGCAGACGCGCTCCAGGAAGTAGCGGTCGTGCGTCACCATCAGCAGGGTGAGGTTGGTGCTTTGGAGCCATTCTTCGAGCCACTCGATCATGTCGAGGTCGAGGTGGTTGGTCGGCTCATCCATGATGATGAGGTCGGGCTCGTCGATGATCAGTTTGGCGAGGGCGACGCGTTTACGCTGGCCTCCGGAGAGGGTGCTCACCTTCTGGTCGAACCGCTCGATGTTAAGTTTGGAGAGTACCTCTTTGATGCGGGCCTCGATGTCCCAGGCCTGGAGCTCGTCCATTTTGCCGAGGGCGGTAGCCAGGCGGTCGGGCTTGTCGGTGTGGCTGAGGGCTTCCTCGTAGTCTCTTACCGCGCGGACCATTGGGTTGTCGGAGTCGAAGACGGCATCCATCACGCTGGCGTTTTCGCCGAAGTCAGGCTCCTGCGGCAGGTAAGCCATCTTGGCCTCCTTGTGGAGGTAAATTTTGGAGCCCAGCCCTTCGGGCAGATCGATGCCAGCGGCAACGCGCAGCAGGGTGGATTTACCCGTACCGTTCTTCGCTACCAAGGCGACCTTGGTGTTCCTGGCCACCTGCAGGCTCACCTTATCAAAGAGCACTTTTTCACCGTAGATTTTGGAGACGTCGGTTAGTTCTAGGTAGACCAAGAGGGGGAGTTTAAATCGTTTATTTTCGGTCCGTTTGAACCGGGAGGGCGAAGATACGTGGTTTTTAGGCAGTTGTCGGTTGTCAGTTGTCGGGTAGCCTAGTAGACCGTTTCTCCGGGTAGTAACTAAGGGGTTGCCTAAGTAGAGTACATCAAGACAAGTATATGCTCAAGGTTCCTCTCTAATAAATCGTTTTAAAAGTCGTAACTTTCGTACTGAAAATATCGTTTAGGTAAAAAACTAGATATGGTTAACTGGCCAGATTATATTGTATCGGATAAAGGCGTACTAACTGGTAAGCCGAGCATCCAAGGAACTCGTCTTTCGGTAGAACTGATCATGGGCCGCTTGGCAAATGGGTGGAGCGAGCAAGACATTTTTGACAGCTACCCAAAGCTAACCAGAGAGGCGCTTAACGCTGTGTATGCATATGCTTTTGAGCTCATGCAGGAAAATTTACTCACACCTTACATACCACAACGTGCTTAAATGAGATTTCTACCTGCTGATGAGAATTTCCCTTATCCCAGTTTCAACCATTTGCTTCAGGCAGGTAGGGACATAAAACATATTACGGATGTTAGCCCATCAATACTTGACGAAGAAGTTATTGTGAACGTATACCTCCTCAACTGTTACTGAGATATCGTCGACGCTCAACTGATACAAATACCTTTCACTCATCCAAGTCAAGCAAAACATAGGACGTGATTCCGTCACGCTCAGTTTTGACAAAAACATCAAACCTACCAGTATCAATTTGCGACAGGTATTCCTCCTTAAACCGTACCGGATAAGCAGTTATGTTGTCATCAGCGAACATGAGCTGTACGTACTTCTCGTCTCCGAACACCAGGGCCTTTTTGTCCGCCATAGCCCGGCTTGCCGTAAACACATCAATCTCCGTTTGCCAGGCGGGAATACGGGTAACATCCTGGAAGAGCTTCATGCGCTCTATGCCGTACCGGACGGGAAGTAAAAGCGTTGCAAACATTACGGCCGTCAAGGCATATCGCCTCCAGCCCTGAAACTTGAGAAGGGGGGGGGCCCCAAAATATGTGGTTTTTGGGGCGGACCCCCCAACAGCGGGAAGAAAAAAACA
>CAYWMW010000129.1:3631-8164 GCA_964458975.1 uncultured Lewinella sp. | reverse complement strand
CGTTAATTTTTTGAGGGGCTAAAACAAATTTGTGGTTTTTTGGCCCCCCTCCCCCCAAATGGTAAAATTAAAAGCTAAATTTTGTTTTGCGCCCCTTGAGAACAAGGGTACTAAGCTGCTTGATCGAGACCGCGATCAGCAGGCAAATAGCCGGATAAGTTAACAGCAAATAACCGCTCATCTTCGTAGCTACCACAGAGAAGAACACCAGCGGAACGACAAGCCAAAACAACAGAAAGCCAGTCGCTGAAGACCGGGTTTTGTACAAACGGAAGGGTATAAAACCTAAAACCAGAAAGACCGTTTCTCCGAACACCCGCCGAAGGCTATTGAGGTAAAACCACCATTTTCCTTCATGCCCCCCGAGCGCTTCCGTGATGTGCCTGCGGTTGTAGGCGTATTCGGTTGCAGCGAGAACCGAGAACTGCTCTAAAATATAGAGTTGCCACGGCAGAAACACCGCCAGTACAACACCACTTACACATAGAACCCGCAACGCTCCGCGTACCAACTTACCGTGAGACGACCACAACAGGTAAAACAGCAGTGGAAGGACCACCAGTGCCGTGAGCCACTTCGTCAGCACCGCTAAGCCGCAAAAAATACCGACCAGTATTCCGTCAATAATTTTTTCTCGTTGTGCGTAGCGCACAGCAAAGAGGACAGACAAGGCTACGAGCGCCGAAAAGATCGTGTCAACATGGTCGGTAGCGATAAGCCCTGCAGCCGTTTCCAGCACCTTGCCGTTGCTAGCGTACAGCAGGGCGGCAATTACCCCTACGTTCCGGGAAAACAGTAGCTGGCCGATGCGAAAGGTGCAATAAACAGCTGTCAGGGTAAAGAATATGGAGGGCAAGCGAGCCACAAAGGCAGCGTTCCCAAATAAATACATCGCAAGGCCGATGCACCAGGCCGTAACCGGTTGCTTGTGCAGCCAGACATTAGACAGCCCCCACTCCGTTTCGTCAACTCCGGGAACAGGGTCCGAGATCAAGGTTGGTACTAACCAATTACCGGTGATCATGTGCTTCCCGACCAGTGCGTGAAACCGTTCGTCCCAGTCGTGCAAATAGCCATAGGAGCTCATGAAGACCAGGGCCAACAGCGCAAAGGAAAGTATTGGCCAGAGTGGGACTTTTCCGTCTTTCCCAACGAGATTCCTGCCTACCCGCCAAAGACTGAGCAAGAGAAAAAAGAGGACGAGAAGGCTCATCGCCGTAGAATAAACCATGCCAATTCGATTAGGGCTGAGTTAAGTTCAGCGCACCAAAGTTATTGTTCAGCGGGCAAAGCCCCTTAACCTTCTCAGCACCTGCGTCTGCGCCCCAAAAAAGCCTGAAGTAAAACTCCTCCACCGTCAAGCCAACCAAACCCGCACCGCCAGCACCACCCCAAAAATGGCCAGCACCAGCGCTCCAAAGCGCTGCGCCCGCCGCATCATCACCGGCGTGAGGAACGCCCGTAGCTTGCGGGCCGTGAGTACTTTGAGCACATCCGTGAAGACGATGGTGAGGATCAGCCCTGCGTAAATGGCCAGCGCGGCCTCGTCCGTAAGCCCCCGGTCGTGTACCTGCGTGACGCTGAAAAACGACCAAAACGAGATGGTGAACGGGTTGAAGGTATTGATCGCAAAACCCTGCGCAAAGGCGCTCAGTAAACCGCTGTTGCTTGGTGCCTCCCGCTCCGCCTCAAGGTCTATCGGGTCGCGAAACCAGGTGATGATGGCGATGACGAGTAGGATCGCGCCGCCCACCGTACCGATGATATTGGTCAGGTAAACACTGTCGGCCACCGTGTTGAGGCCACCAAGGCCAAAGTGCGTTGCGGCGGCCAGGGACGCATCGCTGGTCCAGATGCCAAAAGCACCCGCAAAGGCCGCCAAGGTTCCCTGCCGCAAGCTGAGTTGCAGCAAAAATACAAGCAACGGCCCCACCAGCAAGGCAAGTACCAGCCCTGCCTGGGCGCCTTCCAATAAATAGATCGCTGAATTGATAGAAATGATCGGTTTTACTGCTCGTCGGCAAGGATTTGCTCAGCGTGTACCTTGGTTTTCACCTTGGTGTATACGCGATCGATCTTACCCTCTGCGTCAATTACGAAGGTAGTACGCAGAACGCCTTCGTACTCGCGGCCCATGAATTTTTTAGGGCCCCAGGTGCCGTAGGCGTCCATCATTTCGTGCTCCTCGTCGGCTACCAGGGGCATCGGCAGGTCGTGCTTGGTGATGAACTTCTGGTGCTTCGCGGGCTTGTCCGGGCTGACGCCGAGGAGTTCGTAGCCCTTTTCCTGAAGCACGCCGAAGTTATCGCGCAAAGAGCAGGCGGCGGCGGTGCAGCCGGGCGTATCGTCTTTGGGGTAGAAGAAGATGATGAGTTTCTTGCCGGCGTAGTCGGAGAGGGAAACGGTGCTTCCGTCCTGAAGGGTGCCGGTGAATTCGGGGGCATTGTCGCCGGGTTGTAATGTTGTCATGGGAAGGAAACAGCAATCAGGGTTCAGGGTTTAGCGTTCAGGCCTCTGCATTCTGAACCCTGAACTCTGACTTCTACATTCTGCGCCCTCCTCCCTACCTTTACCAACATGAAACAAACGCTAGTCTTCGTCGCCGTACTCATCATAGCCGTTGCCATCTACTGGCCCATTCTGAAAAAAGCCCGGACGGACATTTCGGCCCGCTCCGCTGCCGGTTTGGGCAACGGATTGCTCTTTGCCGTCTTGCTGATTCCGCTTTTCGGCCCGATCATTTACCTCTTGGTCAGAAGTCGCTTTCAGGTTAAATAGACCGAAGTTTCATGTTCAACTTCAACCAGTATTCCAGCCTTTTGCTCGTCGGGGCCATCCCTGCGCTGTTGCACGCGGTACTCCTGTTTGTGCGGGCGTGGCGGGAGGAGCGGTGGAGCGATTTCCTGGCCGGTTGCATTCTGGTGGTAGGCTTGCTCTACGTGGCGCAGTGGATGCTGGGCTTCGGCGGCTGGTACGACGAACGCGACTGGCGGACGACCGTCATGTTTTACGTTCAGTGGGACAACCTGATCCTACTCGGCCCCCTTTGCTGGATCTACTTCCGGGCGGTTACGAATACCGACTTCAAGTGGCAGCGCAGCTACTGGCGCCACTTTTTGCCGGGCCTGCTTTACCTCCTCATTTTTGCCGGAATCGGGCTTTACGACTGGGTCGGGGTTCGTTTCTTCGGGGGCGAAGCCTTCTCTTTTTTTGGTGGTTCCCGTGGCCCGCTGATGGATTGGGTACACATCAATGGCGGCTACCCCGGAGACATCGTCTTCGTTCTCATCAGGCTCAGCCTCATTGCCTACCTCCTGATTACGGTGCGCGATTACCGCCGCTATCGCCAGTACCTAAAAGAAGAATTTTCCAATGCGGACCAGCTCAACCTCGCCGGGCATGGCTACCTGCTTGGCTTGCTGCTCCTCGGCATTTCCCTGACCATCTTTATCGAAGCCGTCAACCTGTTTTCCGACAGCGCGGGTTTCACCGATGCCTGGTTCAGCTATATGACGATGGCCGGGCTTAGGATTAAGCGTTTAGCATTTAGATCGTCACTAATGTGAATGTGTGGCAGCCTAAATGCTTAACGCTAATCGCTGAATGCTAAACAAGTCCCACATCACAATCTGCCCCGTCCCAAATCCTAATTTGAAGCGCACAGCCTGGCAAATACCCGCTCCTTTGTGACATCACCAAATCACAAACGGATCCGTGTCGTTGCCGCTGCACGGTTGCATACAGGGTCCGCAAAATTTAAGCTATTATGCGTTTATTCACTTCCATCTTTGTTCTTCTGCTCACTACGCTTTCTTCCTGTGCCCAGGGCGGTGCGGGAGTTACCATTCCTGCGGGCCAAACCTTCGTCCTCGGGGAGTACCGTACGGAAGGCTACCGCGCCACCATGACCAACAAAAGCAACCGCAACGTTGAGGTACAACTAATCGACAAATCCGACGGTACCGTTGCCAGCACCCTTCAGTTGGAAGGCAAGGGTAAAACGGCGGTTAAGGTGGCCGACGGGCAGTACGTTCACCTCATCAACGACAACGGCCGCTCCGTGAAGGTCATGGTCCGCTCCAAGGTCAAGGGCTCCGAAGGTATGCGCTACTTCGATAACGACGACTCGGCCAGGCCGAAGGAGATTACCCTGCCCTCAACTCGCCCTGCACCTGCGGCCGCGCCCTCAGAAAATGACGACACCGGCAACACCAAGCTCAAAATCACCCTTGAGCCCGGCCAGCGCCTCATCGTCGGTGAAGGCAGCAGCCAACCCTTCAACCTCACCATCAGCAACCGGGGCAGCGACCTGGACGTGAAGGGCCGCAACAAAACCACCGGCGACAGAATGCAGGGCTTCGGCCTCGGTCGTTTCGGCAAGGTGGAAATGTCTATCCGGGCCAACGAAAACCTGGTCATCAAAAATAACTCGGGTAAGAACTCTACGGTTATGCTTAAGATGGACCGGGAGGTTAAGGGGGCTCGGGTGGAGGTGGAGTAGTTTTGTGGTTCGGTGGTTTGGTGGTTTGGTGG
>CAYWMW010000129.1:0-3531 GCA_964458975.1 uncultured Lewinella sp. | reverse complement strand
GGTGGTTTGGTGGTTTGGTGGCTTTGTACAACAGACCCACTCGGCCGACGAGCCAAGCTACGCAAGGCTCGGCGGACGAGTTAATGCCCGCTCACTCTTGGCCACATAATCGGCCAGATAAACATCCAACGACTTGCGCTTATACTGCATCACGAACCGGGGGTGGGAAAGCGGGATTACCTCGCCGAACCATCCCTGTTCGTCGTTCAGGGCCTTCAGGAATTTGTAGTTCTTCCCTTCACCGAGGCAAAGTAAAAAGTCTCTGCGGGAGCCGAAGGCGAGCTGGGTATCGAAGTTTTCGATGATGCGCGGGCGGATGGCCTTCTCCAGCTTTTTATCGTCGTAGTAGTTGTAGTTCTTGCCGTTCTTCGTGAAGCCGAGCGGGCAGGCGGAGGTGATGTAAAAATCTTGGTAGAAAGCATCGGGGCCACCCATCTCGTTGATCCAACGGTAGATGAAGTCGGCACTCAGCTCCGGTCTGCCGGTGAAGCCGTGCTCGATGTTGCACTGTTCGCGTAGCATCTTCGGGCCGGTGAAGGGTACGCCGGTTACGCCCGCACCGTGGCGGCCGGGGTTGATGCCCGCCACGAAGATGCGGTCACGGCTATCAGAGAAGTATTTCTCGTAGAAGACCTTCATGCAGGCCTGGGTTTCCTCTTCTGCGAAGGGGTAGAGCAGTTCTACGCCTTTGGGAATTTTCCAGTTCGGCTGGAGGGTTTTGATGTGGAAGTCTAGGACTTTTTGGGCGAAGGTCACTATTTAATGTATTCGTTATCCTGAGGTTTCATCCAGTTTTCAATCATTATCCCTTCTATTCTTCCCAAATGCTTGATGCAGATGTCCGAGTCCAATAGGTATTTCATCAATCATCAAAGCTTAGATCCCGGTCAGAAATAGTTCTACTCGCATAAATGTCTTCGATCATAGCATCTCCGTCAACATCGCTCCAGGCACCGGCCAAGCGGTTAAACAACTCTCGTTTACGGTTCGCCGAAGGTGGAGTAAATGAGGAACGCAGACTCTCTGTCAAAGCCGTTAATAAGGACAGACGAGTATCTATTGGCAGCGACTCAAAAAGCCGGACATAGTTATTAAGTAAAGCATTGCTCATCGTTTATCCTTAATGGTTCTAACTCTTAAACGACTTAAGTTGTACGTAGGTTGCATCTTCTACTTCTTCCTAAAGAAAATAGAAATCGGCACCCCAGTAAAGTCAAAATTCTCCCGAATCTTATTTTCCAGGTAGTTCTTGTAAGAATCCTGAATGTGCTGCGGGTGGTTGCAGTAGAAGGCGAAGGCCGGGTAGGCGATCGGCAGCTGGGTGACGTACTTGATACTCACCTCACGGCCCCGGTAGCTGGGCGGGGCGTAGCGTTCCATCGCCTTCTGCATCACCTCGTTGAGGCGGCTGGTCGGGATGCGGCGGGTACGGCTTTCGTACACCTGCATGGTGGCGTCCACCACCTTCATGATGCGTTGTTTTTCGAGGACGGACATGAAGACGACCGGCAGATCGTTGAAGGGGGCGAACTTGTTGCGGACCGTTTCCTCGTAGTCGCGGGCGGTGTTCGTCTCTTTATTCTCAATCAGGTCCCACTTATTGATGGCGATCACGACCCCTTTATTGCGGCGCTGGGCGATGCGGAAGATGGCCTGGTCCTGACTTTCCACGCCGTCGGTAGCGTCGATCATAAGCACGACGACGTCGGCTTTTTCGATGGCTTTGATGGCGCGCATCACGGAGTAAAACTCCAGGTTTTCGTAGACCTTGGCTTTTTTGCGGATACCGGCCGTATCGATCAGGTCGAACTTCCGGTCGAACTTATCGTAGCGGCTGCTGGTGGTATCGCGGGTGGTACCGGCGATGTCGGTCACGATATTGCGCTCCTCGCCAAGGAGGGCATTGATGAAGCTTGATTTGCCAGCGTTCGGCTGGCCGACGATGGCGATCTGGGGGATTTCCGTTGGCTCCTCCTCCCGGTTTTCGACGAAGGTGACCACATCGTCCAGCATATCGCCCGTACCGGAGCCCGTTACGGAGGAGAGGAAATGGGTGTGCTCAAAACCAAGGCTCCAGAATTCGTTGGCTTCCAGCAGGCGGCTGTGGTTGTCTACTTTATTGACGACAAGCATGACGGGCTTATTCGTCTTGCGGAGCATGCGGGCTACGGCTTCGTCGAGGTCCGTCAGGCCGGTAGCGACGTCGACCATGAAGATGATCACGGCGGCCTCATCGATGGCGATCTCTACCTGGAGGCGGATGGCGGCCTCGAAGATGTCGTCACTGCCGCGCACGAAGCCTCCCGTATCGACTACGGCGAAGTCTTTGCCGTTCCAGGTGGATTCTCCGTACTGCCGGTCCCGCGTAACGCCGCTTTGGTCATCAACGATGCTCTGCTTCGTACCGATCAGGCGGTTGAACAGGGTTGATTTTCCGACGTTGGGCCGGCCTACGATTGCGACGATATCCATAACTTACTTGCTTCTGCTTTTGCGAACCCTTGAGCCAAGCCTCTGGTTGCGGCCCGCAAAGATACGTTGCCGGTTGCGGTTTATAGTGGTGTCTGGTGGTCTGGTGGTCTGATGGTTCGGTGGTCTGGTGGTTCGGTAGCCTACCAGCCACAAGACCACAAAACCACCTTACACCGAACCATTGGATAGAAATGAAGCAAAAGTGGTAAAATCTACCATCGGCGTCCTTAATGGCGAGTAGGTGTCCACACATCTATACTCTTATGCTCCGTATCTTTGCCAACGAACTTTACCCCTACTCTGGCATCCGCCGGGATATCGCCTTTACATCCATAGTCCCAACACCGTATGTTTTTTCCTACCTCCCCAGGCCGTGCCCTTCCGGCACTGATCCTTCTTATACTTGTTTCCACCTCCCTTTCTGCTGCCGACTACTTCTGGGTTGGGGGCTCGGGCAACTGGTCCGACATCAGCCACTGGGCGACGACCTCTGGCGGCGGGACGACGCACGCACAGGCTCCGACTTCTAACGACGATGTCTTCTTCGACGCCAACTCCTTCACCGGGCCGATGGACATGGTGCGCCTGAACAACGACGTCA
Organism: uncultured Lewinella sp.; assembly: GCA_964458975.1. Taxonomy (GTDB): domain Bacteria; phylum Bacteroidota; class Bacteroidia; order Chitinophagales; family Saprospiraceae; genus Neolewinella. The sequence continues at coordinate 458 of CAYWMW010000129.1, read as the reverse complement.
ACTTCTGCCGCAGTATGAGCTGGGCTGGCGCTACGGGTAACCCTGTTTTTCTGGGCAGCCGGGGCGTTACGCTCAACGTCTTCGGTTCCTTAGAGCTGATTGATGCGATGGATTACCGTTTCGAGGGTACGGTAAGCTTCAGCGGCGCGACGGACAATGAGGTCGATTTTCGGGGCAACACCGCAGGGTACGTCCTAGAATTCGCCGGTACCGGAGGGTGGACGCTTACGGGAGACGTGGCGGTTGACTCGATATTGCTATTTAATGAAGGCTCCCTTAGCACCGGCGGCCGCGCCATCACCACCCAATATTTCCGCTCCGACGGCAACGCTACCCGCGCCCTCGAACTCGGCGCCAGCACCATCACCATCACCGCCAACACCTGGCGCCCCTTCATCAATGCCTACCCCACCCTGAACTCCCAACCGCTCTGGATCGATGCCCGTAACCTGACGCTG
>CAYWMW010000128.1:0-11765 GCA_964458975.1 uncultured Lewinella sp. | reverse complement strand
AGAAGACGAACCCCTTCGGGGCTCGGCGGGGCCATTCAACGTTCTTTGCACCTGCGGCCGCGCCAACTACTCCATTTCAGCTAGCTCTTTCCGCTTTTTAGCTACACGATCCGAAATACTATTGATCGTTTCAGTTTGGCCCGGGAACTCGCGTGGAAGAATCTCCATCACCTCATCCAGGGCTGCCAAAGCTTTCTTTTTTTCACCCAGCTGTTGGTACGCACTGGCCAGGATTTCGTGGATGTAGTAGCGGTTTTCGTCTTCCAGCGTAACGATGTGGTTGGCGAAGTATACCACCTTTTCTGGCTGTTGCTTATTGAAATTGAGGTAGTTTACCGCCCGGTAGTATTCTTCCTGGTTAGCGGACAGCGGAGCGGTTGCGAGGCTATCGATGAAGGCATTGTTGTCTTTCAGCATCGATGTTTCAATCGGGACGACTACCTGCGCGTCCGTCCAGGAGAGGTACATATTTGCGCCACCGGGAATTAGGTCGAGTTCGATGGTCCAGGCCTCATAAAAATGTCCGGGCTGGGTTACCGGGACGCAGACCCGCACCTCTTGCTCCGGGTCGTAATCAGGGGAATCGGGCATAACAGAGTTGCGGCTCAGGATGACGGTCCATTCCTTTTTGGTCGGGATCAGGTAGAGGCCGTAGCGGCTCGCTGGCGCAAACTGCCCGGCAATCGTTACGTCCCGATCGATGGTGATGAACGTTCCGCCCGCTCCGGTAAACCAAAGCTCGTCGTAGGGCACCAGGCCGCCAAAAATCTCCCGGCCCCGTGCGATCGGGCGGGTGGTCTCAATGGCGATGTTAGCGCTTCCCACCTCCTGGCGGAGGTTGAATTTTGGGCTGTACGGCCCGTAGGAATGCTGCGCGACAAGGCCGGTGCTCGCGATAACGAGCAGGATTAGGGTATTGAATATTACTTTCATGGTTTTGTGGTTCGGTGGTTCGGTGGTTTTGTGGTTCGGTATTTTTCCAGTGGAGGCCAGCATCGGGCGAAGTGAACACCCGGCCGTGGTAGGTACCGATGGCGATGAAGTCTCCCTGAGCGGCGACGGAGTTGATGTCGATCTTTTCCGGCAGGCCCTGGTTGCGGGCTTCCCATTTCTGCGCTCCGGCGGGGAGGACGTAAAAGCCACTGTAATCAGTTCCCAGCAGTAAGCGGCCTTCGTGTTCGATCAATGCACCTGCGCTCGCGCCCTCCGGAAGCCCCTCCGCAAACGGGATCCAGCTTTGGCCCTGGTCCGTACTCCGGAAAATGTTGGGTGGGTCCGTAACAACCGTTGGTTCGGCCGTGCCACCGAAGGCGAATAAAGAAAGCAGGAAAGCGAATAAGTACATGGTCGCTATTTTTGATGACCGCAAGGTATAGGCACTGCGGAGCCAGCCCTAAAATTAAATGTAAAAGGATGTAAAGGCCTGGTAAAAGTGAAGTTACGGCGTTTTACGCGCCGTACTTTTGCGGGTATGAATAAGTGGTTACTACGGCTGACTCAGGCCACCGGCCTTCTGTTGCTTCTACTAACGCTGACGAGTGCGTTGTGGCCAAGCCCCGAAACGGGTACGGAAAAAACCGCTCTGGCCCTCCGTCAGATCGGGCACAACTACCTTTCCCTTATTGGTGATTCTTCCTCCCGGATCCCCGCCGTGGAGCAAACGGAAGACGGCAGCCTGCTCCTCCGCCTGGAGCGCGACATCGCGTATGACACCCTGAACCAGATTGCCCGCAACGTGCTCAACGAATACGGCATTCGCTCAGATTATACCCTCAGGCTGGAAGACTGTGGCTCCGGTGAAACCTTTCTGGGCAGCCTCTGGCCCGGTGTAGAGCAGGGCGAGGAGAATTTACAAAACGATCAGGCTTGCACGGGCAGGGACCAGCAGACCCGCTGTGCCAACATCGGCTTCGCGGTAGCCAAACAACAGGCGGCGGGGCCTTCGGTATTGACCTGGTTGTTGGGCGGGCTTGGCGTGCTGTTGTTTTTTGCGGGGCGGTTCACGCCCGCGCCGGTGGCTTCGCCCACGCCCGAAGTGGCGGAAACAATTCTTCCTTCCACCACCCTTCAGTTTGGGCCGAACTGTACTTTCGATGAGTCCACCCACCTGCTTACCGTCGGAGAAAACACGTACGAGCTTACCTACCGCGAAGCGAAGCTTTTTGGCTTCTTTGCGCACCGGCCCAACGAAATCCTCGCCCGGGCGGACATCAACGACGCCGTCTGGGGCGAAGAAGGCATCATCACCGGGCGGAGTTTGGATGTATTCGTCTCCCGCCTGCGCAAAAAACTAGTTGCGGCTGAAGATTTGGAAATCAAGACGGTGCATGGCGTTGGGTACCGACTTATGGTGGTGTAGTACGGCCTTTTTCAGGGCGCGGCCGCAGGTGCGAAGATGGTTAAGGGCTTAGTCCTTAAGTCAAAGCTTTACTTCCTAAGGAATCTACCAATCCTCCGCAAAGGCCTTGTTGAAAATCTGTTCGTTGATTTCCCTGGTAATGGTCTCGATGGCCTCCTCCTGAACGGAGGCCAGGGTCTGCGTAGCCGGAAACTCAAAGAAATTAGAAAAATTCTGCTTCCAGCCCTCGTCGTTTTCGTCGCGGAGGTTCTTGTATTCGATGGCAACTACGATGGTAAGGCGGTTAAGCTTGGCGAAGGCTGCCGTCTGGTCTCCGGGGCTGGCACCTTCGGCCGTTACGCGGAAATCTACCAGGGTACCCTTCATCTCAATGTCGGGATCATCTTCCGTGATTTCCAGGCGAGCTTCATCCCGGACTTTATTCCGCAGCGCCTCCGTCATGTCAATGAACAGCGTCGGCGGCGCGCCAAGGGCGTTTTCGATGAACAAGGGCACGTACGCCTTTTCCACACTAGCAGGAATCGAGATGCCGCTGAGGGTATAGCAACCGGTGAAAGAGAGTACAGCAAAGAGAGCGGCAAAATATAGTCTTGGCATAGTTAAGAGCACTTGGCTTTAGAAAGGATACCCCTTCCGGGTAGTTTAGTTGCTTCTACCGGTAAAAGCACCGAACCCCACTGGGTGTTCATCCAGTGGGGTTCGATCAATAATTTAACGTGAGTTACTACGCAGCACTCGCTTTCAGCACCTCCATATCCCGTACCAAAATACGGCCACGGTTGAAGTAGATGAGGTTTTCTTTGCGCAGTTCGTTGAGCACCAACGTAACCGTTTGGCGGCTGGTACAGGTGATGTTGGCGATGTCCTGATGGGTAAGGCTGTGCTTCAGCAGCATTTCGTAGCCTACCTGGCGGCCGCGCTTCAGCACTACCTCGTGCAGGAAATTAACGATGCGGCTGCGCGCATCCTTAAAGATCAGGTTCTCCAACTTATTCTCCGCGGCCATCATGCGCTGGCCGAAGAGTTGCAGCAACTGCTGGCTAACCGTAGCGTTCTGGGCAAGAATCTGCTGAAAGTCCGCAACGCGGATGGTATAGTATTGTACCTCCTCTTTGAGCGACTGTGCCGTTTCGTTGCGGGTTCTCTCGCCTACCAGTGCCAACTCACCAAAGATGGCCTCGGGGTGGATGAGCTGCTTGATAACCTCCTTGCCCTCGTTGCTGTGGGTACTGATTTTTACCGCACCTTTGCAGAGCAGGTAAATGTTTTCGCTGTTCTCTCCCGGCTGGTAGATGATCGAGTAGCGCGGCTTTTTGCGCAACTCCATAGCATCAGCCAGTCTTGACTTTTCGGACTCCGTGAGCGCATCAAAGAGAGAAAACTGTTCGAGAAGATCGATTTTGGTGGCGGTAGTCATGATAGAGCAAATTTTATAGTCCTGAAAAGCAAAATGAATTCGGCTAAACGTGGGTTTCGCACCCTATTCAGCTGTGGGGTTACCCTTAGGACACCAAAAAGCAAGCCTACCCCCTAAGCCTACGGAAAATAATTTTGAATTAGAGTTTTGTCGCTCAGTTTGCGTAGTAATCGGACTATGGAACGCGAATAGAATAACCTATCACCTCTATCTATCTAGCCAAAGCCACCCGCTGCAAAGCCATGATACTCAGGGCATCCTTAATTCGCCCGTCCAGCGTCATCTGGATAGCTTCGGAGAGCGGGAGGCGGCGCAGGGTGATGTCTTCGGTTTCTTCGGGTTCGGCGGGTTCCTGGCGAAGCCCCTTGGCCAGGTAAGCCACGCCGTATTCATCGGTAACGGAATTGCTGAGGTGGAATTCCATCAACTGGGTCCACTCTTTGGCCACAAGGCCGGTTTCTTCCTTCAGTTCGCGTTGCGCGGTCGTAAGGGTGTCGGTACCGACCGGGCAGCCGCCTTCGGGAATTTCCCACTGGTAACTCCCCAGCGCGTAACGGTACTGCCCCACGAGCCAGGTGTAGCCTTCTTCATCAACCGGCACGATGCCAACCGCATGGTTCTTGAAATGCACCACGCCGTATATGCCGGGGTTCCCGGCGGGGTTCAGTACTTCGTTATGGTTTACCCGAACCCAGGGGTTTTCGTAGGGGACGGTGGTTTTGAGGGTTTTCCAGGGGTTGTTCATGGTTTTCGGTTACAATTATTAATCATTTCCACTCCCCTCCCAAAAGAAGGAGCCACAATCAACCTTGAGCACCGTCAGGGTCATCTGATCAACCACCGGCATGCACCTTCCGGGTTGATCCGAGGTTAGGGTCAGGGTAACCTCTCCGTTTGAGACATCAGTCGGGCCGGGTTCATATCCTTCTACGTCTGATAAGGTCATCGCAGGTGTCCCAGTGTTGTCCAGAAACTGTCCGTCGCCGCTGGTGGTCCAGATGCCACTGGTTACACCACCGGTAATGGAGGCCCCCGTAACGGTGAGGTCAAAAACCTTTGTACTACAAACCGTTCCATTTCTTCCGGCCTCTACTCTCACTTCCGGCAAAACATCAAAGGTAGTTTCAACGGTTTCACAAATACAATTGTCGTCAATTGCCGTTACCCGGGCGATCAGCTCCTGCCCTGCACAGCTTGCGGGAATTGTAGTGGTAATGGCGGTTGGTGTTGCCATCGCAATCGGACCATTTAAGACCAAGCTTCCTACAACATTGTTTGGAGCATCCGGGCAGAAAAATTCGATGGTTATGGTCTCATCGGCGCTAATGGGCAGTGTATCTAAGGTAATCATTCCGTCTACCCGATACATTCCGTTCTGGGTGCAGGCCATAAATTCCGTAAGCGAAACTACGGGTTTCAGGAACTGAATGGTGTCCGTAGCCTGGCCGGTGATGATGGTGAAGTTGTCACAAACCATATTTGGGTCTGTCGGGCAGGCGATTCCGTCGTTAGAGCTGGTCGTGGTCAGGTTTATAATACCTTCATTATTACAAATACCTCCGGCAACGGCCATTGCATCCAAACCAAGCATAAAGGTTACCGGAGCACTGATATTAGGCGGAATATTAAAAATGAGCGTTTGTGCCCCGTTCGGAGCCATATCTGTACGAACAAAAGTTGGGCAATCTGGCTGATTTGCAGGATTAGAGGCTGTACAAATGAAAGTACCATCTTCGTAGATCAAGCCCTGTGGCAGTTCTATTTGCAATGAGTCCCGATCCCCCGTTTCCCCCAGTGTGATGGAGGTTTCAATAGCAATCATGACGTCTTCGCAGCTTTCGATCACATCCGGGTTGATCTCAGAGGTAAATGCCGTCACAGAAGATGGTAGTGCTCCGTTGATGTTAATTCCGTCGGAAGTGGTGTTGGCCCCGTTGCCGATAGCGGGATCCCCACAGGGCCGGTCAGCAAAAACGATGGGGGTATACGTACTGCCGCCACGGAAGTCGCAGTCCGTCAGCCAGGTTAGTTCCACGGCCACTTCCCGTTCCTCCTGTGAAAGGGCGTCGTCCGTTCCCGGTATTCCAGCATCTCCGATGGCGGAGTGGTCTTTAAGGTCAACGTACAGGGTATCGTTGCTGGTGGTAACCGTGAGTAACTCTCTGGTACCGGTTGTCCGGGGGTAGGTAACTTCAACGATAGCGTTGTCCTCCAAAAGGCCCTGAGGCAGCGGGATGCAAAGCAAGGTATTGTCGATGAATGCACGTTCAGCGCTGGTAATCAGAACAGTATCCCGGATAACGGTACACAGGTCATACGGGCCGGTGGCCTGGTCGAGCCTGATCTGAACCCTTGAGAGCAGCGGTTCGACATCGAGCAAGACCTCCTCGAAATCACAGGGGTATTCGGTTGGGTCAACGGGCGCCCCGTCGCAGGCGAAGCCGGTGATGGCCCGTACTTCGTCGGGCTCACAGCCAGTTAGTATTGCGGTCACTTCGTAGTCCAGCGCCGTCTGGGCGGGGAAGGAGGCGTTGACGACCGCCCAGTCTCCGTCGGCATAAGGTGAGAGCGGGATGATGGTGTCCGCAGCAATATCCCGCAGGCCGATGACGTCGATATTATCAGAAGCGGCATCTTCGAGGCCCAGGAAGACGAAGCCACCGTTCACGTTCGGTACGTTCTGAAGTTGTACTTCCCAACGCACGGTATCCGTACTGGCTTCTACCGTACCGGTCAGGTTACTGATAGCGGTGGAGGGAAGATTGTGGTCTACCCTCACATTGCTGATGTTGCTGATGGGCTCGTAGCAGTCGGGGTCGTGAGAGTAACCGTACTGCTGGGCGTAGAACCCCATTATAAGTCTGCCGTCGATACTCTCGCAGCTGGGGAAGAAGTCGGCCAGCAGGCTGTACCCTCCTTGCTGGTTAAACCGGCCGTTCATGTCTCCGAGAGGCCAGCTTCCGTCGTTTATCCAGATGTACCTGCGTTCAGCAGTTCCTTCCGCAATTCGGTCGGGTATTCCCAGGGGGAACGGGATGAAGGTCTGGGTTCCGTAACCATCGGCCGGATTTCCTTCGGCGCGGAGTTCTACGGAGCTGAAGTCCAGCACATCCCGGGAAGTGAATGCAATCACAATAGAGTCCAGCTTTCGGTTGGGCCGGATTTCACCGGGGTACCAATCTTCTGAACCTGAGAAAGGAAAGGTTTTGAACCCGGAGTAGAAGTTACAGCCCTGAACCTGGCGGTTCGTCAGCCCGCCACCGCCGCCGTTCACGGCTTCGTGCAGGTAAAGTTCGAGGCCATAATTATCGCAGGTTACCGTATCGAGCACCATATCGGGTGGAGTTGTGGTGTCTACGAGGTTGTAGTGAAAAATACTAATATCTTCTAGCTGGGTGGGGACATCATTGTCAAGGACCCCGGTTTTCTCTACAACTACCTTCAGGTTAACGTTGACGCTGTCTCCCGGGCGCAGGAGCCCACCGGGAAGTACGGAAATACAGTCGGTGAGGTCAAAGTCCATCACGTGTAAGTCGTTGGCCGATCCGGCGTTGTTAACGTTCATTTCCTGCGGAGCCGGCATCGGACATTCCACGACCGTACCGGTAGCAAACTCAAATACTTCGACGGTACCTCCGGCATACGTCAGGGTATTGGCCGCATTACTGGCGAGGGGGTCGTACTCGAGGTGAAAAAATGCGTTGTCCCAGGTTGGGCCGGAAGTACCGTCCAGCTGGATAGAGTTGGCCAGGATGCAAACTGTATCACAGGGCATAGCACGCCTGAGTTGTAGGGCGGTAAGGTCAGCCGGGTCGGCAAATTCTTCACACGTCAGTGGGTTGGCAAAGCCCGTGGTACTGCGTACGGCCATGGTGTTCTGGGTGGTTAGCCCCCCGATTTCACAATCACCACAGTGAATATTCGGGCTGTAGATCGGGCAACTGAACCTTTCCCGGGTTCCGTCACATGGTGCGTCGGCATCACATTCGAACTCAAAGAAGAAATCAAAAGCTAGATCCCGGTCAGGAGCGGCGAGAAAAACGCTACAATCAAACCTCAGGTTCAGGAGGTAACAAAATTCTTGGCGGGTAACAAAGTCAGAGGTAACAAAGACACTATCATTCCTGAACTCGGCACTTGGCTCGTTCACCCCATTGACCTGAGCGGAAACCAGGCTGAACCCTGGTGGAAGGTTCCCGACCAGACTCAGCTCACTCGTCGGGCAATCCACGAAAGAACCTGAGAACCGCTGGGTACCGCATACTTCAACTTCAATAGTCTCCATATCGAAAATATCAGCAGGGCCGATCAACCCACCTCTGCTATCCTCGGTAAAATCGGACAGACTCCCTGCGGCATTCTGAATAAACCTTGCGATTGTTTCATCACACTGATCTTCGTATTCAACCGTAGCTTTATAGGAGCCGGTTGAGCGGTTGGCCGGGCACCCCGTCTCCGGGATGACCGTGTGGGTAAGCGTGATGGTGAACGATTCTCCTGCGGGCAGGTCATCAAATTCCCCGTCGAGGTCAATGTCATCAAGCCCAGAACCTCCGTCCGGGTCAGCGATGAAATTACTCAGGTCAACCTTCAGGCCGCCGTTAGGCCCATCGGCCACGAAAGGTACCGAAACGCCATTGACGGAGACCGCCGAGACGGGCATTCCCCTCACTCCCCCCGTCGAGCCGCTCACGTTTAAACCGGAAGCGCCAAACCCCGCCAGGTATACAATATCAAAAGCCGCTCCTGAACCCTGGTTCGTGAAGGTATGCTCCACGATCACGTCTCGACACAGATCGGTAGGCTGTACTACCGCTCCACTCGTATACCGGACACGGGGAACGGTAAACGCAATATTGAATTGCTGGTTAGCGAAGGAGGAAGACTGGCAAATCTCGCCAAAACATCCGTAACGAACCGTATAACCGTCTCCGCCAAGCTCACAGGAGGTGACGGTTACTTCCCTGGTAAAGTTCAGCGTCTCCCCCCCGTCAAAACATCCATCTCCACCAATAATACCGGAGGTGATGGTGTATACGCTGAGGTTCCCCACCGTCGAGGTTGGCACCAAAACGGTACTGTTGATCTCAATAGAATTGGTTATGATGCCGGGGGCATCCATCACCGTAAACTCAAATTCAGAAACACAACCGTTACCACCGTTGGTAATTGACCCCGGAACGGTTTCCGTACTTCCAACTGAAGTGGTTACCGGAGTCGAGGCAACTACGGAAAGGTTGGCGGCAGTAACGTCATAATTATTTGAATTAACCGCACCGCTATTGCCCGGGACGACACTTACCGCATCCTGATTACCACCGCCAGGTGTGGCTTCGCAACGGGCAAATCGTTCAAGGCTGATTACGATAAAGTCACCAGCAAGGAAGTTCCCGGTTATCTGAAAAGATGGCTGGCCGGGCGTCCCCGTGTTCGGCCCGATGGTCGGCGCTACGGCAAGGTTACTGTTTACAACCGTTACCGTTCCGTCAATGTAGCTGACGCCCGGCGCCAGTGCTACCGAGAAAGACGGGTTCATCCCTCCGGGAGATGCCGAAAGCCTAAAGACCAACTGCCGGTTGTCAGGCGTACAGGAAACAACATCGTTCGCGTCCGGCACAGTACCAGGAGCACCGTTCGGGTCCGTGATTACAAATTGTGCTGAAACCAGACCGGGTAAAAGCAATTGACTTAAAACCATAGCAATCGCTATGGTTAGTTTATTAAACAGTCGCATATCACAGTGTTGAAAAAAGTCAAGTCAAGTGTCTCTTAGAAATGGAGTGTGTAATCTGAAGCCAATTCTCTCCGTGATAACCTCACCCCAACCCCTCTCCAACAAGCTTCGCCTCCGGCTCAGCGAAGAGAGGCTTTAAAGTAAAGGGAAAACGCTACGCGTTTTGATGGTAAAAAACGCCAGAGACGCTAATGGACAGGTTACATGCCCTGCACTTTAGATACAGGAGAAAAGTTATGAGATTAACCGATTTTATACAAAGATAGTTAATTACAACCGGAGCTTGGAGGGGCCACCCACTCCGTTCAGGTTTCTCTTTCAAATAAAAATGGTTTGCGGCGTTCGCCGCAAACCATTTTTATTTGAAAGAGAAACCTGAACGTCCACCTACCGGTTGATAACATTCTTAAACCGTGGCCGCTTAGGCGTAACGTTCCCCAAGCGCTCCTTCTTAGCCTCCTCGTACTGGGAGTAATTGCCCTCGAAGAACTTGATCTCGCCCTCATCCTCAAAGCTGAGGATATGCGTCGCGAGGCGATCAATGAACCAGCGGTCGTGCGAAATCACGAGCACACAACCCGCGAAGCTGTCCAGCGCGTCCTCCAGGGCGCGCAGGGTGTTGATGTCGATGTCGTTGGTTGGCTCATCGAGCAGGAGGACGTTGCCGCCTTCGCGCAGCGTCATCGCCAATTGGAGGCGGTTGCGCTCTCCGCCGGAGAGCATCCCGATCTTCTTCTGCTGGTCTCCGCCGGCGAAGTTGAAGCGGCTCAGGTAGGCGCGGGCGTTCACTTGGGCGGTACCGACCTCGATCATATCGTGGCCCTGGCTGACGACGTCGTAAATCGTCTGCTCTTTGTTGGAGAGTTGCTCGTGGCTTTGGTCTACGTAGCTGATCTTGACGGTTTCGCCGACCTTGATGTTGCCGGCGTCGGGCTGGTGCTCGTCCGTAAGCAAGCGGAAGAAGGTGGATTTACCCACACCGTTCGGGCCGAGGATGCCGACGATGGCGTTCTTCGGGATGTTGAAGGTCGCGTTCTCGAAGAGCAGCCGGTCGCCAAAGCCTTTGGTCAGGTTCTCCACCTCAATCACCACGTCGCCGAGGCGCGGGCCTTGCGGGATGAAGATCTCCATGTTTGCTTCGCGGTCTTTGCCTTCTTCGCGCGACATTTTGTCGTAGGCCGCCAAACGGGCCTTGCCTTTGCTCTGGCGGGCCTTCGGGGCCATCCTGATCCACTCCAGCTCGCGTTTGAGGGTTTTACGGCGCTTGGATTCAGTTTTTTCTTCCTGGGCCAGGCGGTCGGCCTTTTGCTCCAGCCAGCTGGAGTAGTTGCCTTCCCACGGGATGCCTTCTCCGCGGTCGAGTTCCAGTATCCACCCGGCGACGTTGTCGAGGAAGTACCGGTCGTGCGTAACGGCGATGACCGTCCCCTTGAAGCTCTGGAGGTACTGCTCCAGCCAGTGGACGGACTCTGCATCGAGGTGGTTCGTCGGCTCATCCAGCAGCAGGATGTCCGGGTTGGAGAGTAGGAGGCGGGCCAGGGCAACCCGGCGGCGTTCACCTCCGGAGAGGACGCTCACCTTGGCATCGTCCGGTGGGCAGCGCAGGGCATCCATAGCGGTGTTGAGCTTATTGTCCAGCTCGTAGCCGTTGGCGTTTTCGATCGCTTCCATCAGCTCGGCCTGGCGCTCGATGAGCTTGGTCATCTCGTCGTCTGACATGGGCTCGGCGAACTTCATATTAACCTCGTCGTACTCCTTCATCAGGTCCACCGTTTCCTGCACGGCTTCCTGTACTACTTCCTTTACGGTCTTGTTTTCGTCCAGCTCCGGCTCCTGGGCCAGGTAGCCGATTTTGTAGTCGGCGTTGAAGACAACGTTGCCCTGGAAGTTCTTGTCGAGGCCAGCGATGATCTTCAGCAGGGTCGATTTACCAGAGCCATTGAGACCCAAAACGCCAATTTTAGCGCCGTAGTAAAAACTCAGCCAGATGTTGTTGAGTACTTTCTTGGAGGCTCCGGGGAAGGTCTTGGAGACGCGCTCCATGGAGAAAATGATCTTGTGTTCGGCCATGTTGGTTCGGTGGTTTTGTGGTTCGGTGGTTTTGTGGTCCGGTGGTTCGGTGGTCTTGTGGTTCGGTGGTTTTGCGTACTTTTTGTACGGTTTCGCGAAAGTACGCAATTGGAGCGAGCTGCCTCCGGCAGGTGTGTATAACGAGATGCACAAAACGAAGATAATCTCCCCAACAGAGACATCCT
>CAYWMW010000127.1:0-11788 GCA_964458975.1 uncultured Lewinella sp. | reverse complement strand
GCCCATCGCGCCCATCGCGCCCATCGCGCCCATCGCGCCCATCGCGCCCATCGCGTTTGGCGTTGGAGTATGGCACGGAGATCACTAAATGGTGAACGACTGGATTGTTGAGTCGTAAACCGTTCCTGATTTGGAGCAATGCCCATAAAACCTTCCCCTGCATCCTGCGTTAGCGCCAAAAAAGAAACTTGTGAAAAGAGATTTTCTGCGCCTGCTGAAAGAACTGGACGAAGACGAACTCCGTGAAGAGCTAAAGTCTTTATACGAGCGCTTCCCCGTTTTGCGAGAGTATTATAAACTGGAACTGAGCGGAAGCACGAAAGCGGTGCTCGAAAAGTATAAAAAAGCCGTGCGCAAAGCCTTCTTCACCGGCCGCCGCCGGATGGGCAAGCGCGGGCGGAGTAATTCTGCGAAGGTTATCAAGGATTTCAAGGAAGTCTCCATCCATACCAAGGACCTGATTGAGCTGAATTTCTACCGGGTGGCGGTCATGATTGAAGCGATGGAATACTATAATGTGGAGAGCGAGCCGTTTTATAATTCTATGTTCACCAGTTTCGTGAAAGCCGCTAAAATGGCCGAAAAAGAGCTGATGCTCGACACTTTTCGGGAGATGGCCGAAGAAATTGTAGTAAGTTTTGAATCCGTCGATGTTTTTGGCGAGGGTAGGGATTTACGCCATAAGTTTTGGGAGTATTGGCCCCGGCAGAACGATTGAGCGAAAGCGATTGAATGCTTGGTATAATTAGGACTGTCAAGAATTGTCAGGTTTCAGTGGTGTGCTTTTTTTGACATAGCTTTGTGAAATCTTATTAACAACGCTACACCTTTTAAATGCACAATATCGTGCCGGATGAGCGTACAACCCTACTCAGAAATGCGTAATTTCTTCTTCCTCCTATTAACCCTTTCCCTGTTCACTTTTACCGCTTGTGGTGATGATGATGCGGCCATGGCCGAGCTCAACCAAGACAACATCGTTGGCGATTGGAACCTGACGGCATTTAACAACGATGCGAGCATTACACTGGATGGTCAGCCATTTGGCGACGTTACCAGTAGCATCGCGAACAGTAACGCTGTGGTCAGCTTCGCCGCAGATGGTACCTGGTCATCTACCGGTATGTACGATATCACCATCATGACCACAGACACCACCGAAACGGAGACTGTTACCGACGGCATCGGCAGTGGAACCTACACGGTAACCGCTACAGAACTGTCTATGACGGGCATCGACGCCGGTGATGAGGCCGACACCGAGACGCCAACCGTATTTACCGTTAACAACTTTCAGCTGAACGCACTGCTCGATCTTTCCGGCACTGCTTCTGAGACCACCATGGACCCATTCTTCAACCTCACTATTGGTGCTGACGTTAGCACCGAAATGACGCTGGAGCGCTAGCAGCCTATCGGTGATGCCATTGAACTGGTTTAAACTTTCCGTTCGCGACCTTATCCGCGCCCTGATTTCTGCTGGCGTCGTTACGAAAATCCTCATGTAGCTACGGCTATACTCCGGTTTTCGTGCCTAGTCAGCAAAAATCAGACCTGCGGAACGGCCAGCTCAGGAAAGTTTAAACCAGTTCATTGAACAGAAATCTCGCCCTGATGAAAATCAGGGCGAGATTTTTGGTTCGTGGGGCAAGGTTGGCGTTAGTTTATGGGGGTTTGTAGTTCTTGTAATTCTGGGACTCTTTCATCATCCACCCACCCGTGCCAAACCGGCCCGTACTCCATACCCAGGTACTCCGCAGAAAGCCGGAACGCATCGAAAAAAGAGTCGTTGACCCCTTCGTCGTTGCTCACGGAAAGTACCGACATCCGCTTGCCTCGTAGCTGCCGGCCCAGGTCTTTTCTGCTCTTGAGCAAGTCGCTCAGCCGGTCAAAGAAAATCTTCAGCGGGCCTGACATTGAGTACCAGTAGACCGGGCTGGCGAAGGTGATTTGGTCTGCAGCTAAAACCTTCGTCTCGATCAAATGCATAAACTCATCGTCTGCCGGGTAGACTTGCTCGTAGTTGAAGGGGTAGATTTTGTAATCAAGCAGATCGAGGTGGTCGGCGCTGAGCGCTTTGGCTAGCTTTTGAGCGACTTTGAAGGTGTCGCCATTGGGGCGGGCGGAGGCTTGGAGGAGGAGAGTCATGAGATAAAATGCAACACCCCACCCAGCAATACAAACACCACCCCCGCCAGCAAGATATTCCTCCCGCCATACTTCTCCGGTAGCTTAGAAAATAAGTAAGCACCACCCAACGCAATTAGGTAAACCAACGGCCAGAATAGCCAAATCCGATCAGCGGTTTCCGGGCCGCATTGCCAGCAGATACCTAGCCAGCCTAAAACGACCGTAGCATACAAACTGGCCAGCCAGATGATAGCGCTGGTAATGATGGTGAGGAGGGAGGCTAAGATTTTCATACAGATTAGGTTTCAGTAGGCCCGGCTTCAGCCGGAGCCTTGCAAATTTATAGGCAGCGGCTGAAGCCGCGCCTACCTACACCTTACTCACCGCCAAAGTAGCCGTCTCCTCCCCTGGCAACTCCAGCGCCTCTCCGTCGATGTCTCCGTCTAGGACGAGGCTATCGGCCAGCACCTCAGCGGAGATATAATCCCGGAAAGCAGTAGCGGCCTCCTCAACGGCAGAAGACCCCTGCAGGCGTACACGGATACGGTCAGTAACCTCAAAGTCTTGCTCCTTACGCAGGTTCTGGATGCGATTAACGAGCTCGCGGGCGAGGCCTTCTTTGGCCAACTCCGGCGTAACGGTCACGTCGAGGGCAACGGAGATCTCCCCGTCGGAGGCCACCTTCCAACCGGGGATGTCTTCGGTGGCGATGAGGACGTCTTCGGCGGTGAGAACGACGTCTTCGCCACCGTCAGGGACGGTGATCGTTAGCTCGCCCCTGGCCTCCAGCGCACTGATCTGTGCGCCGGTGAAACCAGTGATGACTTTTGCCACGTCCTTCATCCGCTTACCGACCTTTTTGCCGAGGACGCGGAAGTTGGCCTTGATGCTCTTCTTCAGGAAGTCGCCGTCGGTCAGGAATTCGACTTCCTTGATGTTGGTCTCCGACTTGATGATCCCGGCTACGGCTTCAACGTGGGCCTGGAAGGCCGCGTCGGTGGCGGGCACGAGGATCTTTTGCAGCGGCTGGCGCACGCGGAGGTTGTCGGCTTTACGCAAACTTAGCGTCAGAGAGCTGATGCGCTGGGCGTAGGCCATCCGGGTTTCAAGGTCCTGGTCGATGCGGGAGTCGTCAGCTGCGGGGAGAATGCTCAGGTGAACGGAGGCTGCCAGCTCGTCGGCCGAGGCGGGCGCTAGCCCTGACTCGTCCGCCGAGCGGGTCAGATCACAGTAAAGCTGTTCCGCGTAAAACGGAGCCACGGGACTCATCAACTGCGCCACCCGCACCAAACAAGCGTGCAGTGTTTGGTAAGCAGCGCGCTTATCGGTAGACATATCACCCTTCCAGAACCGGCGACGGCACTGCCGCACGTACCAGTTGGAAAGCTCGGCGTTGACGAAGTTCTCGATGGCGCGGCAGGCCGGTGTGGCGTCGTAAGCAGCGTAGAGTTCCGACACTTCCTTGGTCAGCGAGTTGAGGCGGCTGATGATCCAGTGATCGAGCTCGGAGAGGTCCTTCTTCGCTACGGGCTTGTCGGTTGTCGGGTCGTAGCCATCAACGTTGGCGTAGAGCGCGAAGAAGCCGTAGGTATTGTACAGCGTACCGAAGAACACCCGGCGGACTTCCTGGATGCCAGCCTCGTCGAACTTGAGGTTGTCCCACGGATTGGCGTTGCTGATCATGTACCAGCGCGTCGCGTCGGCCCCGTATTTATCGATGGTGATGAAGGGGTCCACGGCGTTGCCGAGGCGCTTCGACATTTTCTTGCCGTTCTTGTCCAGCACGAGTCCGTTGGAGACTACGTTTTTATAGGCTACGGAGTCGAAGACCATTGTGCCGATGGCGTGCAGGGTGTAGAACCAGCCACGGGTCTGGTCTACGCCTTCGGCGATGAAATCGGCGGGGAAAGCCCCCCGACCCCCAAAGGGGGAGACCCGCTCAACACCATTTGCCAGCATAGCCTTGGTAAAGGTCGGGCATGATGCCATTTTGTGTTCGATCGCCTTTATGGCTTTTTGAACATCGCTCAAAATTTCTTCGTTTTTGAAGCGAATCATTTGATAGCCTTTTTGCTTTAGAATAGAAGTACGTTGCCGGTCTTTCTCAATGGCTTCGGGAGAATCGTGAACGGATCCGTCAACTTCTACGATCAATCGTTTTTCTAAGCAAATGAAATCAACAATGAAATTACCGATGATATGTTGCTGGCGAAACTTATACCCCATTAACTTTTTCCCGGAAAGTTCGGCCCATAGCTTTTCCTCAGCCGGGGTAGCGTCTTCAAACCGCATCTTTTGAGCATATTCCTTAAGCTGGGCATAGCTCATAGGGTTTGCTGTTTGATAAACGGGTGGCTCTTCCGCGGTCCCCCCTTTGGGGGCTAGGGGGCCGGGGTAGTGCCACTGTGCGTAGGGCATCGAGCCGGAGTCGAACCAGACGTCGATCAGGTCAAGCTCACGGATAAGCTTCTTCCCGTTCTGGAACAGGACTACTTCGTCGATGTAAGGGCGGTGGAGATCATTGGGTACTTCCTGGCTCAATCCAAGTTCTTTATTCGCTACTTGGATAGCCGCGTCCAGCTCAGCGATGGAGCCGATGCAGACCTCCTCGGTACCATCTTCGCTGCGCCAGATCGGGAGCGGGATGCCCCAGTAACGGGAGCGGCTGAGGTTCCAGTCGTTGAGGTTCTCAAGCCATTTACCAAAGCGGCCGGTACCGGTACTTTCGGGCTGCCAGTTGATGGTGTCGTTAAGTTCCGCCATCCGTTCCTTGACGGAGCTGGACTTGATGAACCAGCTGTCGAGCGGGTAGTAGAGCACGGGCTTGTCCGTCCGCCAGCAGTGGGGGTAGCTGTGGTTGTACTTGGCGACGTTGAAGGCCAGGCCCACCGTCTTGAGGTGGATGGCGATGTCGACGTTGACGTCTTTGTAGTCTGCTTCTTCTTTGTAGTCTTTGACGTAGCGGCCGGCGAACTGGCCGGCGTCGTCGGTGAATTTTCCTTGCTTGTCTACCAGCGTCAGTGAGCCGATACCGTTGGCTTTACCGACGGCCATATCATCCTGGCCGAAGCTTGGCGCGGTGTGGACGATGCCAGTGCCGGCGTCGGTGGTCACAAAATTACCGGTGATGATGCGGAAGGCGTCGCCGTCGGTAGGGGTGGGGCCTTTGAGCAGCTGCTCGTAGCGCAGGCCCGCGAGCTTGCTGCCGGAGAAGGGGGCGCTGATGGCCTCAACGACGGGCTGGTTGTGACCGCCGAACCATTTGGCGACTAGTTCTTTGGCCAGCACGACGTCGTTGGCATCACCGGTGTACTGGTTTTTGGTTCGGACCTTTACGTATTCGATCTTCGGCCCTACGGTGAGGGCGGTGTTGCTGGGCAGGGTCCAGGGCGTCGTCGTCCAGGCGATGATGTGAACGGCGGAGCTGTCTTCTGAACCCATTATTGCACCTGCGGCCGCGCCCTCATCCTCACTATCCGTTACCGGAGGCGAAACCGGCATGCTGAAAAGCCACGCCGAATCTGCATCCCGTTGCGTCTTGAACATCGCCACCACGGTCGTATCGCTCACGTCCTGGTAAGCGCCGGGCATGTTCAGCTCGTGGGAACTCAGGCCCGTACCCGCCGCCGGCGAATAGGGCTGAATGGTGTAGCCTTTATACATCAGGCCTTTATCGTAAATCTGTTTGAGCAGCCACCAGACGGACTCCATGTACTCCTTCTCGTAGGTCACGTAGGGGTTTTCGAGGTCGACCCAGTAGCCCATCTTCACGGTGATGTCGTCCCAGATGCCCTTGAAGCGCATCACGGTTTCTTTACAGGCTTTGTTGTAGTCGTCCACCGAAATTTTAGTGCCGATGTCTTCTTTGGTGATGCCGAGTTCAGATTCTACCTTCAGCTCAATCGGCAGGCCGTGGGTGTCCCAGCCACCTTTGCGCTCTACGCGCTTACCCGTCAGGGTTTGGTAGCGGCAAAAGATATCCTTGATCGTCCGGGCCATCACGTGGTGGATGCCGGGTTTACCGTTAGCGGAGGGCGGGCCTTCATAAAAGACAAAGGAGTTGTCCACGTCCCGCTCTTCAATGCTGCGCTTGAACACGTCGTTTTTCTCCCAGAATTCCAGGATTTGCTTGTCTACTTCGGGAAGGTTGAGGTTTTTGTACTCTTTAAACATGGCTGACGGTTGTCGGTTGTCGGTTATCGGTTGTCGGTTGTCAGCCGTGCAACCGACAACTGACAACGGACAACCGACAACCGATAAATAAAAAGCTCCGGCGGAAGCGGGTCCGTCGGAGCTTTCATGCTGTGCAAAAAACAGCGGCTACCTACGGACGCGAAGCGCCGTTGATAATTATGCCGCAAATAATTCGTGCTACTAACATAGTGCAAATGTAACAAGCGATTTTTAAATGGATTGACCGGGTGGCTTAGCGTCATTTCTAAGTAAACGAAATTTCGCTACCGGACGAAAAAAAACAATGAAAACGCTTGTGAGTAAAAGAAATTATTATACCTTGGGCCTATAATCGAGCGGTACTATATACTGTTACTGCCCGGTTGATTTAGTTTTCATTTGGTTTTTTGGGGTTATTGGGAGGCAACATAGTTTGCCTCTTTTTTATGGGGCAAGCGCAGCTTTCTCTTTTTTGAAGCAGGGGTTAAGCCCGCTTCAAAAAAGAGAAAGCTGCGCTTGTGTTGTAGGCGTTATACTCGTTAAGAGGTGTAGTAGAGTAGGGGCGCGGCCGCAGGTGCAAAGGGAGGTTTTGGGGCTGAGGTACGGCTGAAGTTCTGACGCTGCGGGTTAAGGAACGTTATAAAATTGGGCAGTCGTAAGGTCTGATATTCGAGGTGGGGCGAGCAGTACTTACCGTTACGCAGTCAAATCTTCCTCTGAGTAATAATCATTCTATTTGAGGCAGAATAGCGATCCCAGTGACTGTTTCGGCCCATCGCGATTGCGGGCGATCTGGCGACTGCCCTGGGCTACCGAACCACCGAACCACCGAACCACAAATTTACCCAACCACCGCCTTCCCATCATACCCAATCAGCACCTTCACCGATTTAGTAATAAGGTACTTCTTACCTTGTTTAGCGTGTAGCGCTTTAGTCAAAGCTACTTGGGAGCAAACCAAATTGTCGCTTTTTAGGCCCCCTAGCCCCCAGCGGGGGGAAGAAAAGCGACAATTTGGTTTGCGCCCATCTACTTCATCTGCTTGTGTTTTTTCTCAAATTCAGATAATAGCTCAATTCACGTACCACTTTATCCCCACCAAAACACGCCCTGGAAGAATATTGTAACTAAAGGTTTCAAAATAATTTTGGCCGAAACTGGAAAATACCTGATTATTGTTTGAAAAATTCAGTAGGTCGATAGCCGTAAATGAGGCCTCAAGGTTTTTGAAGATTTTCTTTTTGGTGATTTGAAAATCTACCCGATGATAGTGGTTGGTATCCTGGCCGAAGTCATTGAATAAATAGCGCTGTGATATTTTGCAAATCGTTTGTTTATGTGTGTAAGTGATGTCTAGTTCAGGGGTTAAATTGACATTATTGTTTTTGATGCCGTTGACAATACTTCTAGTGAACCATGAGAATTGTCCCCCGATCTGCGCGCCCCATCGCCCCATCCGATTGCGCCGCCAGCTTAGGTTAAGCATGGCAAATTGATCAGTTACGCTATTTTCGTTATGTATGAATACTTTGTAATTAGCAATAGCTCTTAAAGTGAATGTTTCTTCTCTTTTGCTCTTAGAAAAAAATAGGTTGCTACCGAATTCATGTTCTACCTCAGTGTTTTCAAACGTATTTCGTTGAAACCCTCCAGATAGTGAAGCCCGTAGTTGTGGCTGAGTGTAAGCGGGCCGAAAAAAGACAGAAGCGTTAAACAAAGTAGGGTACTCAATGACCTGAACGGGCTTAAATAAGGATAGTTGAAAACTTCTCTGTAGGGTCGGTATAATTTGAGTTAGGTCGCCCGTTAAAAGCGCTACTTGACTTTGCTGTATGCTTAGATGAGTTGTTTGCTCAAGTGAGGGTAAATTTATTTTCTCACTGTAACTTCCGGAAAGGTGGTAGTTGCGGCTCATCCGGTATAGTAGTAATAGCCGGGGTGAGAACGCATACCGTTGTTTCTTGCCAACTTCGTTATCATAAGCATAGGAAGTAATTCCCGATTGTGCCAGGAATCTAAATTTTTTAATGTCATATCTAGCACTCAAAGAAATTGTATGAGACTTCAGTGACCAAAATTCTGTACCCGTGAAGCTGGGTTCTGAACTTCTATCAGTCAGAATATTTAATTTATCATTGTATATCAATGAGCTTAAATTGGCTACAGCATACAAGCCATTTTTTTTATAGCTTATTTGAGCTTGATTTTCATAGAATTGTTTTCTGTAACGCTGTTGCTGAACAGCGCTATAATTACCATCCTCCTGAGAAAAAGTACTTGGGATGATGATGGAGTCTCTACTGGCAATTGCTATGTTCCGTTCATTAACAGATTGTTCTGCGCGGCCGAAAACGGCTAACTGCCAGCCAGGGGAATACGACCATCTGAGCTGATAGGTAGGAGCAGCGCTAATTGTTTTAAATGCTTCAGTTTGGCTGTTATTAAAACTGTTGTTTTCCAAGAACACCCTGGCTGTTCCGGTTAAGCTATTCTCCTTGAATGCAATAGGCATCTTAAACTGAAACTGACCGTTTTTACCCAGCTTATTGCTAAAATCTATATTTCCTGTTGCTTCGGTTGATTGGGGAGACTCTTGGCGGAAAGTAGAAACTGCCGAAGGCTGATCAATATAACTGCGAATGCCATTTAGCGTAGCAGTGCCATTATTGCGTTTGATCATCATCCTACCTTTTAATCGCCGGCTCTTCCGTTGTGGTCGCGCATCGTAAAAAACGCTTATGCTCTCTTGAGTGGAAGATTCAACTAAAAGATCGCTGACCTGGACCAATTGCGCTACAGGAAAGGGGCGTAGCGGAACATAGGTAGTTGCGAATAGCTGATCCTGCTGTTGACGGCTTATATAGTCACTCAAATAGCTGTCTGACTGATCCGCCGCATCGTTTTTTAGCCCATTTACGTTTAGCCGCCAACCTGAATTTTTCCTGGCCCATAGATAATTAGTACGCAGATGATAGGTGTTTTTATAGCCACCCTCTGTTTTTAAACTTAGTTGACCTCTGTTTTGGTAAGCCTCATTCAACTCGATGTTGATAGCTTTCTGTGCGGTAGTGCTATCTAGGTCATGAAAACCATCAGCACTAAAGTTGTCAATAATCTGAATTTTGTCTACTGACTGGTAGAAAACGCCGTCCGTAAAACCTTTTTGATCCCGGTCTGATAAATTTAGGCCGTTCACTAAAACGGCATTGATTTTTTTACCCTCAAAAGCGTACCTGTCGTTCTGTAAACTAAGCCCGGGAACTGATTCGAGAATATCAGTAAGAGATTGCTCGTACCCTCGCTCCAAAACGCGGAAGTTAACTTGCGTTGTGTCACCACGTCGTTGTAACACTATTGCTTTTTCAACAACGGATATTTCGCCAATGTCAATGGATAAGGGGTAAAGTGTATCCGGACCAAATTTAAATGGGCCATCAGGGCAGTTGATTTTGTAGACAGTGTCTTGATATCCAAACTGGGCAAGGCGAAGAGAAAAATCTCCTTTAGGTATGTTCTCAAAAGCATATTTGTTCTGCGCGTCAGTAAGGGTAAAGTCTAAAATTTTATCCCCGGCTTCGTTTAAAAGTTGAACCGCTACCTGGCCATTTGATATGTCACTCAATAGTGCGTCACCCTGAACTGAACAGTTTTGCCCACTGACAGCATTGGCGACCGTAAGACTTGCGGCAAAGAATGTTATAAGCAGACGGATAAAAATGTGACTATTTCCCATCGAATTTCATCCATGTATCGTTAGGAGTACTTTCGTCCAAAATAATTATATCACTTCTGTCTGCTGATTTTAGCTCGTCAACACTAAGAGAGATTGCACGCGCTTCGGTCACAAATTCGTATTTTGGTATCTCAACAGATTGATTACCAGTTTCCAGGTTAACAGCCCTGTATTCGTATGATTCATCTCGGTAAAGTAATACAAGCCCCGGGGTTGGAGCTGCAAAAGGAAACGGTCCGTCTGCATACGGGATACTGGTGGTAAACCATAGTTCTCCGCCCATTTTACTTGCCATTTTTTGGCATTTAATTCCCAGTATGGTCTTGAACTCAGGTACTGTTTCAAAAAGATCATTACTAGCCGAGTTCAAATCCATTTTGTCAAGCAGAGCATATCCTTTTTGCATATTACCCCTACGATAATAGATGTTTTTCGTAGACCAATCTTTAGTGACATCTTTCGAGCTAATTGCTTTCCAGCCAGTGTGCGGGGAGTTGCCGGATATTTTAAGGCTGTCCAGGGTGAAGTATGACCTGTCTCCAGAAAATATGAAGGTGTATCTACTAGTTTCTAGGAAGGCCTCCGCTGGCATATAATCATATATTCGGGACGGAGGAGTATGCGTCGTTTTTTCGAAAACAATCTTAAGACTTTGACTTTCTGCCGTTACACTCACTAAAAGAATTGTATAGCAAAAAACAGCACGGAGTAAAGCAGGGATATTCATCTTGACACGTTTATTAAGATAAGGAATACTCACCTTATTCAACGCGTAATGGTGAAATTACGGTAAGAATAAGGTGAGTAAAATTAATTAGCAGTCAGGGCCTGCCACCGTCGTATCACCATCAGAGGTAATGATAGTACAGTTAGCCCCATCATCTAGCTCGAAGCTATTACACACTTTGTAGTATGGCGCTTTCGTTTCGCAGTTGACAACTCGCGTCAGTAGCTTGTCGTCAGTGTCTGGAGCAATATCGCCAGGGGTCCCGAGCGAAAATGAAAATAAAATGCCGATAGTAGCAACTAAATAACTCATCTCTATGGAGTTTATGGTGAAAAAAAAGCTATGAAAGCGATCATAACCATGAGAATCTGAGTATCTAACGATGAATGCAAAAAGTGGTTTATCGGATTTTAATTTTTTTTGAAATTTTATTAGGATGTATATTTATTTTGAAAGCTTCGGGGTTGGAAAGATAAGTAGGGAGTATGTTTCTATTTAACGATATAATATACTTTGGTGATTTTAGGCCGTTAGCTTAGTACCTCCTGTTGTCTGTTGTGTAGTTGGACTATCCGTACCCACTAACCCGCCACTACCTTCCCGCCGTACCCAATAGATACACTAACCGAGTTCGCAATAAAGCACTTCTTCCCCGCCTCATGGTGAAGCTCTTTAGCCCGGTCAATTTTGTCTGCCTGGGAAATCACGATCCGGGGCTGCAGGGTGACGGAGGTGAATCGCCCGGCTCCGTCTGCGTCCTCTCCCATCGTCCCCTCGGCTTCGTCGATGTACTCAAGCACGGTGATGCCATTGATGGAGGCCAGGTGCAGGTACCACAACATGTGGCACGCGGAAAGCGAACTCAAGAAAAGCTCTTCGGGGTTGTACCGTTTACTGTCTCCCCGGAAGCTTGGATCAGAAGAGCCTTCGATGCTTGCGTTTTTGCCAGCTACTGAGATCGTATGGTCCCGTTTGTAGGCGCGGTAATCCAGGGTGCCGGAGCCGAGGTTGCCGGTCCATTCGGT
>CAYWMW010000126.1:0-11821 GCA_964458975.1 uncultured Lewinella sp. | reverse complement strand
CAGCCCATCGCTATTTGGTGGCGGGTTGATCGAAGCCGAAGGCGGAGATCAGCCCATCGCAACATATACAGAAATCCGCCCATCGCCATCAAAATCCGCCCATATAGCTTTATTATCCCCCCCTCCAAACACCACCCCCCC
Organism: uncultured Lewinella sp.; assembly: GCA_964458975.1. Lineage (GTDB taxonomy): Bacteria > Bacteroidota > Bacteroidia > Chitinophagales > Saprospiraceae > Neolewinella. The sequence goes on along the minus strand of CAYWMW010000126.1, from coordinate 11,680 downwards.
CAGCCCCGTTACAGCAAAGATCATAACCTCAGCGCAACCAACTCTCCCCCTTGGCCAAAACCATCCCCCGCAAAATCTTTAAGACCCTTCTTTGGATCTTTGCCGTCCTCCTCCTGCTCCTGCTGCTGGTGTTCGTCCTCCTGCAAGTACCCGCCGTACAGCAGAGTGCAGCCCGGCAGGTGGAAAAAATCGCCGCCAGCAGCCTGGGGACCGACGTCGGCATCGGGAGCCTGGACATCGATTTTCCGAGCCGCATCGAGCTGGACGATGTCTACCTCAACAACCCCGCCGGAGACAGCATCGTTAGGGTAGGGCACCTCGGCGTTGGGGTAAACATGTGGGGGCTGCTCAGCTCAAAAGTACAGGTCTCCGACATCGTTGTGCGGGATGTGTTTGCTAACGTGGTTACTACGGACAGTACCTCCAACATCCAGTTCCTGCTCGACCTCGCCGCAGCGCCGGATTCTGCGGCTACAACTCCTATTGCACCTCCGGCCGATACCGCCACCTCCGCTGGCTGGGCCATCGAAGCCTACGGCACCGAAATCCTCCTCGAACGCGCCAACATCTACTATCAGGACGACCCAGCAGGCATCCTGGCCGACGTAGAAGCCCGCCGCCTTGCCGCCAAACTTCGCGAGATCGACCTCGAAAACCAACGCTACAACATCGACTACCTCGAACTCAAAGGCACCGACGCACAGATCGGAATCGGCGAAAGCTCCGGGCCGGTCGATACCACTACAACCACCGCCGCTGCAAAAATGCAACTCATCGCTGGCCGGGTTACGATCGATGAGACCGACTTCAACCTCAGCATGAAGGACCTGGAAATCAAGACCGGCCTGCCCTACGTCAACCTCGAAGGGGCGAACCTGACGTTAGGAGATTCCCTCAGCTTTCAGGGCGAGCTCTTTCAGACCCAAAACCTTGCCTTCCGGATGGATACTCCGGCTCCCGCGCGCTCCGGCCCCGGCATCGATTACAACCATCTTGACCTCTCCGGGGTCCAGGCCGAGGCCACTGACATCGCTTACATAACCGATTCTTTGCACCTGCGTGTGCGCCAACTGGCCGCTAAAGAAAAGAGTGGTCTGGACCTCCAGCGCACCGAAGGAACGGTTGTCTACACCCCCAGTTACCTCGCGCTGCAAGACTTCAACCTCCGCACCGGCAATAGCCAACTGACCAGCAACGAAACCGAAGTCAAATATGACTTTGCCGGTGGAGACCTGGCGGATATGGTCACCAAAATGCAACTCGATGGCTTTCTTGGCCTGCGAGACGTCGCCTACGTAGCCCCGCAAATGCTGGACGTTCCGGTCGTTGGCACCAACCTGGGGCAGCGGGTGACTTTCTCGGTGCGGGCCAACGGCACGATGGCTGGCCTCAACCTCAGCCGCGTACGAATTGACGGCCCCGGCGTGAAGGTTCGCGCGGCGGGCCGCGTAGAAAACGTACTGGATGTGGACCGCATCGCTGGCCGCCTGAACCTCCGTGAATTCAGCGTCACCCCCGGTCCGCTGTTGCCTTTGGTCCCCGACGGGATGCTCCCGCCCGACATCGACTGGCCCCAAAAAGTAGTCGCCGAAGGTACGGCCGAATATCGCGACGACCGCCTTACGCTGGATCTGTACGCCATCGAAAACCGCCAGTTTGGCAACGGACTGTTGAGTCGCGTCCGCACGAGTGGCGTGGTAAACGGCGTGCAGGCTTTCCCGAAAACCAGCTTCGACGTTGAGCTGGATACCTTGCTGGCAACCCGGGCGACGATCCTCGCCTACGTCCCGTCCGGCAGCCTGCCGGAAGACTATAAAATCCCCGATTTCGTCCGGGGAAGTGGCATTGTTTCCGGCCCGCTGGAAGACCTGGACGTGAACCTGAAACTCAACCTGCCCGGGGAGCAAACCTTCGCCCGCATCAACGGAAACATCAAAAATGCGCTCGACCCTGAAAAGCTCAACTTGAACCTTGAGGTCAGTGATCTTGCCGTTAGTATCGCCGATGTGAAGGCGATTTTGCCCGACAGCATGATCCCGGCCAACGTCAATATCCCCGACCTGCGGATCCGCAACGCGACCATCTCCGGCTCGCCGACCAACCTGACTTTTGCCGTTCCGCTGGAGACCGACAACGGCAACTGGCAGCTGGAAGGTAAGTACAATCCGGAGGATCTAAACGTTGACCTGGCCATTCAGGGAGTACGGGTGCCGGACCTCTTCACTGGCCCGGTCAGCGATAGCCTGCGGGCGCTCGAACTCGGCCCTGTAGACATCAGCGCACAGGTAACCGGCCAGCTGGAACCCGCCATAAACCTGCTCGTAGACGCGACCATCGGCGGTACGGGGGCGGAACAATGGGTTGACTTCAATGCGCTGGTGCAGGACAATAACTACGAGGCCGATTTCGACATCACGCATCCGGCTTTTTTGGCGCGGGGCGCAGGTGCATACTCGGTTAACGAAGACAGCATCGCCTCCGTAAACGCCCGCGTTAGCCTGGAAAGAATCGACCTTCAGCAGTGGGAAGTAACGGAAGTACCGATGCTGCTCAGCGGAAACCTGATTGCCCGCAGCGAGGGGCTCGACCCCTACAACCTGGAAGCCTACGCCCGGCTAGACAGCGTCTTCCTGCGCGGAGCCGAGGGCAGCAGCTACGTAGACAGCCTGGCCCTGACGGCGAGTATGCACAACTGGGAGAACGAAGTTTACGTCCGCTCCGACGTGCTCGACGCCGAGCTCCTCGGCCGCTTCGACCCGCTGAAAACCCCGGAAAAACTGGTGAACTTCATCATGGCCTACTGGCAGGAAGACCTCCGCCAGCCGAACCCGGTAGAAAACGGCAGCGAGCTGGACTTCTTGCTGAACCTGAAACGCCCGCAGCCGCTGACCGGAGGCCTCGTGAACGGCCTGGAGGAGCTTTCCCCCATGAAGATGTCGATGCTCTACCGCGATGCTTCCCCGTCTTTGCTCTTCAACGTAGACCTCAAGGAAATTAACTACGCAGGCCTGGAGGCGCGGGACCTCGCCCTGCGCATGATCGGAGATACCGTTGCGCTCAACTTTGAGGCGGACTGGTCGGACATCAGCTACAATGACCAGGTCGACCTCGGCAAAACCCGCCTCTCCGGCGAAACCGTTGATGACGAAATATTGATGGAACTGAAGATGTATACGCCCGAAGACAGCCTGCGCCATTACCTCGGCTTCTTCGTAGACCCGGAAACGGAAACCATCACCGCCCGCCTCGAAGAAGAGCAAATACTTAACTTCAAGACCTGGACGGTGCCTGCGGAAAACCTGATAACGATGGTGGGGGATTCGTTGATCATTAAAGACTTCGCCTTGCGCAACGAAGGCCAGTCTTTAAGCGCTGAAACCACCGAGCCTGGGGATGTAGAAATTGTTTTCGACGACTTTGACCTCAATACCCCGAGCCGCCTCGTCTTCCCCGATGAGGAAGTTGCCGGGGGCATCCTGAACGGAACGGTTGGGCTGGACAACGTGCTCACCAACCTCGGGATAAACTCCAACCTGCGCATTGACGACCTAAGCTGGTCTGGCCAACAACTTGGTGTACTGGAAGCCAACGTCACCTCCGGAGATGAGCAGAACTATAAAGTCGATGTAGGCCTGACGCAAGCGGGCAACAATGCTTCCGTAACCGGCAACGTCTCCCTGAACGGCCCCCTCAACCTGGTGGCCGACGTGAAGAAACTTCAGCTAGCGTCTGCCGAGCCCTTCAGCCTTGGCTTCCTTACCGAGTCGGAAGGTTACCTGACCGGCAAGGTGAACGTTGGTGGCACGGCCACTGCACCCGATCTGGACGGGCAGCTTAAGTTTGTAGACGCAAGCCTGGTGGTGAGCTTACTCGGTGAGCGGTTTACCGTTGGTGATGAGTCGATTTTCTTCGACAACAGCGTGATCAACTTCGGCAACAGCTTTAAGATATACGATAGCCAGAACGGTTCGGCGGAGGTAAGCGGCGAAGTCCGCCTCGGAGATTTGACGGACGTTGAGCTGGATATGCTGGTGGTCGCTGAAGACTTCATCGCCATCAACTCTACCGAAGAAGACAATGAATTGTACTACGGCCGCATGTCGGTCGATGCAAGGGTAGAGATCACCGGAACGGCGACGGTGCCGGTGATGGACATCGTGGCGACAACGAACGACAACTCCGACATCACCTACGTCTACACCCTGCCGGGCGAGGGGCTGGTGGAGTCTGAAGGCGTCATCATTTTTTCAGAGCAGTACCAGTGGCGAGACATCCTCCGGCGGGATACGCTGGGGGCGGATACTTTCGTGACTAAGCGTGCCGGGCTGCGCCTGACGATGGATCTGGACGTGAAGCCTAATCTGGAAGTCACGGTTGTCGTAGATCCGGTGTCAGGCCAAACCTTTGTCGGCCGGGCGGAAGGTAACCTTACCATGGAGATGTACCCGGACGGGCGGCAGGAGGCCGTCGGTAGGGTAGAACTGGTGGAGGGGACGTATGATTTCATCTACCAGAAGATCATTAACAAAAAGTTCGACATCCTGAAGGGGAGTTCGGTGAACTTCACCGGAGACCTCATCAATCCGCAGCTGGACCTGAAGATCAGGTACCTGGCCCAAACATCACCTTTGCCGTTGGTACAGGGGGTGATGGGGGAAGGTGCCATCGTGGAGGGTTTGCGGCGCAAACAGACATTCTTCGTAGACGTGGGGCTGGAGGGCGATCTGCAGAGCAGCCGAATCGTGACCAACGTGAGCTACCCCCAGGATGCCTACGGTAACCTTGGGTTGGGGCCGGTAAGTGATGCCCTCAGTACGATCCGCCAGGACGATAGCCGGATGACGGCGACGGCCTTTCAGCTACTGGCCTTCAATAGCTTCAACGTCCCGCTGCTCGATCAGGGCACTGGCGGAGGTGCGGAAAGCCTGATTAATACCACCATCACGCAACTGATGGACAATTACCTGAACAGCTTTGCCGATCAGCTCGTCGGCTTTGTGGAGCTAGACTTTGGCCTGGATAGCTACGAGAGCGAATCTACCGGGCAAACGGAAACCAACCTCCGGCTCAGCCTGCGCAAAGCATTGTTTGATGATCGGGTCATCATCAGTGTAGACGGGGTAGCGGGGACTTCCGAAGACGAGCTGGCGGGCACCAACCAAACCTACCTCGACAACATCACGGCGGAGTACCTCATCAATGAAGATGGGAGCTTTCGCCTCAAGTTCTTTAACGATCGGGACCAGGATATTCTCGTTGGCGGCAACGTGATTCGCTTTGGAGGACGGCTGACGTTCTCTAAGGACTTCGACAAAATCCAGTGGTTCAATAAAAATAATAAGCGATGAGAAGCAGTGCTCGGAAAACCTTCTTTGCACCTGCGCCAGCGCCCCTGAAATGGTTGCTGAGCTGCTTGATGCTGCTGTGGCTGTCGTCTTGCTCCGTCACAAAGTACATCCCCGAAGGCGAATACCTGTACCTGGGGTCAGCGGTAAAAGTGGAAGCGCCGCAGGGCGTAGATGTTGCTGAACTCACAACGGAAGTAACGGCGACTCTAAACAACAACGCCAATACGAAAACCCCGGTGCTGGGCTATTTTCAAATATGGAGATGGTACCGCTGGCAAGAAAAAGCGGACAAAAATCCGAAGAAGTATGCCGATAAAGAGCCTAAGGGGACGGCGCCCGTTTTCTACAAAGAAAACCTTGTGGAATCCGTCAATACCTTGATGGAAAACCGGGCCTCCAACAACGGTTACTTCAATAACGAAGCCAGTTTCACGCTCGATACCCTGACTGATCCGCCCCAGGTATCCGCGAATTATACCCTGACCGTTGGGCGGCCCTACCTCATCGATTCGCTGATGAGGTTCTGGACCGACAGTTCGGTTTCCCGCATCGTAGAAGCCAGCCTAGCTGAAGAAACCTACCTAAAACCCGGCACCCGCTACGATCTGGACCTCATCAAAGCCGAACGCAACCGCTGGGAAAACAAGCTGCGCAACGCCGGTTACTACTACGCCCGCGCCGACGATTTTATCTTCCTGGCCGATACCGTCGCCGGAGACCATCAGGTAGACCTGTTGCTGAAGCTGAAGGACGACCTGCCGCCAGCCCACCTCTACCCCCAGCGGATCACCGACATCAACGTATACCCCAACATCAACCCGCGCGATACCGTCCGCCGGTTCCTCGGGGATACGGTGAACATCGGCGGGGTGAACGTTCTCTGCGACGAGTGTCCGCTACGGCCAAAGATCGTCGATGAAGCATTCGCCCCCAAAGCCGGAGACCTCTACAGCCCGACCCAACACGACAAAAGCCTGCGCCGGCTGGCCAGCTACAACACCTTTCGCTACATCAGCATGAGTTACGACCCCGTGCCGGGGGCGGATAGTTTGCTCACCCTGAACGCCTATATGCAACCACGGCTCCGCCGTCGTTTCGAGGGGGAGTTCGGCCTCACCTACAACAACGCGCGCTACTTCGGCCCCAACCTGAAACTGACCTACCTGAACCGCAACCTGCTGCGCGGTGCGGAGCTGCTCCGCCTGGAGGGAGACTTCAGCTACGCCATCAGCTCCGGCTCCGACGTACGCGTGCCGCGCAGCGGCATCTACGGCCTCACCGCCTCGTTGGAAATTCCGCGCCTCTGGATGCCAAAACGACGTAAACTGATTCCAAGGGTGATTACCAGCGGAACGGTCATCAGCCTGGGCGGGAAACTGGAAGACCTGAGCCTGCGCCTGACTGGTTTTGCCTCGGAAATTGCGACCGATCAGCTCAATGAACTGGCGGATTTGGCCGAGGCGGATGAAAACGCCCAGGAATCCGTCCGCCTGTTGCAGCTCAGCGGCAAATACGGTTATACCTGGCAGCGCCGCATCGCCAAATCCCATGCGCTGTATCCGTTCAATATTCGCTATCAGGACCCGCAGGTGAGTACACCACAGTTGCTGGACCTGACGCGAACGCTCGGCGTATCCCCCGGTGCGGAAAACGGCGCCAGCCGGTTTGACCGAATGATCGTATTCTCGCCCAACTACGTGCTTACCTACGATGACCGAAAGAAGGGCCTCAAGACCCACAATATCTTCTGGCAGCAGTCGGTAGCGATGAGCTTTAACACGATTTTTCCGGTAGGTACCCAGGCTTTGGTGCGGTCGTCGGAGCGGAGTATCTACCCCCAGATTGAGACCGATCTTCGTTATTACCTCACCCTGAACAAGCGCCAGCAGTTTGCCGCCCGGCTGCACGTTGGGGCGGCCATCCCGATTACGGACCGGGCCATCGTGCCGTATTTTGATCTGTACTCGATTGGCGGCCCGAACAGCCTGCGCGGGTTTTCCCCCCGCGAACTCGGCCCCGGCCGGAGCGCGCCGCAGGGCAACAACCTGCTTTCCTTTGGCGGCTTTGGTAATGCGCTCTTTGAAACCAGTGTTGAGTTCCGCCAGCGGATCAATTCAATGATCGAGATCGCTCCCTTCTTCGATGCGGGTAACATCTGGACTTACCGGTCGGAACTGACTCCTTTGAATACCGATTTTACCACCGCAACTTTCTTTGATGAGTTGGCGATGAATGCCGGGCTGGGCTTTCGGTTTGATCTCCAGTTTCTGATCCTCCGGATTGATTTAGCGAAGCCGTTGCGCGTGCCTTCCGAAAACCCTTTGCCGGATCAGGTGCCGCCGTTTTTGAACGCGGGGGAGCCGGTGGATAAGTCTTTGCGGATGGTGTTGGCTTTTGGGTATCCTTTTTAGAGAAATCTGTTGCCGGAGCACTTAGGGTAGGCGCGGCTTCAGCCGCTGACTAGAAATACAAGCTGGCGGCTAAAGCCGCCGCTACTGCTTCACCATACGCGAAACGAAGAACCCATCAAAGCCTTCTACCTGCGGCAAAAAGGTGTGTTTGTGCTCCAGCGTCCAGCCCTCACCGGCGGGCGAGGCGAGGAAGGCATCCACTTGTTCGTCGTTCTCGCGCGGGAGGATGGAACAGGTGGCGTAGACCATTTTACCGCCCGCTTTCACCATCCGGCTGTAGCTGGTCAGGATGTCGGTTTGTTCTTTGACGACGCGGTCGATGAAGTCCTGGCTGAGCTTCCACTTCGCGTCCGGGTTGCGGCGCAGCACGCCGAGGCCGGAGCAGGGTACATCCAGCAAAAGCCGGTCTGCCTGCCCAATAAGGCGCTTTACGACTTTGGTGGAGGTGATGGCCCGTGTTTCGAGGTTGGATACGCCGTTGCGGCGGGCGCGTTTTTTGAGTTCCTTGAGCTTCCAGTCGTGGATGTCGAGGCTGATCAGGCGGCCCCGGTTTTCCATCAGGGCGGCGAGGTGGAGGGATTTACCTCCGGCTCCGGCGCAGGCGTCGATGACGGTTTGCCCCGGCGCTACCTCCAGCGTTGGGGCGGCCTGCTGGCTGCTGAAGTCTTGCACTTCAAATAGCCCCTGCTTGAAGGCTTTGGTGGCGAAGAGGTTTTTGCGCTCCGTCACCAGCAAGCCGTCGGCGGAGATGGGCTCGGTGCCGATGCCTTCGGCGGCGAGGGCTTCGATGAGTTCACCGGGAGTTGTCTTGAGGGTGTTCGTTCGCAGGGAGACTGGTGCTTGTTCGTTGAGGGCTTCCAGCGTCGGCGTCCAGAGGTCTTCGCCGAGGGCTGCTTCGCCGACTTTGTCGAGCCAGTCGGGGATGGATTCGCGGAGGGCGCGGACGGCCTTGGCTTCATCCCAACGAGCTTTGAGTTGGTCTTCGTCCAGTTCGCCAAACTCGCGCCATTCGGGTAGGTCGTAGCCTTCGCTCATGAGGTGGATGCCGATCAGGCGCCACCAGTCTTCCCGTTTCTTTGGCTTGGAGCCGCCCATCACGTGGCGCAGCAAACGGTAGTTGCGTACCACCCCGTAGGTGTGCTCGGCGATGAAGGCGCGGTCTTTGCTGCCCCGCCGTTTATCGGCCTGGAGCACGCGGGCTATTTCGCGGTCGGCGTATTTGTTTTCTCCGAAGATATTGCTTAGGGCTTCGGCGATGGCTTCTATGTGGGCGGGGTAGAGTCTGTCCATGGGAGCGCAAAGATAGATCACTTAGATTACAGAGAGAACGTGAAAACATATAGAGCACAAAGAACACAAAGAGCACAGAGAGCACAAAGAACACAGAGAGCACAAAGAACACAGAAATCCGTGTTAATCAGCGTAATCCGCTAAAATCTGCGATTCAAAATGTGTGACGGGTCAAATCCGAATAAAATCACCCCAACTTCTCCCGCAGCAGCGCCTGCGTTTCCTTCGGCCCGGCACTTCCCTTGCTCCGCTTCATCACCTCACCCATAAAGAAGCCGATCAGGCCTTTTTTACCTTTCTGGTAGGCGGCGACCTTGTCGGGGTTTTGGGCGATCACTTCATCGACCAGTCCACTGAGGAAGTTGGTATCTGTGTTTTGGATGAGGCCGAGTTGTTCGGCGCGTTGCATGGGGTCTCCGGGGGTGAGGAGGAGATCGGGCAGTAGTTTGGCTGTGGCTACGGAGGAGGCTACGTCTCCGGCCAGGATGAGTTCTTGAAAGCGGGCCAGTTCTTCGGGAGAAACGGGCAGATCGGTAGGGGAGAGGCGCGCTTCGGTGAGCCAGGGGAGGAGTTTGTTGACCCAGAGTTTGGCGAGGTCTTTAACGGCGGGCGACTCGGTGGCGTAGGCGATGAAGGTCTCGTAAACGTCCCGGTCTTCGCTGAGTTGGGCGGCGTCGTCGGCGGAGAGGTGGTGCTCGGCGATGAGCTGGTCGTAGGCCTCCCAGGGCAGGGTGCCGATCTCTTGCCGGATTTCGTTGATGAAGGCATCGGTGAGGGCTACGGGCGGTAGGTCGGGGTCGGGGAAGTAGCGGTAGTCGTGGGCATCTTCTTTGTCGCGCAGGGCGCTGGTGGTGCCGGTTTCGGGGTCGAACTGGCGGGTTTGTTGTTGGACCTTTTTGCCGTTCTCGATGAGTTCGATCTGGCGCTCTACTTCGTAGCTCACCGCCTGGCGGGCGAACTTCATGGAGTTCATATTCTTGACTTCACAGCGGGTGCCGAACTCTTCCTGGCCTGCGGGGCGGACGCTCACGTTCACGTCGCAGCGCAGGCTTCCTTCCTGCATATTTCCGTCGGAGATGCCGAGCCAGCGGACGAGTTGGCGCATGCCGCTCATGAAGGCGTCTACTTCTTCGGCGGAGCGCAAATCTGGGTCGGTAACGATTTCCAGCAGCGGCGTTCCGGCGCGGTTCAGGTCTACCTTCGTGAAGGGCTCCCCGGCGGCGTGGATGGATTTGCCCGCGTCTTCCTCCATGTGAATATGGTGGAGTTTTACGGTACGCCTGATTGCTGATTGCTGACTGCTGACCTCTTTTTCAGGCGCGGCCGCAGGTGCAGAGGAAGTTCTAATGGGCAAAGCCCCTCCGATACAGATCGGGCTTTCGTCCTGGGTGATCTGGTAGCCCTTGGGCAGGTCGGCGTAGAAGTAGTTCTTACGGTCGAAGGTGCTGCGGCGGTTGATCTTGCAGCCCAAAGCGAGGCCGAGCTTTACGGCAAAGCGGACTTGCTGTTCGTTCAGCATGGGCAGCGTGCCGGGGTAGCCGAGCGTGATCATGCTGACGTTGCGGTTGGGCTCGTTGCCGAAGCGGTTACGATCGGCGGCGAAGGCTTTGCTCTCGGTGGCCAGCTGTACGTGGGCTTCCAGGCCGATGACGGTTTCGTAGGTGGTCTTGGACATGGGGCGTAAGGTACAACCTCTCCGGAGTGCGTACAATTTGAACGGGGCAATCTTGTGCGGTTTTTCCAACTTCCCGATTAAACCGGTTCAATATGGTTCTGTGCCTTGGTGGTTTTTGTGAAGGGAGTAAACGAAACTTAAATCATCCCGAAAACGAATTACAGCGCAGCTGGATTTTTTCACGCTGGCGTTTAGTTCTCTGGATAGGTGGGTAAAACGAAATGCACGATTGCCACAGTTTTGCCGCCTGCCAGGTCTCCCCTCTCCCAAGAAGAGGGGGATGCGTGCATCTCGTTATACAATGGTCCGCTACGATTTTAGGCGGCTCGCGCCCGAAAGACTTTAAGCTCTGCAATTACTGCTTGCATTTTGGGCGTGTGTGGGTTTATACTACACTTGCCAAATTACTGGTAGGCCACGTTGAGCGCATGCAGCGCAATTGTTACGCACGCCAACTACGCTATGGGTGGCTCAACCCCTCCAAATCGCGATGGGCTGATCTCAGCCTTCGGCTTTCGATCAACCCATCGCTAGACGACGTACCCTTTCAGGGCACTGAGGTGCTAAACGGCAATACTTAACGGCCCTGAAAGGGTCGGTCCGCTAGCGAGGGGTTAAACGTGTGCCCAACGGGCACCGTTTAGCCCCTCGCGCATAACGGAGCTTGAAGCAAAATCAGTTCCTTCCTCAAAACCGTAGCGGACCATTGTTATACACACTTTGGATAGAACTTCAGGCCCGATTGTGCCCGTACGCACTATCTTCGCCCCAAATCAAAGGATTATGAAAAGCAAGCAAATACTCGGAATCGTTTTCACCATCGTTGGTGCTGTTGGCCTCGCCGTAGGCGTAATGTCCGTCTTCAATAAAGGAATGGCTTTCGGGCAGAACCCCTGGGGGGTGGCGATTATCGGTGGTATCTTCTTCCTTACTGGGATGGGGCTGATGCGGACGGT
>CAYWMW010000125.1:0-11855 GCA_964458975.1 uncultured Lewinella sp. | reverse complement strand
ATCAGGACCGCGATCACTCATTTTCACCAGAATAACTTATTATTCCGCAACCCCTTAGTAAACCAATGACCTTCTCGGCGATGAAGGCCTCCGTTCTCCGGAAGGACTCGAAGGTATTGCCCCCGATGTGAGGGGAGAGCAGCAGGTTACGGTGTTCCCGGGCGTAGACGGCCAGGGGGTGGTTGGGGCCGAAGCCCCGTTCGTCGGCTACGACATCGAGGGCGGCGGCGGCGAGGTGGCCGGAGGTGAGGGCGGCGAGCAGGGCGGCTTCATCAATCAGGCCGCCGCGCGAGGTATTCACGAGGGTTGCACCGGGTTTGCAGGCCGCGAGTTGGTCGGGGCCGATCATGTTGTGGGTACCGGCGTGGTAGTTGACGTGGAGGGTGACCAGGTCGGACTTTCGGAGGACCGAGGCCAGGTCGGGCAAGCGCGTCACTCCGGCAGGGACTTCGGCCTCGGGGCGGGGGTCGTAGGTGAACACCCGCATCCCCAGGGCCAGGAGGTAGCCCGCCACGATGTTGCCGAGGCGGCCGCAACCGACTACGCCGGCGGTACGCTCGTACAGCTCGTGCCCCCGGAAATCGTCCCGAAACCACCGCCCGCCGTTGACGTCGTTGGCCGCCGCGGGCAGGTGCCGCATCACCGCGATGGCCAGGCCCAACGTAAGCTCCGCCGTAGCACGGACGCTGCGCAGGAACGCCCGCTCGCCCCGTAGGCAGGCAATTTTTACGCCGAGCCGGGCGCACAGCTCTTCGTCGATATGATCGATGCCCGTTACCGGAGTAGCCAGGATGCGGCAGCGGGATTTTTCGTTGAGCACCTCCGCATCAATCGGCCAGCCGAGGCGGAACCAGAAGACGTCGTAATCCTGCAGGGCTTGCCGGACTTCGCGCTGGGCAACGGCGCGTACATCCACCTCTGCGTATTTGCGGAGATGGGTGATTACTTCGGGGGAGAAATCGTCTGGTTCGGCGATTAGGATTTTAGGCACGGAGGGGAGGAGTTTTTGGATGGAGAGGCCCCGGCTGGCACCTTCAGGGGGAGATCAAAAAGTGATTCGCTTAGCAAAGGTGAGGGGCATACGACGGAGTTCGGAAGCGATTTTTGCACCTGCGTCCCCGCCCCCATAAGTAGCTGCGGGAGCGTACCGGCCGTGGGCCATCTGCGCCTTGATGGCCGCCGTGATTTCGGCACCGTCGTAGCCGGTATCCATCACGTTCGGGCCGCGCTGCCGCCCGGCCTGGCGGGTACCGATGTTGACCACCGGAACGCCCAAAAAAGCGCACTCCCGGATACCGACGCTGGAGTTCCCGACCAGGCAGTGGGCGTGGTAAAGCACCCGCAAAAAATCGAGCCCTTCCATATTTTTGAAGAAGTGGATCTTGCTGTTGCGGTGGTGCTCGCGGTAGACCCTGATGCCCTTGCTCGTACCGTCGCTACCGGCATCGACGTTGGGCCAGAACCAGAGCGTGGGGATGTCGAGCTGGTGGACGGTGTCGAGCGTCAGCGTCACGTGGCGGCGCGCATCGGCGTATTCGGTGGTTACCGGGTGCTGCATCACGACGAGGTAGCCGGCCGCAAGGTCCAGCTGCTCCCCCACCCCGCCGTAGCGTTCGTAGACGTCAAAATCGAGGGCCGGCGCGGCGCGCACGCTGGCGGCCAGGTCGATGCTCGGGCAGCCGGTATTGATCACCGTTTCTTCCACTTCGCCCATGCGGACAACGCGCTGCCGCGCGTCTTCACTGGCCACCAGGTGGCGGTCCGCCAGTTTGGTGATGGCGTGGCGCACCTTTTCGTCGATGTTTCCGGTCACTTCCCCGCCCTGAATATGGGCGAGCGGGATGTTCATGTAGCTGGCGGCAATGGCGGTGGCCATGGTCTCGAAGCGGTCCGCCACCGTCACCACCACGTCCGGTTTCAGGTTTTCGAATACGTTGGCCAGTTCCATGATGCCCAGGCCCGTCGTCTTTGCCTGCGCCGTCAGGTTTTCACCTTCCAGCACGTTGAACACCCGGGCGGCGATGGGAAACCCGTCGGCCTCCATGTACTTCACCGCCGTACCGTAGCGCTCCAACAAGGCGGAAGCGGCCACCACCAACTGAAGTTCTAATTCGGGGTGCTCCTGAATGGCCCGCAGGGCCGTTTTGATGCGGCTGTAGCTGGGGCGGGCGGTTACGACTACGGCGATTTTACGCATGGAATGGGAGTTTTTCTTAGTGGAAACCCGGAGTGTTTTTCTTTACAAACACGCTTTGGTAAGAAAGTCATACCGGGCCAGTGGCACGTTCAACTTTGCCCCGATCACCGAGCGAAATTCGCGGGCAGGAATGCCGTGCCCCGCCGGTTTTTTCGCCTCCAGGTCCTCGAAGGTGAGCACGTGCCCGGCGGGCAGCGCCCGGCTTACGGCCAGCGATTTTTCAAAGATGGCCTTCAGCCCTCCGTACTGCTCATTGTCCGTTTTATCGACCGGATGGGCGAGCATGGTGGTTACGTCTTTAACGGCGGCGGCCAGTTGGGTAATTTCATCGATGGTAAGCGAGCTGGCGGCATCGGGGCCGAACATTCGGCGGTCAAACACGGCATGAAATTCGAGTACCTCGGCCCCGAGCGCGGCGGCGGCAATGCCCGTCGCAATCTTGGCGGTGTGCTCGCTCAGGCCCACCCTGGCCTCGGGGTAGCGCGCGCGCAACTCGGCCATCACGTTTAGCCCGACCCGCTCGGGCGGCGTGGGGTAAGCCGTGGTACACTGCAGCACGGTGAGGTCGTTGCCGAAAGATTCGATGAAGGCTACGGCCGCGTCCAACTCCGCCAACGAACTCATCCCGGAGCTGAGGATGATGGGCTTGCCCGTCCGGGCTATTTTTTCCAGCAGCAGGAAGTTGGTGACTTCTCCACTACCCACTTTATAGCGCGCCATGCCTACGCGCTCCATCATGTCTACGGCTGCCTGGCTGAAACAGCTCGACATGAACTCAACGCCCGCCTCCTCGCAGTGAGCCTTGATGCCTTGCCAGTGTTCTTCGCTGAAGCCCATTCTGTCCCAATAATCGTAGCGCGTAGCGTCTTCGAAGGAGAAGTTGACCCGAAAGGGTTCGTGCGCGCTGGACTCGGCTTCCGCGATGTGCGTTTGAAACTTCACCACATCTACCCCGGCGGCGGCCAGGGCATCGATGTAGCTGTGTAAAATACCGAGGCTGCCGTCGTGTGCCTGGGCTATTTCAGCGATTAATTCCATTGGTAACGAGTATTAATTCGGCGTTTCCGGAGTCCCTTCGGCCATCACCAGCCGGTAGAAATAAGCCAACGCGACGAATACGGAAGCGATGATGATTCCGATGGCTCCGCCCTTGAGCCCCGCTTTTAACGGATTGGGCTTCATCTTCAGCAGCGGGGTGAAGGGCACGTCGATCAGTTGAAAAAAAGGAGTGTTTGCACTCAGGGCGAATTTGGACGCTTCCAGATTTCTGACGACCTCACCGTACGCCAGGGTCAGGATGGAGAGCTTACGGTTTAGCTGGGCCAACTTCAGGCGGTCGCGCTGGTTGGCCAGGCTCAGGCGGGTATCCGTAAACCTGGCGAGTTGGTACTCTACGGAATTCAGCTCCGTCAGGATAGAATCGGCTTTACCCTGAAGGCGACCGACCGAAGCCTTGGATTGCCCCGTTGATTCAAGGGTGTAGAAAGCACTGATGTACTCGTAAAGCCCCTTGGATAGAAAAAGGCTGAGTTCTTCTTCCTGAGTTTTGGTGGTGATGCTCAGCATTCCCGTCTCGTCGTCGATTTCGGTGACAACGGGGTACTCGTCGCTAAGCGTCAGGTGCGTATAGACCAGCTTTAACAACGACCGCTCCTTCTTCTTCATCGAATCGATGGAGTTGGACGTTATTTTCGTAATCCCGTAAGACTCCGGCAGCAGGTAAGCCTCTTCGAGTTTACAGCCACGGATGACGTGGTTGATGATCAAGTCGTTCTGCTCGGCAACTACGGCACTGTCCAGCAGCATCTGGTTCAGGAGGTACTTGGATGTTGTGAACGCCATTATCCGTTTCAGGTTATGCCCGCCGCCGCCACCGCCGCCGCCCAGGCCAATTTGCCCCAGTACCGAACCGAGCCCGCCACCGCCGCTGTTCTGATCGTCGTTGACAACGAAGGTTGTCTCCGCCACCCAATATATCGGTCGTTGACTGGCGGACCAAGCCAGGTACCCTCCCATCAGCACCGCGCCCAGTACCAACCAGGGCCAGCCCCTGAGCACCGCCCAAAAGTACTCCTGTACGGTAAGAATTATCTGCCGGACGCTGATTTCTTTTACCTGGCGCTTGTGTAGTTCTTCCCTCATAGTTTTAAGATCGTCGTAAGATATGGCAGGCTAAACAATTTATTCTCTTGTGTAAACGAACAGGCGTAGCCTCCGGCCTCCTGACGTCGGGATGGTGGGACGACATGGTTTACTCAAAATGAACGTCGGGCATAGCTACGCGGGAAAGTACGCTCCTGGTTTGAAAGACTTCAAACTAATGGTGTGCAATTCAATTAAATCGCAACCCAGCCCCCCGTCTTCAGGCTGTCTACCGCACAAATTGCCGCGCGGCTGGCGTTCATCACTTCTTGAATCGGGACGATGGCCTGGCCGCCACCCTTCAGGCTTTCGTAGAACCGGCGGAACTGCTCGGCGTGCCCTTTATCCTGTCTTTTCTTCAGCCCGCTACCGGAAAAACCGTGGTAGTAAGACTTACGGAAATTATCGATCACCGCCGTCCGGTTCTGGCTGTAGACTTCTATTCTTTCTTTTGAATAGGCCTTACTGCCGTTCGCGAAATAGTTGATTACGCCCTGGCTGCCGTTCTCATAGCGCAACAAAATAGAAGCATTATCGGTGTTTTCGGCGGCGTTCGGGCCAAGGGCGTTCATCACCACGCTCTCCACCAGGGAACCGGTGAAGAAGGTAATCAGGTCAATCAGGTGGCAAGCTTCGCCGATGATGCGGCCGCCGCCGACTTCCATATCCTGCACCCATACATCCTGCGGGATAAAACCGGCATTCATGGTGGCAATCACGTTGATCGGGCCGGCGGCGGCGCCGAGTTGCTTTTTCAAATCCTGGCTGAAGGGAGAAAACCGCCGGTTAAAACCTACCGTCAGGGTTCTGTCTGCCTTTTCGTAAGCTGCCTGCACCCGGTCGAGTTCTTCGTGGGTGAGGGCGAGTGGTTTTTCTACGAAGACGTGTTTCCCCGCCTCCAGCGCTTCGATTACCTGATCGGCGTGGGCGTTGTGGCGGGTGGTGATCAAAATCGCATCCAGGTCCGGGTCGCCGAGCATGATGTTGTTATCCGTTACCGACTCGCCGATGCCAAATTTCTGTGCGGCGGTGGTGCCGGAGAGGCCACCGGCACTTGAGATGTACTTTATCGGTGCACCGGCTTTTTTCAGACAGGGCAAAATCATGGCCTTGGTGAAGTTCCCTGCCCCGATGATGCCCATGGTTCCGGAGCCAGACGTAAAGGTTCGCTCGGCTACGGCAACGCTTCTTTTGGGCGCGGCCGCAGGTGCAGGGTAAGTTAAGATGCTGGCGATGGATCCCCCCTTACCCATGTCGCCGTAGATCTGGTTGAAGTCTTCCAACTCAACCCGTTCGGTGATGAGTGAGTTGACGTTGAGCTGCCCGCTGGCCATTGCCTGCAGAACGGCCTGGAAGTTTCGGTTCTCCGTCCAGCGGACGTAGCCTATGGGGTAGTCAAAACCCTTTTGCTCGTATTCATCGTTGTAGCGCCCCGGCCCGTAGGAACAGCTAACGCAGAAGCTGAGCTCTTTGGCAAAGAAATCGGATCGCTGAATGTCTAACCCAATCACCCCCACCAGCACGATGCGCCCTTTCTGCCGGCTCATCTGTGCGGCCTGGCTGATGATGTCGTTCGTCTTGGCACTGGCCGTAATCAGTACCCCATCGGTGCCAATACCGCTGGTGAGCTGCATCACTGCGCCCACGGCATCGTCTTTACCTACGTTGACCGTCTCGATGCCCCAGGCGGCGGCCCGATCAAGCTTACCCTGGTCAAAATCCAGGCCGATGACCCGGCAACCGTTGGCTTTCAGTAGCTGGCTGGCCACCAGACCGATCAGGCCCATGCCGGTCACCACGATGGTTTCCCCGAAGGTTGGGTTGATGAGCCGGATCCCCTGCAGGGCAATTGCTCCGATCACCGTAAAGGCAGCGTCTTCGTAGCTCACCCCGTCGGGGATCTTAGCCACCAGGTTTTCAGGCACCGAAACCACTTCCGCATGGTTGCCATTGCTCACCACCCGGTCTCCTACCTGGAAACCACTCACGCCCCGGCCTACGCCAATCACTTCGCCAGCGTTGCAGTAGCCTAAGGGCAGCGGCTCCCCCAGCTTACGAAACACCGCATCCAGGGTGGGCATCAACCCGTCAGATTTGATTTTCTCCAGCACTTGTTTCACCTTCTCCGGCTGGCTGCGGGCCTTGGATATCCAGCCCGCTTTGCCGAAGTCTACCAGCATCTTTTCGGTGCCGAGGGAGACGAGGCTGCGGTGGGTTTTTATCAAAACTTGCCCCCTCCTTACAGCGGGTGCAGGTAATTCGGCTAAGATCGTTTTGCCGGAGGAGAGGTCTTGGATTATTTGTTTCATTGGGGGGCTATAAATTAACCACGAAGGTAGCAAGTAAGGACCGCTTACTCTCCTCTTTGGGGCGTTAGCGGATCGCGTCCATAGCAATTTGCTCGTAAGAAAATTTTTGAACGCCCTTGCTTCTGGCGACCCTGACCATTTGTTCGTACGCTAGGGGCGTATCTAATAGATGACCAACCTGGCTAGTGATTTCTTCCGTTGATCCTTCCTCTAGAAAACGACAGTTTCCGTCAAGATCAATGTGTTGAATTCCATCCCATCGGCGGAATAAGCAGGGTAAACCTACCCCCGTTGACTGTTCCCAGAGAACAGAATGCGTACCGGGAAAAACTGCCAAATCTGCTGCAAACAGTAAATCGTACAACTGGTCTGGCTCAATCCAACCTAGAAAATGTACGTTACTTACTTTTTCCCATTTGTTGTAGTCAGCTTCCATTTCTTTGGTAGGGCTCCCGAAAAGAATCAAGTCAACTTTTTGTTCTTCAAGAAGTTCAGCGGCACGAACAAGGTCAGCAAATTGTTTGCGTTTTTCTATTCTACCTCCCGAAATCATAACGAATCGGTCTTGAGTAATTCCTAATCGTTTCCTGACCTCAACTCGTCGTTTTTCACGGTTTTCTAGTTGTTCTGCCGATATGTCTGCTCCTAAAACGAGTAATTTTACTTTTTCGGGGTTAATTTTATAAATTTCGGAAAGGAACTTTACCCGTAAAGGTAGTACGCCGTAGAAAACCTCTGCCTTGGGTTCTAAAAATTTAGCACTGTAGCGATAAATAATTTTGTGGAGAATATTTTTAGAAATCCAAGTCTTCCCGCTGTTAATGAAGTCTGCGTGACTGTCTACCAGGAGCCGTACACTTGGGTTTTCAGCAACGTACCTGGCTATTTTTCTTGCGTCCCAGAACTGGGGCCCGTGCACAAAAATAAGTTCCGGCTTATAGGATTCCAGGAATGAATTCACTCCGGAGTAGACCCTGATTTTTCTTGCTAAAGGTGCTGGAAGAACAGACGTGTAAGGGATTCTGGTCACCTTTATTCCGTCAGGGTTCATGTAAGAGGAAGGGGCTACGTACCCGAGTTTAATTTTGTCTAAATAAGTCTCGGTCGAAGCGAGTATTTCGACGGTATGCCCCTCTAGTTTATGGTATTTGGGGAGAATATTTTCCTGATAGGAATAACCGTCAATGTAGAAGTTGGACAAACAGCAGTGCAGTATTTTCATTGGCTACTTGATTTGAGTAAGGACTCACTAATCACGCGGCAGAAGTTGTCAGGCGTTTTAAGGTCCAGGTATTCTTTGTAGTCACCACTGTCATCATTTTCTTTCAGCCAGTTCATGATTCCCCTTTTTATCGATTCCTGGTTTTCTTCCACCGAACGGCCTAGCCTGTAAGTTTCGACGAGTTCCTTTATGAGACCTTTATTCCCGGTGAGTACGGGGGTGGCACTCATGGCGGCATGCCCGAGCACGCCACTGGATCCGTAAAAGTTTTTATACACCATTATCGCCAGATCGGCACTTGAGAAGATGGAGGGAATATCGTCGTAGTCGACGAACTCATTCTTAAAGACTACCCTTTTAGCGGTTTTGGCACCTAATGAATCAATCAAGTGTCTTATTTTTTTACTGTACTCGGGTTTTCCTTTACCGGAGATCACAAACCAAAGATTTGGATTGTTTATCTCGGCGAATGCCCTTATACAGGCTTCAAGGTTTTTCCGGGGGATGACCGACCCGAAGCTTAGAATAATTTTATCTGTAACGGGAATACCCAAACGTTTTTCGAAGAAATTTTTCGTTCCTTCTGGTTTATTTTGCGCGATGGGATCGGGCAGCATCCGAAAAACATTCCGGTACTGCTGGTTAAGACTATTAACGCCACTTTTGTCGTCGAGCACAAAGACATCCTTTAGCGCCGGATTACTGGTTGCCAGGCGAAGTTGTATTTTTTTACGTCTGCGGCGAACGTTCTGTAAGGTTTTACTCCACCATCCGTTCTGCGATTGAACTTCAATCCTGTGGGGTGGGCTGAATAAAATGCCGGAGAGTTTAACCTCAGAAGGCCACAGCCATCGTACTGCAATCACGTGCTGGTAAGGGTCCAGGTTCATAAAAACCAGATGGGTCAACGCATGTTCTTTTGCGAGCCCGGCTAAATAAGTTCCCTCTTGCCAGGTACGCTTTAGCTGATTGCCTCCCTGTGGCTTAGGAACGACAACAAAATTGACGTGATCGCTGTAGCCCTTCAGTTTTTCCTTCGCCCGCTCAAGTACCAAAAAGGTGATTTGAGTACCCGGTGGCCAACCTTCGAAGAGGGCAAGGTGGGTGAGATACTCCATATGGTGCCCTGAGTCCATAGAATCAAAGAAACCAATATTGTACTTAGGGTTGTGCATACTCCTTTTGGGGTCTCGATGTGATCGGTAGAGAAGCAACCAGTGCCCAGGTGATCCAAAGGTGGGCATTGGTTATCAGAGAAAGGGAGAACATTGCACAGCCAAGAAAGAATAAGAATAAGTAGAGATAGATTCTCTTCTCCAGAGCAATGTTACGACGATTTAAAAACTTCCAGATTGTGATTACAATTGCGGGTGCCAGAGCAATAGCTCCGAGCAAGCCGGTAGACATCAAAACCTCAAGGATGAAGTTATGTGGGTAAAAATTCATTGCATTTTCAATTAGCCCGCCACCCCAAACGGGGCTCTCGATAAACTGGTTCCAGGCAGATGACCATTGTAATTCCCTTGCATCGAGGCCGACTCCGCTTTCAACGGTAGAACTAATTCGGTTGAAGATGGTTATTTGGGCCATGTTCGGAACGATGAACTTGACCACGGCCGCAACGAATATTACGATAGCCACTGAAGCGTAAGCCCAGTACTGCAATAACTTTGCCCGCAACAGGAAATGATCGAATAAAATCAGCATGACACTGCCAGCACAAGCGGCTAGTGGGCCGCGTGAAGCTCCCAGGATTAAAAGTACAATTCCTACGCCCATCGCGACGGGAAGCAAGAAGCTTCGATACCCCGAAATGAGCCATGCCCCCAGGGACAGTACGAACAAAGCCCCTCCGTATTGCGACAATGCGATGGGAGAGACAACGGATTCGCCTACCCTCAGGCGATTATAGAAGATATCCACAGTCAATCCGTTTTCCAGCACCAGGAAAGCAAAAATACAGAGGTTACTGAGCGCAAAGAAGAGCAGCAAGCACTTGGTTAACGTTTTGTAGTTGATTGATTTCGCACTAAAAGCAGCAATGATTGCTGGTGCAAGACAGCCCCCCAGGCCATAGGTAAGGAAGAAGAACAAACCCTTTTCGGAGTACCCTCTTGTGTCTTCCAGGATAACGATGTCGTTTACTATTCTGAAGACATAAAGTAGCCAGAAGAGGACGAAGGAGAACACTACAACCGGAACCTTCATCCGGGGTGATTCTGGTAAAAAAGTGATCAACAGTACGCAACTCAGCAGCAAGTAAACGGCCCGGTAAAGGACGGCGATTGGTGTAGTATTAACGATGCCAACCAGTACCTGGCCGATTCCAATCAGAGGATAAAGTGCAAGCGTTAATATAAGAATGGCATAAGGAAGCCAGGTTCGAAGAAAGGGGATCATTTATCGCAACCTTGGTTTACAGCGGTTTTGAGTGCTGAGAAATAACCTGGTAAAATTGCAGCAGACTCCCTGTTATAAGCTAAACGAAGTAGCTTCTTGTCGGCATACTGGCCACGGTTGGCTTTCGCAAAGTTAGAAAACTCAGAACTCCACCAGACCAGGCCATCTATTTTCTTGTCCTCCACCCTGGCACCTGCGGCCGCGCCCACATGTGCTGTGAATTCATTGATGGGAATCAGGTCCAAGCTCCGTTTTTTGTTGGAGGTATGGTAACGATGCCAGACAAAAGGCATGACTGGCTTATTAAGTCGTAGCCCCGCCTGGATGAATTCTTCGGTATTTTCCCGGACGTAATTGAGGTCCTTCTTGCCCCGGTACGTGCTACTATCGTAAAAGTCGTATAATGAAGGGTAAAGGACGTCGAAGGAAGAGAGAAAGCGATCGAGCGAACGATTTTTGGTGCGCCAGGCCTCATTCCTTTTGAAGTATTTCCGAATCGGAAAGCCGTAATATCCAACTTTGGTTCCCGGCCGTAAGGACTTGACAAGTTTATAAGCCGCGATGAACTGCTGGCTGGCGCGTTCATAGCCCTCAGCCTTCGGTCCTTTTTGTATAGCGAGGTAGGCAGGCCCTTCCCAGTTAAGTACTACATAAGCCTTACTTTCCGGGTCCGGTATAGCGCGCAGAACATTTGCTTTCAGAATTTCAGGATCCATTAACCAGGCATCGTTTTTATTTACGATTCGACGCTGGTTAATCAGGATTACGCGCTTGAAATTTGCTTCTTTAAAAACAGTAGCGACTTCTGGACCAAAGCCGCCTAGGGAGTGATAAAGTTCGATTCCGCAAGGGCTTATCGTTTGTTCGGCCGTACGCGGAGCTACCGCACATCCATAAACAAGTAACAGCGTTGTGACAAACAGGTGCTTCATGACAATTTCTTTATGAAAGAACAAGGGTTCCCTCCCCAGACTTCATCATTCGGGACATCTTTAACCACCACAGACCCTGCGGCAACGATGCTTCTTTCTCCAACCGTAACGCCCTTCAGTATTATGCTGGATGTTCCAACGAAAGCTCCTTTTTTAATAAGGACGGGTGCGGACTTTGTAGCTTTATCTCCGTTCAATATTCGATCTTCGTAGCGAATTGAATGGAAGTCAGTATCATAAATCTGACAACCTCCTCCGATCATCACATCGTCTTCTATTGTGATCGACACCCTGGAGTACAAGAGGCTATTAGAAATCCCAACATTGTTCCCGATAGCAATTTTTGCTGTGGGTGCAATATGAATTGACGTTCGGGCTTTACCGCCAACCGGATTGCTGCGATGAGAAGAATTGATAACAACTTTCTTCCCTACAATGAGTTCTCCC
This sequence comes from uncultured Lewinella sp., assembly GCA_964458975.1. Taxonomy (GTDB): domain Bacteria; phylum Bacteroidota; class Bacteroidia; order Chitinophagales; family Saprospiraceae; genus Neolewinella. The sequence goes on along the minus strand of CAYWMW010000125.1, from coordinate 206 downwards.
CGCCCTCCCACAAAAAGCCTTCCCCGGATAAGAGGAGGTGCTGCAAACGAAGTCTTTAAGCGCTGAAGCTGTAACCAATTCCAGGCCTTTGAAGGTACTCCGAGTAGCTTCCTTAACAGCTTCATGCTCGTGGTATTTTTGGCACGTTAATAGTAAGGGGTTGCGGAACAATAAGTTATCCGTTTAAAAAATGGCGCTCGCGGCCC
>CAYWMW010000124.1:0-11869 GCA_964458975.1 uncultured Lewinella sp. | reverse complement strand
ACTCCCTACTCAACAGCCGCCCGGGAAACCGTACTACCATAAATAATCGCATTCATAAACAGCCGGTTAGAGCCGTACCAGAAGGCCCGGAAGTTGGGGTTATCGGCGAAGCTGATCGTCCGGCCGCCGCGCGATCCGGAGACGACGATGCCAGCGGAGTTGGCCAGCTGGTCTTCAAAGCCACGTGGTGAGTAACCGCTGAGCAGAGAATTGGCACGGTACACCAGCGGCGAAGCGTAAAGGTTATTTGGCATTTCGAACATGGTATTTCCGCGCTTGAACATCGGTATTTCGGGGCGTTGCATTCCGAACATGAGTGGATGGGTCAGGTCGCCTTCGGCTTCGTAGATGGAGCCACCGAGCACTTTGCCGCCCCGATCTCGGGAAGCGCGGGAGTAGGGTCTGCGGGCGGAGTCTCCGTTATCCGCGTCTTTGCGGCTGCGGGTTTTCAGGCGGGAGAGGCCCGCACCGGCGGCCCAGCGACCGGCGTTTTTGAGGGTGATGAGGACGTTGCCGCTGCCCATCCAGTCCTTGATGGCTTCCGTTCCGGAGGTGCCGAGGTCTCCGTAAGAACCATCAACCATGATGATGGTGTTGTAGCGACTCAGGTCAGCGCGGCCAACGCGGTCTTGGGTCAGTTTAGTGACGGGCATCCCGAAGCGCTGATCGAGCAGGTGCCAGGTATCGGCGACTTCGAGGCTGGCCGTTCCGCCCTCAACGATCAGGGCGATGGTTGGCTTGCGGAGAGTCTGGTAGGCGGAGCGGCTACCGAGCATCAGGCCCTGCTCCGGGCTACCGGTGGCGATGGGCGTGAAGGCGAGGCCCGTAGCGGATGAGGCCTCATTGATGAGGTCGTTGAGTTCCTTCGGCGACACGGTTTGGTTGTTCTCCACCGGAATCATGACGGTGCCGGGGGCGAAGGTTTTGCCCTTGATGATGAAAGCCTTGTCGGAGACCTTCACGTTTACGCCAGCATCGAGGAGTTGGTAGATGGCCTTGGGGGAGTAATAATCATCCGGGCCGAGCAGGTAGGCGTAGTCGGCCATGGCGGTACGGGCGGTTTTCATCGTTGCGGAGCCGTCGAAGTCAGTCCAGTTGCCGCCGGGGAGCTTGGCTGCGCGCGTGGCAGGAAGGTTGAAGGCCATCGGTAGTACGAAAGTGGAGACGTCGTAGAAGAGGCTGTCTTCAAACTCCAGGATGGGTTCGAATACTGCGGTGGTGAAGGGTGTTTCTTCCACCCAGTATTGCACCTGCGTTCCCGCCCCCTTTTGCTTGATGTTTACGTCGTGCCGCTCAATCAGGTTCATCAGTTCGCGGGCCCGGCCGGCATCACCGTCGGAATCTACGATGTAGCCGCCGGTGGAGACCCCATTGTGGTTGAACTCGCGCTGGTAGGTCAGCAGTTCGTCGCGCAGTTCGGCGAAAGCTTTGTGGGTGCTCAGGGCAGTAGCCACCTGGTTGCGGATGGTGAAGGGGAAGCTCATCAGACCGTTGTCCGTTTCCTGCAAATGGCCGCGCGAGCTGGCCTGCTCGAAGAGGATGCCGACGCAGCCGTTGATGTCCGGGTAGGTTGATCCTTTGCCGTAGTAGAAGTCGTCGTAGCCTTCGCCGGAGTAGTAGAGGGAGCCGATTTCGTCCAGGGCTTCCGCATGGAACTTACCGATGGCTGCGGTCAGGTCCTGGTTCACCTTTGGCGTCATCGGGTGGATGCGCGTTGGCTCTCCGGGCATGAAAAAGAAGGTGGCGTCTTTACCCATTTCGTGGTGATCGGTTAGTACGTTCGGCTGCCACTCGTGAAACTGCTGGATGCGGGCGCGGCTTTCGGGGTGTTGCACGGGGAGCCAGTCGCGGTTCAGGTCAAACCAGTAGTGGTTGGTGCGGCCACGCGGGTAGGCTTCGGTGTATTCGCGGTCGTTACCGTCGGAGGTCATCACCTTGTTTTTGTGGCTGTTCACCCAGCTGGCGAAGCGGTTGAAGCCGTCGGGGTTGTAGCAAGGATCGAAGAGGATGATGTTGTTGTCGAGCAGTTTTTCCAGTTCGCTGTAGGGCGCTGCGGCGAGGTAGTAAGCCACCATCAGGGCGGCATTGCCGCCGCTGGGCTCGTTGCCGTGGATGCTGAACCCCTGGTACAATACGGCGGGGACTTTGCTAAGGTCACCAGATTTCACTCCGCCGCCCTTCAGGTTCCATTTCTCGTGCATTTCCCGCATTTCTTCCAGTCGGCCGCTGTTTTCGGGGCTGGTGACGATGAGGTTCAGCAGCGGCCGGTCTTCGTAGGAATGGCCAATCACCTCCAGCGTCATCCGGTCGCTCTGGCTGGCCAGGAGGCGCATGTAGGCCTGCTGCAAATCGTGGCTCACGTGCCAGTCTCCGACCTGCCAGCCGAGGAATTCTTCGGGGGTGGTGATGGCGGGGTCGTAGCTCAGGTCGGGCAGGTAGTAGGTCAGCGGGCGGTCTTCCTCGCTGTTGCTGGTTTGGGCCTGCAATAAGGGGGTAAGGGCAAAAAGGAGTAAGGGGAGGACAAGGAGTGCTCCCTTTCTCCCTTTCCCTTTTATCCTTTTCCCCTTTATCCCTTTAATCAGGGCGGGGCCGCAGGTGCAAAGAATGGTAAGAAGGAGCAGGGTGAGGAAGGATGGTCTCATTTGGGGTGGTTTGGTTTTTCTGGGTGGTAAGATAGCAACGAAAATACGGTTACAAATAGCTTATTCTTCAGCCTGCAATTCCTGACCATCTACACGGGCGAGGGCAAGCCTCGTCCTTAGGGGTTGAGCTAACGGGATCGAAGTTAGTTGGCTACCGAACAACCAACCGCCGCCGAACCACCCCATCAGGCAAATAAACCAGCCCGACGTACATGCCCGCCCGCAGGGCGGAGACATCCAGGCGGACATCCTGCCCACCGCCCCCGGGGCGATCGATGACCAGTTGGCCCGCGCTGGTCAGTACCTCCACCCGCAAAATGGGGCCAGCCGCCAGGATGTTGATTTCCGTGGAAGCAGGATTGGGGAATACCTGAACCACCTCAGCTGGCAGTTCCTCCACCCCGGTGGCGACTTCGATGTCGGTGACGGTACCGGCGCTGAGGTTGTAGAAAGATCCGGAGGGTGTTGTTTCCAGTTTGGCGGCGCGGACCAGGTAGCGGTAGGTTCCGGCTCCGGGTAATGGGTTTGCGTCGGCATAAGTAGTTACCTCTCCGCCGGTAGAATCAATGAGCGTGAAGGCAGTTTCACCTTCGGGCCGTTGGTAAATGTAGTAGCGGTCCGCAGGTTCGGGGGAAGGAGACCAGGTTAGTTCAACCCTGCCCTGCACCCGCGTGCCCGCCAAATCAATCGGAGGAGCCACTACGTAAGCCTTCAGGGTCGGGTCTCCGAGCAGATTAACGTGTACGCCCCGGGGGAAGAAGTCTGCGGTATAGATCGTATCGTTATTTTGGGTAACCGTGGTTGCGTGTGCGAGCGGCAGGCCCATTCCCATCGCATGAAAATGCCAGTGGGGCGCGCCCACCCATGCGGCAGAAAGCGTGGTACCGGAGGCCAGGGCCGCCCGCATGTAGTTGTCCTCAGAATGATAATCGCCGAAGTACGAGCCGAACCAGCCGGTGAACACCGCGCGAAACGGCCGCAGGGCGTAGACGAAGCTCTGGCCAGCGCCGCCCAGCTGCGTATAGTTCCCGCCACCGGCCGCGTAGTACCATAAATAGTCTTCCTCGAACACGTTTTCCCAGGTATCGTAGCTGATGTTGTTTGGCCCCACCAGCGGACTGAAGTTCCGGATTCCGTTTTGCCCGAGTGCGCCCGTCCACGGATTGGTGTTGCGCATCGCTGCGCGCTGGCTGACGGTGAAAACCTTCGTGCGGTAATCGATATCCTTGCGCAGGTAAGCCCGCAGCAGCTCAAATTCGTCTTCTGTAAATACGGGCAACTCAGAAAAATCTGCGCGGCCGACGGCAAGTTCTACGTCGCTGGGCAGGAAGGATTGGTCCCAGTTTTCGTCTCCCGGCACGTTGTGGTTGCGGGGGTTGGCGGACTGGGTGATGGTCACCTCGGTGTCCGTCCAAACACCATCAATGTCACCGTAGTAGACATCGGCCGACCATGCTCCCCGGTGGTCGGGGTGGGCATCTGGCCGAATGTCTCCGGAGTGAGGAACCGGGACGTCTCCGAGGAGCAAAACAGCGGAAAAACGCTCCGCTTCGTATGCCCCGATGATGCCGCTTTTGACTGCGCTCACCGGGTCTTCCTGGTCAACTACCAGTAACCGGTTGGGCCAACCGTCGGTTTCCAGAACGGCGCGGTATTCTTCCAGCTCTGGCCCTACCTGTTCGAGTGTTGTGGTGGTGATCACGATCAGGAGTTGTCCGGCTTCGTGTACCGGGGGCATTTCAATGCCGGACAGCACGTAGCCGTATCCTTCTACCCCATCGACGAATTTTTCAATTTTGTATTCGTACAGCTTTTCGGGTGCTACGTCGGTGTCTACGTATTGTGTTACGTTGGCGGGGTAGTTGCCGATTTTTGCCCCCCACCCTTCCGCGCCGTATTCGCGGCGGTAGAGGTCGTAGCTGACGGTGCGGGGGTCCTGGATCCAGTTTACGGTAATGGTGGCTGGTTGCTGGCTTACGTTGGCGGTTAGCTTTACGGATTGGTCTACGTCGAAGAAGACCTGGGCGTTGAGGATCGAGTGGCCAATGAACCAAACCAGTAAGAGCGTAAGTCCTTTATTCATTACTAATAAAGGTAAAAACTTCCGGCATTATTGCTGGCACAACCTTCATAAAAGACTGACAGTGGTAACGATTCGCTTGCCTGCTTTGTTTCCCTCTGATCTATCTGGTGGGGAACCTCGTACGGCTCTGGCTCGGATAATCGATGTATTCGCCGGTTTATTTCCAACAGAACACCCCCCTTCCAGCTGGTGCTGAAAGGGGGAAGTTAGGGCCGAACAGGGGATGGGTTTCCCGGCCAAAATCATACTGGCTAAGTGTTAATTCGCGGTGGGCTGATCCCGGCCTGCGGCCTTGATCAACCCACCACTAAACGACTTAACCCATCAGGGCACTGACTGATCTAAAGCTCAACCGCCCGCACCCGCTTAATCAAGGCCTGCGGGTCGGTCTCTGCCATCGCCATGGTTTCAAACATCTTTTCGCTGAAACCGGCCATGGTGGCCACCTTAGTCTCCGGGAACTGAAGCGAGCCGTAGCCCGCCAGGTCGACGGAGTAGATGAACGGATCAGCTCCCGTGCGGCGCTTGTACTGCTTGAAGGCATTCTTCGGGCAGTTGTAGCCGATCCAGCCCTGCATATCGGAGAAGATCACGATGCGGTCGTACTTGCGCTTGGCTGCACCGAAGATCGCCTTGAAGTCGGTACCGTGGCCAACCTTGTTGTTCCGTGCGAAGTTCATCGCAAAGTTCAGGGCGGTTTGGCTGTTGCGGTACGGGATCATGCGGGCGGAGGTGCCGAACTCCATCAGGTCAGCACCGCTGCGCTTCGCCAGGGCGAAGCCAAAAAGTGCTCCGGTTTCGTTACACTTAGCGTGCTGAGATCCGGCGACGGCACATCCCATCGAGCCACTGTTGTCAATCACCACAAGGGTGTTGGCCAACTGCGGCAGGTTGGCACAGGCGAGGTCAGCGGCCCGCTCCAGGGCATCGAGCACCTTGCGCTCGTTCTTGTCGGAGCCGGTGAACTGCTTGTAGGCAGTCAGTAGGCGGAAGGGCAGGACCTTGCTTCCGCGCAGTCGCTTGCCGTCCACCAGTTGCGCACAGGCCAGGGGAACCAGGTCCGGAGCCTGGGTGAGGATGTTGCGGAGGTTACGCAGCAGGGCGAAGTAGCCGAGCTTGTTTTCGCGCAGCAGGTCAGCCCAGGCGGTAGCCTTGCGGTCGGCCTTATCGGCGGTGGAGGTTGCTTCGGTACCGGCGGCGCTCAGCTTAGCTTCCCAGGTTTCGGTGTTGGTGAGGGTACCATCCACGAGGGCCTGGAGGGCCGCAGCGTTGCGCTGGGTTGGGACGGGGTGGACTAGGTTAACCATGTCCACCAACTTGATGTCCTTGTTTCCGGCGCGGTACTTCGCGATCTGGTAACCATCGAAACGGTCGAAGGCGGCAGCGAAGCCCTTCTTCATACCGTTGGTGAGCTTGCGTTCGCCCATCAGCTTGAGGGCGGCGCGGATTTCCAGCATGTCGTCCGGGCGGACGACGATGGCATCGTAGAACGCCTTGGCGTCCGGGTGGCCGGAGAGGTGCTTGCTCAGCAGCGCGGCGGCGGCGTGGGTGATGGTCCGCATGCCGTATTCCTTACGGGCGTAGACGGCGGCGCGGGCGGCAAAACCGGGGTCAACCTGTCCGATCAACTCCTTCAGGTCCTTCAGTGCGCCGTTGGCATCGCGGTAGAACTGGTTGGTTACGAAGCTGGTCAGCATAAGCGCTGCCAGACGGTACTCCGCCGAAGCGCGGTAAGCTTCACCACCAGCTCGGTTAATGGTGTCGGGGGCAGACTTAGCCTTGGAGAAAATGTTGAAACGAGACATAATTTAAGGGTTTTAGGTGAGTGCCCGCCACAACTGGCGGGACGAAAAAGTGTGTATGTTTCAGGTGTTTACCTTTTTATAAAATACGCGGAGAAAACGGGAGGAGATTGCCCGAAGGCGTTCTACCGTGATTGGCCGAGGCTATCTTCCGGTTTTGGATGCGAAGTAACTCCTGCTCCTGACTGCCGCGTAAACGTTTAAGCCCAACGGTTCATCACCGGAAAGCTGTAGTTTTAAGTTAATACACAGAGTAAACGGGAGGAGACTGCCCGAAGGCGTTCTAAACTGAGAGTAGCCGAGGCCCTCATCAGCTCCATGCGAAGTAACTCCTACTCCTGACTGCTGTGTAAGTTTTTCCGAAAGAAAAAGTGAAAGGCGGTGAATAATCGGTGAATGCGAAGTAACGCCCATTCATGACTGTTCGGAAAATTCTTGCTGACGGGGTGTTTAATGCTCTTACCGAATCAATAAGTTTCATATTTGGTAAATATTATTTGCCTCTAGAAAAGAAGGCTGGTTGGCGGTGCTCGTATCCGTGAAATACTGCCGCCTTCCGGGCTGGGCGCAAACCCAATTGTCGCTTTTTTAGCCCCCTAGCCCCCAAAGGGGGAACAAAAAGCGACAATTTGGTTTGCGCCCTCCGGGCTTTGCATTTAAATCAAGTCAGTTGTTCCGTTGAACGATCCAAAGATGGCGAGGGCTGTACGCAATCTTTTTGCGTAGATGTTTTTAGCATGAAAAATTTGAACCAGCGCTAATCTATGAAGCCGTGAAATGGATCAACGGAAATCAGCTTTGCGTCCAAATCAATTGATTTGAATAGCCAACTATTATGGCTGTTCTCCGGCTCCTACCCTCCCCTTGCACCCGCGCACCGTCGCCCCAAAAAAACGGTCGTAGTTGGTCAAAAGTCCTTCCGCCCAAAAAAACCAAACCAAGTATCCCGATACCCATCCCCTCCCTTCTCCCAAAGGTCAGCGTGGTCACCGTTTTTAACGATATACAGCGTCTTGTCCGTAGAAGCATAAGCCTCGAACAGCGCGTAGGCGTGGGAAATATTGATGTTCGCGTCGGTATCTCCATGGATGTGCAGAATGGGCTGCGTCACTTTCCGGGCGGCATCAACCGGGCGGACGGTGAAGGGCTCGAAGTCGGCAATTTTACCGGCACAGCGCAGTACGTAATTAGACAGGAATCGGGGCAGTGGCACTCCGCTCATCCGGCTCCCGTAGGCGTTGGCGACCGTGGCGAGATCGGTGAAGGTGCTTTCAATCAGGCCAAAACGCAGGCCGGGGTTACCCGCTAGGCTCTGAATGGCGACGGCCCCGCCCATCGAATTGCCGTAGATACCGGTCGGCAGGCCAGGGTTGCGGGCCTCCAGCCAGTCGATGGCCTTACTAACGTCGTGCTTTTCGTGGTAGCCATAGGTTAGAAATTTTCCGCCGGATTTCCCGTGGGCGCGTTGGTCCCAGAGCATTACGTTGTAGCCGATCCGGGCTAGCTCCGCCACGTATTCCAGATAAACTTCCTTGCAGCTACCGACGCCGTGCAGCATGATCAGATTGGCCCGGGGATGCTCGGTGGCTGGCACATAAAAAGTATCCAACTCAATACCCCCGCCTACCTGAAAGTAAAAATGCTCAAAATCAAGGTTGTATTCGGCGGGTGTAGTGTTCTTCGTCCTTCGGCCTGGCTGAATAATGGTGTAGGGGAGCACGTAAGTGGCCAGAAGCAATAACACTATACTTAAGAGCAGGGCCAAAACGATCAGTATTGTTAGCATAATAAGTAGCATTCGGCCGGGTCACGATAGGTTCGCCGCAAGGTCGAAAAAAAAGCGCACATGATCTCATGAGGCATCGAAAGCAAACGGGCGCAAACCAAATTGTCGCTTTTTTGGCCCCCTAGCCCCCAAAGGGGGAACGAAAAGCGACAATTTGGTTTGCGTCCAAGCAAACTTAAGGAACGCTAAAAGCCCCTCCCGTTTTCACGGAAGGGGCAAAAAAATATAAACAGGCTTTAAACTAAACGATCAAAAACGAGATATTAGATGAGAAGTGGAAGCGTTGCCGCTTACAACTCTCAGTAAATAAGTTCCTGCGGGCAGATTAGTGAGGTCAAGTGAATTGAGACCGTTGCCACTGTCCAGGTGAAGATCAGAAACCAACTGGCCAGCCTGATTGAAGACCTGCATGTCTACTGCGGGAGAAGTCAGCCCCTGAAGTTCAACGTTGATATAATCACTCGTTGGGTTGGGGTAAATATTGATCTCTACACCGTTGTCCAGTAAGTTCGTGCTGGTTGTGTTGTTATTATTCTCGCAGAGTGTTGGCGTTTCCAAACTCCAGCTCAGGCTACCACTTTCCGTAAAGGTTTGGATAGATTCAGCTGCTGTTGGAGCGGGGACTGCGAAGTCTGCCGTCCAGATTCCTGCGCTAATCGCAACTCCCGCACGCTGGTGGCCACTGCTGCCCCACTCCAGGTAAGACACGATGGCGTTAGCACTTGAGAAACTGTTCGTACGGTAAAGGCCAAGCTCAGCATCGGTAGCATTGAATGCACTGAAACCAGACACTACGGTGTATTCTCCTGGCTGAATCATCAAGCTACCACACTCCAGGGTCAGGTTGCTCAGACGAGTGTAAGTAGGGAAGTTACAGAGCCAGTAGTTGGATACGTCGATGGCCTCGTCGGTGCCGTTGAAGATTTCAACCTGTCCGTCGTTGCTTACTTCGTTGATAATTACATCATTGAATTCGAAGCCATTGTCATCGCCTTCCCGGATCACGGTAACGAAGCCAGTAGAGATCGTCTCACAGAAGTCGTCGTTCAGGGTAGCGATGTCTTCGCCAATGATCGGGTCGTCGAGGCCACGGTAAGACCAGCCCCAGATGCGGCAGGTGCCAACGGGCGCGCCGCTCAGGTCAAGGGTGTTACCAGCCGTGCTGTTCTGGAAGCCAAGGATGCTGCCGTTGTCGTCGGTGATGATGTACCAGTAGCTCAGGAACTGGGCCGTGGTCGTGTGGGCAACGGTAACGAAGGCGTCGCCTGCTACTACGGTCGTGTCGGAAGCACCACCGGCGGTGGTGATCGTGCCGCCGTCGGGGATTTCACGGTACACGGTGATGAAGTCGTCGGAGATGTCCGCACAGCTGCCGTCGGGGGCGATGCTGCTCAGCGGCTCACCAACTACGGGGTCAGGGAGGCCACGGTAAGACCAGCCCCAGATGCGGCAGGTACCGGCCGGTGCTCCGCTCAGGTCGAGCGTGTTGGTGTTGGCACTGTTGGCGAAGCCGAGGATGTCGTTGTTATCATCGGTGATGATGTACCAGTAGCTCAGGTTAGGAGCGGTGGTGGTGTGGGTTACGTCGAAGACGATGTCTCCGGCACAGCCGATGAAGTTCGTACCGCCGTTGGCGAGGGTTACCGTACCACCGTCGGGAATCTCACGGATTACCTGCAGTGGGTTGGAGAGGTCAAAACAGCCTTCGAGGTCGGAGAGCAGGTTACCTGCTTCCAGGCCAGAGAAGCCGTCGGTCAGGTAACGTACGTACCAGATTTCGCAAGTTCCTTCTCCGGCACCATCGAGATCGAAGGGAGGGCTGGCAGGAACGCCGAGGATAACTCCGGTAGCGGCATCAGTGATGATCCAGCCGGTAGCGTCGTTGTTGCCGCTGCCGCCGTTGCGGATCACGTCGAGGGGGTCGGCGTTGCCATCCACACAGATGCTGGTGGTAGTGCTCGTGCCGTCGGCGAAGGTGATGTCGTTGGTAACGATGTCACAGTCTTCCGCGATGCGGTTCACGGTAACGAAGCCGGTAGAGATCGTCTCACAGAAGTCGTCGTTCAGGGTAGCGATGTCTTCGCCAATGATCGGGTCGTCGAGGCCACGGTAAGACCAGCCCCAGATGCGGCAGGTGCCAACGGGCGCGCCGCTCAGGTCAAGGGTGTTACCAGCCGTGCTGTTCTGGAAGCCAAGGATGCTGCCGTTGTCGTCGGTGATGATGTACCAGTAGCTCAGGAACTGGGCCGTGGTCGTGTGGGCAACGGTAACGAAGGCGTCGCCTGCTACTACGGTCGTGTCGGAAGCACCACCGGCGGTGGTGATCGTGCCGCCGTCGGGGATTTCACGGTACACGGTGATGAAGTCGTCGGAGATGTCCGCACAGCTGCCGTCGGGGGCGATGCTGCTCAGCGGCTCACCAACTACGGGGTCAGGGAGGCCACGGTAAGACCAGCCCCAGATGCGGCAGGTACCGGCCGGTGCTCCGCTCAGGTCGAGCGTGTTGGTGTTGGCACTGTTGGCGAAGCCGAGGATGTCGTTGTTATCATCGGTGATGATGTACCAGTAGCTCAGGTTAGGAGCGGTGGTGGTGTGGGTTACGTCGAAGACGATGTCTCCGGCACAGCCGATGAAGTTCGTACCGCCGTTGGCGAGGGTTACTGCGCCGCCGTCGGCAGCTTCACGGATTACGGTGATGGGGTTAGAGAGGTCGTAACAACCTTCAAGATCGGAAAAGAGGTTGTTACCAACTACTTTACCCTCAAGCCCATCGGCGTAAGCGAGGTACCAAATTTCGCAGGTACCTACGCCGGCACCGTCGAGATCAAACGGGCCATTACCCTCAGGCAAGGCCAGGATGAGGCCGGTGTTGTCGGTAATGACAAAGTCCCGGTTAGGTCCGGTACCATTGCCGTCCCGTACTACTTCGAGTGGGTCAGCATTACCATCTACACAGATACTTGTTGAAAGGTTACCGTCGGCAAGCGCAATCGCTCCTCCGTCAACTTCAACCTGGTGGTTGGTAATAGAAATGTTTGGGGTACAGATGCTCGGGGCAAGGCTGGCAAAGTCCAGCTCACCAGCTTCGTCTAACACTGCATTTATAGAAGCAGTTGCGGTTGGTGGAGCGACAAAATCATTTACATCCCAAATACCCGCTGCTACGGCAACCGGGGCACGTTTGTGCCCTGCTGATCCATATTCGAGGTAAGAAATGATGCTGCCCGGATCTTCAAAGTTACTGTCCGTGTATAAGGCTACTTCGCCGTCAATAGCGTCAAATCCAGCTAGTGGAGATACCGCAAGGGTAGCTCCCGGCGCTAATAAAGTCGCGCCACAATCCAGTGCTAGATCCTCAATTTGCCGGTAAGCCGGAGACGTGTATAAGTAGTACTCCGCTAAATCCAGGTCGCTATCAGAACCGTTATAGATTTCAATACGCCCTTCAGCGCTCACTTCACTAATAACCAAGCCTTCAACACCTGCAAAATCACAGTTCGACTGAGCATTAACAAAGTTAGCCAGGAAAAATAAGACCATCAATAGCCCACCCATC
>CAYWMW010000123.1:0-11895 GCA_964458975.1 uncultured Lewinella sp. | reverse complement strand
GGCGCGGCCGCAGGTGCAAGGAAGGTTAAGAGACTGTCTCCCCGGAGTTCAAGCCGGGGGATGCGGGCGTAGCGACGGTCCACGGTAAGCCTGTTCTGTGTCTCCTTATACTCTCCTGACGGACCGGTGAGCTGGGTCGTTACGCTGATGCGCACGGAATGCCCCTGCGGGAAAATACTGTCGGGCAGGATGATGCGGCGGTCGGTCCGGTTGTCGGTTGGTTCGGTGTGGACGTAGAGGGTGTCGGGTAAGACCAAGGTGTTAGAGTCCCGGCTGGCGAGGAAGCTATTGAGGAGGACGGTGAGCTTGAGGTTGCCATTGGGCAGGGGGAGGCCGTTGATGTCCTGGGCTTTTATGTCTAGCCAGGCGGAGCCGGGCAGGCGGGCGTCTTCGGAGGCCTTGGTGGTCAGTTCGTATTCGGCCAGCTCGTAGTCCTGGAGCTTGAAGCGGATGCTGGGGGCTACGTCGCGCCAGCGCCAGCCGGGGAGGCTGAAGGTGACGGTGTAGTCCTGGTCCAGCGGCCAATCGGGTGGGATGGCCATTACGTGGGTGTAGCGGCCTTTTTCGGTGCCGCCAACCTTGGCGCGGAAGTTTTTGCGTGCGCCCCGGCCGTAGGTGTAAATTCGCATATCCATAGAGTCTACGCCGACGGGCCGCCCCTTCGGATACGCGAGGTAAGCGTTCACCCGCAGCGTATCCCCCGGCCGGTAGCGTGGCTGGCTGGTGGTCACGTAGCCCGTTACGGCCTCGGGGTTCCTGATCCGGCGGATGGTGTTTTTTAGCGGATAGGGTACGTAGCGCATTTGGCCCCAGTAGCCGTCGATGATGCCCGACTTTAAGCCTCGGTAGTAAGCACGACCATAGTAATAGGGCAACTTTAGTGTCCGGATGGGCTGCCGTGCGCCGATCACCTGAAGGTCGTGGGCAAAGCGGCTCCGCTCAATCTCCTCTTTGACGTGGTAAAAAAGGGTGTCGGTACCAACGATGATCTTCAGGTTCTCGATCCGCCAATCGCGCCGCTGGTAAGTGCGGTATTTTTTGCGGTAGCGGACGGGCTTGCCGTCGGCGGTGACGCTAGCATCATTCCGGGCGTTTCCTTCGGGGTCGTGGAGGCGGAGTTGGAAATTGCCGTTGGCTGCGCCGATCTCTACTTCATAACTGTAGGTATGGAAATATTCATACGTCACCTTTTCACCGTAGAGCTTCGCCGTCAGGTAATGCCCGGGCGGGAGCTTAGCCCGGTCGGTGCCCACCGGGTAAGGCTCCGGCAGCTCCGGTAAGTCTTCCGTGTCCAGTTCTCCTTTAATGATGGCATCAATCAGGCTGGCGGAGATCGGGTAGATTCTGCTTTCGGCCTCAGGAAAACTAAAGTCCTGTGCTTTGAGAAAAGGGTGAAGGGCGAAAAGGAAGAAAGAGAGTAGCAGGTAGCGCATGCGAGAGTGTTCAGGGCTTTCAAGATGCTAATATTTACCGGATTGCATAGGCCTGCTGCGGCTTATTAAATCGCCAGGTCTTCCACCTGACCTTTTTGCGCCAGATCTTGCGACGGGTGAAACAGTACCATCCCGAACGAAAGCGGCCCGATACGGCCCAGAAACATCATCATGGTGATCATCAATTTCCCGAGTACGGTCAAATCCCCGGTGATGCCGGTAGAGATGCCAACCGTACCCAGGGCAGAGATGGCCTCGAACAAAACATCCATCACCGGCTGCTCCTGCACCAATAACAGCAGGTAAGTGCCGATACAGATGGTGAGGACGTAAAAAAAGAAATTGCTGGTGGCCATTGCCACCTTATGGTCCGGGATGGTCCGGTTCATGTAAACAGCTTTTGCGTCTCCCCGAAAGGTGCTCTTGAGCTGGGCGTAGAGCGCCGTGAAGGTGGTAGACTTCATGCCCCCGCCCGTGCCCGACGGGGAAGCCCCGACGATCATCAGTAGCAAAACAAAGAACATCGGTGCGGGTAGAATGGCTCCGATCTCGTAGGTGTTGAAGCCAACGGTAGTGAAGGCCGTCATGCTCTGGAACAGGGCGATCATCAAGCCTTCCTCCGGTGGCATGGCCGCGATGTTGGTGTCGCTAAGGAACAGCACCACCGCTCCGGCCAGTATCCCCAGAAAGGTAAACCGGATGATGATCCGGCTGGTGAAAGTGATCCGCTGTTTGCGCCCACTCGCCCGCTCGAATAAATCCGTAAAAACGATGAAGCCAAGCGCTCCCGAAATAGACAGGACGGCAATGACGGCGTTGAGCGCAAAGTTATTCGCATACCCCATAAAACTATCGCTGAACAAGCTGAAACCAGCCGTACAAAAAGCAGAGATACTGTGAAATATCCCCTTCCAGACAACACCTGTTTCCCCCGCTTGCCAGAAGATCAGCATCAGCACGAGTGCTCCGATCAGCTCAATCCCGATGGTAAAGAACACCATGCTGCGGATGAAGTGTAGCACGCTAAAATTCTCCGGCAAACTGAAGTCGTACTTCAGCAACTCCGAGTTGATGTTGGAGAGCTTTCGCTGGCGAATGAGCACGAAGAAAGAACCTAGCGACATATAACCCAACCCCCCAATCTGAATCAGAATGAGGATCACCAGTTGCCCCCAGAAGGTGTAGCTCTGGCTAACGTCCACCGTGGCAAGCCCGGTAGTGGAGAGTGCGGAAGTAGTAGTGAATAAGTCGTCAAGACTACTAATACTGGTGGTACGCATAAAAGGAAGCCGCAGCAGCGCAAAACCAAGGATTAAGATGACGGCGTAACCGTAAATGAGCAGTTGAAGGGGATTTAAACTGGAAAGAAACTTCTTCATCGTTAGGCTGGTATAAGGTTTGTCCCGTAACAAGAAAAAGAACAACGATGTGCGGAAAGCCGGTGCGGAAGTTGCGGGCTGATTGTTCATCGGGGGGGGGAACTACAACCGCACCAACGCCCGCAACTCCGCATTGGTCATCTTGCCAACAAAGCTCTCTCCCGTACCGACGCTGAGGTCCGCCAGCTCCCGCTTGCTCCGGATCAGGGCGTCGATCTTATCCTCGAAGGTGTTTTCGGTGACGAGGCGGTGGACGAACACCGTCCGCTTCTGTCCGATGCGGTAGGCGCGGTCGGTCGCCTGGTTTTCCACAGCGGGGTTCCACCACAGGTCGTAGTGGACGACGTGGTTGGCCGCCGTCAGGTTAAGACCGGTACCGGCGGCCTTGATGGAGAGCAGGAAGATCGGGCAGGCCGGATCGCTCTGAAAGCGGTCCACCATCTCTTCGCGCTGGGCCGTGGAGCAACCGCCGTGCAAAAAGGGAGCTTCGATGTCGAACTCCTCTTTAATCATTTGCTCCAGCAACTCGCCCATGGTGCGGTACTGGGTGAAGATGAGGACCTTGTTTCCGGCTTCGAGAATGCCCTCCAGGCGGTCGCGGAGCAGACCGGCCTTGCCGCTGGCGGCGAAAGTCGGCGTTCCGCGCTTGAGGAACTGGACGGGGTGGTTGCAGCACTGCTTCAGGGCCGTGATGAGCTTGAGCACCAGCCCCTGCCGGTCAATGCCTTCCTTCTCTTCCACCAGCCGCATGTTTTCATCCAGAATGCTCTGGTAAACGGCCGTTTGCTCGGCGGTGAGGGAACAGGATTCGGTTTGGACGACCTTGTCGGGCAGGTCCGAGATGATGCTTTTATCGGTTTTGAGCCGGCGGAGGACGAAAGGCGCGGTCAGGCGGCGAAAGCGCTCGGCGACCGCCTGGTCGCGCTCGCCCTGGATCGGGCGGGCATACTCCTTTTTGAAGTAGGCCTTGGAGCCGAGGAACTTCGGTAGGGTGTAGTCGAGCAGGCTCCAGTAGTCCAGCAGTTTGTTTTCTACGGGCGTACCGCTCATGGCGATGCGGATGGGAGCTTTGATTTTTTTTACCGCCTTGGTTTGCTTAGCGGCGGGGTTCTTGATGGCCTGGGCTTCGTCGATTACGAGCACCTTCCAGCCGCTGCCGGCGAAGGTTTTTTCTTCGGAGCGCAGTACGCCGTAGGTGGTGAGTAGTACGTCGAACTCTGTGGAGTCGGGCATAAGGCGGTTGGAGCCGTGGTAGATGCTGGGCCGCAGCTCGGGCGCGAAGCGTTCGATCTCCCGCCGCCAGTTGCCGAGCAGGCTGGTAGGGACGATGACGAGGGCTTTTTTCTTGGTCAGCGCGCCATCTTCCCGGTATTTCTCCAGCAGGGTGATGACCTGGAGGGTTTTGCCCAGGCCCATATCATCGGCCAGGACGGAGCCAAGGCCGAGCTGGCCGTTGGCGTAGAGCCAGTCGAAGCCGACCCGTTGGTAGGGCCGCAGCGTTGCCCGGATACCGGCGGGGACGGGCGTCGCCTCCCCGGAGCGCAGGGCCTCGATCCGCTGGCGCAGTTTGGCGGAGAGCCGGACGGGTTGGCCGTCGTGTTCTTCGGTGAACACGGCGTGGAGGCGTTCGTGCTGTTTTAGTTCGGGCGGGCCGTCGTTGAGCTGGGCGAGGAGTTTGGCTACCTCGGCGGGGTCGACGAAGGCGTAGCCCTCGGCCAGTTTCACCAGGCCGTTGGCGTTTTGCAGCAGGTCGCGGAATTGGGCTTCGGTCAGGTCCTGATCGCCGAGGGCGGCCTGCCAGCGGAAACTCAGGATGCTGTCTAACGAGATGATGC
This sequence comes from uncultured Lewinella sp., assembly GCA_964458975.1. GTDB lineage: Bacteria > Bacteroidota > Bacteroidia > Chitinophagales > Saprospiraceae > Neolewinella. The sequence goes on along the minus strand of CAYWMW010000123.1, from coordinate 7,248 downwards.
CGGAGAGCTCGAAGGCCTCGGTACTCTCTTTGGTGTCGGCCCGCAGGCCGAGACGGGGGCGGAGGAGTTTGCGCAGGGCTTTGGGCAGCAGCACGGTGAGGCCGAGGGCTTCCATGGTGGGCAGCACGGCCATCAGGACGGGGGTGAAGGCTTCGACTTTATAGCGGAGCGGCTCGGCTCCAGCGCCGGCGAGATAGGTTTCCAGGTCGGGGAAATGGCGGGCCAGGCTGCCGAGGAGGGTCAGCACGTCGAGCCCGGCGGAGCCCTGCCCGGTGGTGGAGCTTTGCCATTCGGAGAACTCGCTTGGCACCTGCGCCCGCGCCCGTTCCTGAATCAGAATATCCACCAAAAGCTCGTCTTCTTCTTCCTGAATCCGGAAAACGGGCTGGTGGTCGCGGTTGGCCAGGTGCAGTTCCGCCAGCCAGCGCTGCATGGCGGCGGGGAAGCCCTGGGTGCCGACGAGGGTGAAGCGCTGCGGGTTGTCGAGCAGGAACAAACGGCGGGCCGGCGCGTCGTGACTGATGCCGTCGGTAGCGTCTTGCACCAGCAGCCCGAGCAGGAAGGACAGCAGCGCGCGGGGAGCTTCGGCGGGTGAAAACTCCTGCATTTCTCCGGCAGAATTTTCTCCGTAGAGTAGCGTCGGCGAAGCGAGCGCGTAGGCCTGAGTGAGTAGCTCGCTGGCTGCGGCATCGTTGGTGGCCGGAACGTACCGCAGCAGGGTGGCAGCGTCTTCACCGCTGAGTAAATCCGGTACGTAAGCGCGGGTTTCGGCGATGCGGCGGGCCAGTTGGAAATAGAAAAGCAGGGTACGCGCTTCGGCGTCGAGGAAGTGGCGGTCGATCGTTTCCAGTTGGGTGAGCCAGCGGAGTAAATCCGGTCCGGATTCAATTTCCAGCAGCGGCTCGTCTTCCTCGTCGTAGCTGGCTAGCCGGTCGAGGTTCAGGTGGGCGTTGAGGTGCAGTTCGAGCCGCCCGCCGGGGGGCAACACGTTGATGACGATCGCCTGTTTTTTGCCGCTGTCGTACTGTTTGGCGGCGCTCCGCGCCGTTTTGGCGTAGATGGTATCGAGGAATTTGAGCAGGTTCCCGTCGCCGTCGAAGGGTGGGGTTTCGGGCAGTTTGGCGACGGCCCGCCAGCCAGCGTCGGTGAGTCCGTTGAAGTGGAGGTTGCGGAGGGCATCTTCGTTCCAGCGGTACGCTGGCGGGGCGTAGATGTCCTGTAGGAGGTCATCGAGCGGAGTGATTTCGGCCGCTTTGGTTCCTTTGCCGCGCAGGTCTTTGAGGGCCGTTTTCAGGTCGAGCCCCCGCAGGTTGAAGAGCTGGAAGGGGTCGCCGTCGATGTCGGCGGCGATGACGTAGAGCAGCGCCGCCTGGTGCTTGCAGGGCGTGGCGTAGTCGGGGCAGGAGCAGCCGAGGCCGAGGTCGTTGAAGTCTTCGGGGAAGATGCTCAGTCCGTGGCTGCGCAAGACGGCGATCAGGCTATCGGGCAGCTCTCCGGCCAGCAAACGGGCCAGCAGGGCGGGGTTGGTTTTGATCTCGCCGAGGATGGTCTTCGCCTGGTCTTCCGTCCACGGCTCCCAGTCCATACTGATGCGGTAGGGGCGGGGCATGCTGCCCTGGATTTCAGCGGTCAGCTGGCCCGCTCCGGTGCTGTCGATGTTCAGTACGAGCCCCTTATTGGCGTAGGTCTTGCCCCGGCCGAGGCGGCCGGAATTGTCGGCCCGTTCGAGGGCTTCGAGGAATTGCTTGCCCCACCAGGTAGTGCCGTATTTGCGGCGGTAGGCACCGGCGCGGGCTGCGGGGGCTGGGCGGTATTCCTGGAACCAGTGGGGCATGGAGGTGAGGTTTTGTTGGGAGGTGAAGGTAGGTTTTTTTTGAGCGTTTTGTAGGGGGCGGGGGCGCGGGTGCTGGGGGAGGTTTCAAAGCAAAGTAGGTACATCCTCATTACTTGAAGACGCTTTCTCGTACAATATTGATTGTTTTTGAAATGTTTGCACGTTGTTTTTAACAAGTGCTTCTGTTTTAAAAACAACGCCCGTATATTTACGTTTACTTAATTGTGTCTATAACTCACTACCCTCCGTTAGAATGACAGTCCGCGTTCCCATAAAGAACAACTTACTTACCTGGGCCATCGAGCGGGCTGGCTACGCCGTGGAAGCTTTTCTGGTAAGAGAGCCTGATACTGCCAAATGGATGGCGGGTGAGAAGGAGCCAACACTAAAGCAACTCGAAGCTTTTGCCCGGAAAGTACACGTTCCCTTTGGTTATTTACTCTTGCAAGAGCCGCCGGAAGAACCGGCAGTTTTACCTCTTTTCCGAACGGCTGGAGGGGCTGGTGTTATCCCTCCCGCAGTTCGTGATACGATTAATATGGTTCAGCGCAGGCAGGAATGGCTGGCCGAATACCTACAGGAAAACGGGGAAGAGCCGTTGAGCTACGTTAGCAGTATGGCTGGGGTAGAAGATAAGAACGTTTTGGCACTTGCTATGCGTAATGTTCTTGGCTACAAGCCAGACGCGCCGATTGGTGGTGGAAGCTTTGGCGAGACGCTAAAAACTTTAGCGGAGCGAATTGAAGATGCGGGAACCCAAGTAATTTTTAATGGAGTAGTTGGAAACAATAACAAGCGGCCTATCCCGGTGAACGTTTGTCGCGGATTCGTTTTAGTTAATCCTTATGCGCCTTTCATCTTTGTAAATAATGGAGACGCAAAAGCAGCACAACTGTTCACCCTGGCGCACGAATTTGCGCACATCTTGATCGGACGGGAAGGCATCGTTGACCTGGTTGATATGTTGCCAGCGGATGACCCGCTAGAACGGCTTTGTAACGCTGCAGCCGCAGAGTTTCTGGTACCTGCAAATCAGCTCCGTAAGCAGTGGGCTACGGCAGTTGGCATCGGAGATGTTGCGAAGTATTTTGGCGTTAGTCAGATAGTTATTGGTCGTCGCTTACTTGATTTACAAGTTTGGGATAAAGACACCTTCTTTAGTTTTTACAACGTTCAGAAAGATCGGTGGGCGGCACATAAAGAAAAGACAGGCACGACGACCGGAGGGAATTTTTACGCAACTACTGCCATGCGCATAGGTAAAAGCTTTTTGGGTTACGTAGATCGGGCGGCAAAGACTGGGCAATTACCGTACCGGCAGGCTTATAATCTTGTCGACCTAAAGCGTGGCACCTACGATGAACTTATTAATCGATTAAAAGGCAATAATGGCTGATTACTTGATCAGGGCATAGACACTTGCGGCACAATGGAAATGTTCCGTAGGCTGGGTTTGACGTTTTGATTTGTCTGAGTTCTGTCGGGAGTTTTATTAGATAAGCTTGCTTTACAGGCCCAAACGACCCAAAAGCTCGTACAAGCCTATCAGGAAATCAATCAAGGCATCAGAGTATGCGCGAGCTGTTCGTCCGTATGTTTGAGAGAGGGGCGATTTTTTGGAGAGGTTGAAACCGTACTCTTGGCTGAAGGCGGGGTAGTTGAAATTTTCCATTTGGTTGGTTTTTGTGGGTGGGGGATAGGGTATGAGTGTAGGTGGAGTTTAAACCAGTTCTTTTGCTAAATACTCAGGTTCTAATTATCATGGGGTAATAGTGGGGTGGAACTCGCGAATTTTTCTTCTTACTATTGCAACTCTTTTTTATGAACGTGGATAATCCGAAAACAAAGCCCCCTTTGAATACTCCAAACCTTACGCAGAAGTATACCGTTAACCAACAGCCCATTGAAAATATTCTTGCGTGGGTACGGTCAGGTGAAATTGCGATTCCAGAAATTCAACGTCCCTTCGTGTGGGATAAAACTGGAGTCCGCAACTTAATGGACTCTCTTTTCAACGGTTACCCCGTTGGGTACATCATCGTTTGGAAAAACCCGGACATAAAGTTAAAAGACGGCTCCCTGTCGCAGGGGAAGAAAATACTGATTGATGGGCAGCAGCGGGTGACTGCCCTGCGGGCGGCGATCAACGGAGAGTACGTTGTCAATAAGAATTACAAACGCATACGGATTAAAATTGCCTTCAACCCTCAGGGTGGTAAATTTGAAGTGCAGACGCCGGTTATTCGCAAGAATAAGACTTGGATACCGGACATCTCGGAACTCTTTGTCGGTGGAGCAAACGCCTTTACCGCCATCAATAGTTACTTGCAAAACAACCCGGAAGCAGAACAGAATAAGGTGGTCGCGACCATAACGGCCCTGTATGACCTGATGAAGAAGCCCGTGGGGGTAATCGAATTGGTCCCCGATCTCGACATCGAAACTGTAACGGAGATATTTATTCGGATAAACTCAAAGGGAGTAGAACTGAGTCAGGCAGATTTCGCTATGTCGAAAATCGCGGCTAACGAAGAGTATGGAGGGCAACTGTTGCGCAAGGCCATCGACTATTTTTGCCATCTGGCTGTCGCGCCAGAATACTTCGAGTACATCCGGGATAATGATAAAGACTTCGCCAACACAGACTTTTTCAGTAAAATGGTCTGGTTGAAAGATGAAAAAGACGACCTCTACGATCCGTCTTATACCGATATGTTGAGGGTATCTTTCGGAACGGAGTTTAACCGGGGTAAACTGTCGGATCTGGTTAGCCTGTTGAGCGGGCGGAACTTTGAAACACGGACTTTTGAAGCGGACATCGCCGAAGCCTCTTTCGGTAAACTTCGTGATGGCGTGATGAAGTTCATGAACGAAACCAATTTTAAACGATTCCTGATGATCATTCGCTCCGCCGGATTCATCGATACGAAGATGATTCGTTCCAGCAATGCCATCAATTTTGCATATCTGGTTTACCTGAAACTGAGAACAAGCGGAACGGATGCAGCCAAAATAGAGTCCTATGTCCGCAGGTGGTTTGTACTGACAATTCTCACCGGGCGCGCAGTAGGTTCGTTCGAGTCTCAATTTGACTACGACCTTAAGCGGATGGCAGAGAACGATTTTGGAGATTACCTGGAATCCCTTGAAAATGCAGTACTAACCGAGGGCTTTTGGGAGGTTGCACTGCCAGAACAGCATATGGACAGCTCGGTCCGTAGCAGCCCTTACTTTCAGGTATACCTCGCCAGTCAGGTGAAAGCACGGGATAAGGGTTTTCTCTCCCGTGATATTACCGTTGCTGACCTTGTGCAACACCGGGGAGATATCCACCACTTGTTTCCTCGTCAGTACCTCATGAAAGAAGGACTGAAGCGAGGACAGTACAACCAGATTGCCAACTACGTTTACATGCAGCAGGAAATAAACATCAAGATCGGTGCACAGTCTCCCGCAATTTACTTTCAGAAGATCCTGCACCAGGTCCAGTCCGGTACCATCGACTACGGCGGTATCACCGACCAAACCGCCCTGAACGAAAACCTGCGGATGAACTGTATCCCGCTTTCCATATTCGGAATGACGGTGGATGATTATCCCGTTTTTTTGAAAGAGCGCAGGAAGTTGATGGCGGATAAGATTAAGAACTGGTACGAGAGCCTCTAAGAAAATAGCATGAAACACTCCCTCAACTTCTTCCGCCTCAACTACAACCACGGCCGTACCCACAGCGGTATGATTGCTTATTTGGTGGAGCTGTGGAATACAGGGAAGCAGCAGCCGTTGGACGCTTTTCTTGCAGCATTGGATGTTCGTTTACCTCCTTGCAAAAGCCTGGTGCCACAACTAGAATACCACAACATCGACCTAGCGATTAAGAACGAGAAGGAGAAAGTTGTACTTCTACTGGAAATGAAAGTCGATGATTTTCAGACGTGGAAAAAGCTCTCTAAGAAAGACCTGATCGGTTGGAAGGATGTTGGAGATAAGGAACGGTGTTTCTCGCACCATCCTACCGGGAAAAACCCGTACCTCATCCAGACGGAGATGTATACCTTTCGGGAAGGGATTCATGCGATGGAGCCCGAAGATCGGCCAGCCTGCCTGTTCGTAACCCTGGGGACCGGAGAGTTTAAAGAAGAATTCAATTCTCTGGATAACATCTGGAAAGACTGTGGCTTGCGGAAGTTCGTCGAAGCGGTTGAATCTGTTCACCTGCCCGAAGACCAGCTTTTTCAACAATGGAAAGCCGCGCTGCAAAAAGAGCTGGCCCTGAGAAGAAGTTGTTGGGAAGTAAGCGAGGAAGCGGACTCAGAAATTGACAGCGGAGACCGGACGGGGCTACTGCCGATGATGCGGCTGGGTAGCTTACGGCGAATGTTAATCGATGAGTACGAGATTCGTACACTTGGATTTGAACCTTCCATCTATAAAGTCGGTGTTGGGCCGGACACCATCCTGAATTTTCTAATCCCTGATGATCAAAGGGAGGAAGGCTTTCGTTTTTGTGAGATCAATAATAATGGGATGCTGAACTTCAAAATGATGTTCTATGCTAAGGCATCAATTGAAGAAAAACAAGCCCAGGTAGCCGCATTTAATGAAGAGCTAGGCATGGCTATTGAATCAAACTACCAGCCAAACGTATCGGGGAAATACGGTAAAACAAAAACTGTCGGACGCGTAGATGTTGGGCTAGAAGCTCATTTATTATTGCCAGCTGCTAGTCTAACGTCGAATGATATTAGCTTACATATTGCGAAATATCTAAAAGTAATACGGCCCTATTTGGAAACTGAAGTCAAAATGGCCTAACATGATTTATCAATCACATACCTACCGCTTAATTCTTGGAGAAAGGAATGGTAAGCGCTGCGTTTTAAGCAAGGAAAAAGATGGCATAGTGACCAAGTTCAGCAGCCCGGTAACGGATCCCGGGAAAACCAAAATTTATGTTTTGTACGATGAAGAAGAGGTAGTGTACGTCGGGCACACCGTTCAGACAATTGGCCAAATCAGCGTTCGTACTCACGGTAAATATAATTACCCGTGGTTAAAGAATAATGATCGATCCGATATATGGTTAACTGTATTTCTAATTACACCTCCTACTACATGTACAGTAGATGGAAACGAAGAAGCTACTAAACAATTAACCAAAAACTTTGGAGAAGCAGTTGAGGCTGAATTCGTATACATTGTACGAGAAGAAACCGGGAAATGGCCCAGTGGGCAGCATGAGGTTCATTTCAGGAATGATTTTTCGGAGGCGAATGCCATTGCAAAACAATTGTACGATAATCTACCTTCTGTGCTTAAGTAACGATCTCCACTATTGTGATGAGGTCCAAACCTTAAACTACCTCCCCAAACAACACTTCTTATACTTCCTACCACTACCACAGGGGCAGGGC
>CAYWMW010000122.1:1778-12097 GCA_964458975.1 uncultured Lewinella sp. | reverse complement strand
TAGCGAGGGGTTAAACGTGTGCCCAACGGGCACTGTTTAGCCCCTCGCGCATAACTGAGCTTGAAACAAAATCAGTTCCTTTCTCAAAACCGTAGCGGACCATTGTTATACACACGTGTGGTGAACCGAGTGGCAAAAACGACTCCCGACTCCCTACCTTTGCCCATTACAAATGGCCTTTAGCATCTCCTTCCAGACCGCCTGCCTTGGCTTTTTTTTCTTCCAGGGCTTATTGTTTTCCGGCCTGCTGCTGGCGCGGGGGCGGGAATACGGCCATGCGCCTAGTTACTGGTTGAGCCTGTTCGTTTTCCTGTGTTCCTGCTGCCTGGTACCGTTCATGATGGGCTACAGTGGGTGGTACGGCAAGGATGGTTACCGGGAGTTTCTCTTATTCGTATTTGCGCGCGGAGATCAGGACCGGTTCACCATCCTGAGCATCACCCTGGCGTGTGGCTTCAACTCTAAGACGACGTTCAACCGGGTGTTCAAGCGGTTGACGGCGCGGACGCCGGTGCAGTATTTGGTTGAAAGGAGCAAAGAAAGTAGTACCACATCGTGATTTGGCGCGCTGGAGGCGGATAAACACTACACTTTTTCCCCGAACCAATAATCAACACAGATAAATGAAATGTTTACTCATCCTGCTTTTTCTTATTTTTAACATTACGGCCTTAATTTCTCAAACACTTACCCCACAACAAATCGCGGCTATCGACAAGGTCTTCCTGGCCGACATCCCCGACGGCGGACCGGGCGGAGGCCTCGGCATCGTTCTGGACGGTGAAGTCGTCTATACCAAATACGCCGGTTTGGCGGACCTGGACACCCAGCGGGCCATCGATGGTGATACGCGTTTTAACATCGCCTCCAATGCCAAGCAGTTTACGGCCATCGCCGTCCTGAAGCTCGTAGGGGGAAGAAACATTGAGGTGCGCCGGGATGCCGACGGCAGGGTGGTGGAATTGCTGGTCAGTGATGGCCGGACGCGGAACCTTAGGTTTCTGAAGAAGTGACTTAGGGCTTGCGGGAGACGACCAGCAGACTAGCCCCCCTAAGATTATACAGCCTGCACTTAAAAGGCTTATAACCAGCCCTTGGGAGCACCCCACCGAAACCTTTCATTGCACCTGCGGCCGCGCCCTAAAAAGCATGGTAGAGAAATATTTTTCTAAAACTGAAAAAAATCAATCCTTCTTGCAACGATTTAAACGGTAGGCTGGTCATACAAGTAAGTAAACCCCATACACCATGCGTAAACTATCAATCTACTCCTGTTTATTCGTTCTTATACTGCTGAGTGCCTGCCGCGAGGAAGGTGTAAACGTTACCACCATCACCGGTGGAGTACCGGACCCCGCCATCGTAATCCCAACGGCCAACCCCGTAACGCAAGCACAGGAGGGGAATACCCTTTCGGACGCGACCATCTCCGGTGTCAGCCCATCACAAGTGCAAGTAAACCCGGATGGTTCTCTCACCTTCCAGGCGGAGGATCTGGACCCCAACGGTACGGCCATCACCGTCACCAAGCCCGGTTTCTGGCCAGAAAACCGACTACTCGTACCGGCTGGCGACGGCGAACTGCGCGAGACCTTCGTGATGGAGCCCAAAGTGAAAGCCGGAGACATTAACCCCGCAGCTGGCGGCACCATCCAGCTCGGAGAAAACTTCTCCGTCAAACTGGAACCCGGCACCATCGTAACCACCGAAGACGGCACTCCTTATACCGGAGAGGTAGCCGTATTCGTGAACCACGACGCGCCGGAAGACGCAAACGAAATGTTGAACAGTGCCCTCAACTTCCCCGCCATGAACGCGGACGGAACCGAAGCGGCCCTGGAAAGCTTCGGCATGATGGACATTGCCCTGGAGGCCGCCGACGGTACGCCGCTGGTGCTGGACGGTAGCACCCCAGCCGAAGTCCGGATGCCCATCAAATCTTCCACCCAAGCCATTGGCCCGGACGAAGTGCCCTTCTGGGTCCTCGACCCCTCCGGCTTCTGGTTGCCCAACGGCGTGGCGACCCTGGCCCCCGGCTGCTACGTGGTTTTCATCACTACCAGTGGTACCTGTAACGTTGATATTCCGCACCCCGTAACCCGGGTCTGTGGCCGCTTTGTGGACCCGAACGGACTGCCGCTGACGCACTCCCCCTTCCTGGTCAGCCTGGACGGTGGTATGAACTGCTCGGCTGCCCGAGTTGACTGCGAAGGTTACTTCTGCGTAGATGTTGTTGCAGAGCGCGCCCTGTTCTTTAACGTAACCGACCCCTGTACCGAAGAAATTTTTGTCTTCGCCCTGGAACCCGTTGAGCGAAATACTTCCCGCGACATTGGCGAAATTGTCGTGGACCTCTCTACACCCGTATTTGTAGCGACCGTGCGCGATTGTAGCGGCACTTCGCTGCCCAACATCGGAAGCACCGAAATCTGGGTCGGCGGAAACGGTGGCAACAACGGAGAATACTTTGCACCTGCTGGCGACGGTACCGCCGTGGTCAACGTAGTGGATTGCAGCGGCGACGACTTGCTCGTGCAGGCGTTCACGAACGACTACAAAGCTTCCTCCCGCGTAGTCCGCCGTGCTGCGGATGAGGAAATGCCCACCGAATTCATCGTTTGCGGCGACCTGCAGGAAGGTGAGTTCTTCCAGATGATCATCGGTGGTGTGGACGTTCCGATCACCGAGCTGGTGCCCGTCTACTGGCCCAACAACGAAAACTTCGACTGGCTCGTGCGTGCCGCTGGTGTACTCGACGGGGAGGAGTACAGCCTCTTCCTTCAGTTCTCTGAACCCCAGGAAGGCGCTTATGCCGATGCTGATGCCTCCGCTGCAATTTACCGCCTAATGCCCGGGCAGGACTACGGCGAAGGGCGCGTCTACGTAGACCCTCAGCAGAAAATCGGCCTCCAGGGCGCAAGCGTCTCTGAAGACGGGATGACCTTTGAAGGAAGCTTCAACGTATCCATGAACCTGCAAAACGACGCCGCCCAGGCCGTGGAGCAGGTTGGGGTTCCGGTGCAGGTTTCCTTCCTGCTTAAGCTGTAGGCCCGTGACTTAGTGCTTTAGGCTTTTAGTATTTTAAGCTGTTCGAATAATGTACAGCAGCCTGAAATATTAAAAGCCTAAAGTTCTAAAATACACCCCTGAATTTGTATATTGTTACTCTAGTGGGTGAGTTCATAATTATCTGGTCGTTTAGTCCGCCGGATTTTCGTGCCGTGGCAAGGCGCTGAAACCGGAGTCTAGCCGTAGCTAAATGAGGATTTCAGCAACGAAGTCACGGTGCGAAAAGACAAGGAATAACGGCCAAGTAATTATGAACTCACCCACTAGCAGCCTGTTGGAGACACTTTTCGGCCCCAGCAACATTAATCCCTGATGTTGATCGGGAAGCTCGGAAACGATAATATTAACAACGGCCTCGTTTTAATGAATTCGACCACCTAAAACCCTGCACTATGCGGAGAAACGGATTGAACCACGGCTTAAGCTCTCGTACCAACACGCGTGTGGTACTGGCTGAAGGTGGTTGGTCCGTTCCTGTTTTTGCGTTGGTAGGGGAGTGTATCGTTGGGGCTTTACGCTCCTTTGGCGTTTTATGTCTGCTGCTGACTTGGTCTTTAGGTCTTGCGGCGGAAACGCATACCGCTGAGCCACCGCTGCCTTTCGCTTTTGTTGTTCAGGATTCGTTGCCTACACCTAAGCGCGATAAGCCGTTCGAGACCGCATCCGAAAGAGAAAGGGCCCGCACGGCGGTCATTCTGAAGCATACGGTACTGGGAACGCCCCCGCCGCCGGAAGAGGAACTGGAACGTCAGCGGCAGGAAAAAAAGCAGAAAGCAAAAGACCGGTTGGCCAAGCAACGTGCCCTCATAGCGGAGCGGTTGGAACGCCGCCGTAAGCGGCTGGAAGAGCTGGCCAACGGTGATCCGAAGCTGGTAAAAGGCAAAAGCCGCCGCCAGCTGCGGCAAGAACGGAAGCGCGCAGCCGACCTCCTGAAAGCCGAGCGTGAGCGGGAAATAGCCGCCGCCAAACGGGAAGCTGAACGTAAGGAGCGGCAAGAGAAGCGGGCTAAAGTCATCGCCAAGCGGGAGGAAGATCGCCAAAAAGCCAAGCTTAAACGTGAAAAAGCACTTGCCAGGCAAGCAGCAGACCGCCGGGCAAAGGAAGCAGCAGACACCAAGCTGGTGGCCAAGCGAACACCTAAAGCAAAACCTGCTGAAGCCCAAGCCGCTACCCTTAAGGTGAAAGGCGAAAAGATCAGCTGGGATGGTGCGCCTGAGCAGAAAGACCTCCGAGCTAAAGGAGACCCAACACCAGATACCAAACGGCAAGAAGCAGACGCCAGACGCGCCAGGCGCTTAGCCCAAAAAGAAACCAGGCGCCAGGAAGCGGAAGCAGAGCAGCAACGCCTGTTAGCCGAGCGTGCTGCCGAGCGCCAGGCCGCAAAAGAAGAAGAAGCCAGACAACTAGCCCAAAAAGAAGCCGAGCGTCAGGAAGCAGAAGCAGAAGAAGAAAAAGCCCGAGCGGAAAAGAACGCCAAGTACCAGGAAGCGGAAAGCATGTACGCTCAACTAGAGGCTGAGGAAGAAGCTAAACGGCAGAATTCAACAGACAAGGAAGAAGACGGTACACTCATACAAAATGGGCGGACCACCGTAGGCGCAGAACGCCAAAGAACCGAAGAACGGGCCCGCGTAAAGGAAGAGTTAGCCGAACAAAGACGGGAACGGCTGATGGCAATAGAACGCCAGAAGCAAGCCCGAATAGAGAGCCGTGAAGAGTTACTGGCCAGCAACCAAAAACGCTACGAACTGCGCAGGAAAATGGCGCAGGATGCCGCCAAAGAACGCCTGAACCAACGGCTGGCCCGCCAGGAGGCACAACGCAAAGTACGCGAGCGGTTCCGAGCGGAGCGTGAGCACCGCCTCGCAATCCGAAGGGAAGAAAGAGCGGCCATGCTGGCGCAACGGGACGAAAGAATCGCCGCCAACACCAAGGCCCGCCAGGAACGGCTTGCCCAACGCAAGCAGGAAAGAACTGCCCGGCTAGCCATTCAGCAAAAAAAGAAGGCGGAGCTGCTTGCCGAGCGGCGTACACGCCAGGCTCAACGCACCGAAGCACGGGCCGCTCAAACAGCCGCCCGGGACCAACGCAGGGCCGATAAACTGGCCGTGCGGGCAAGCAAGAAAGCTGCTAAGCTGAGCGAACGCACCGCCCGAAAGTCTGTCCGGGATCAGCGGAAGGTGGAAAAACTTGCCGTAAAGGAGCAAAAGAAAACTGCTAAACTGGCCGCAAAGGAACGTAAAAAAGCAAGCAAATTAGCGGCCCGTTCGGCCCGCAAAGAGGCCCGCCAACTGCAAAGAACAGCAAAGAGAGCCGAACGTGACGAACGCAAAACACAACGACTAGCCACGCGCGAAAAGCGAAAAGCGGACAAACAGGCCAGAAGGCTTGCCCGTAAGGCGGAGCGCGACCGGATTAAGGAGGCACTCCGCGCCGAGAAGGAGGCCCGCCGCGCTGATCGCCTGAGCCGCAGAGCCCAGCGCCGGGCAGAAAGGTTAGCGCGTCGCGCAGCCCGCAAAGCCGCCCGTGCGGAAAGACGCGCCGCGCGCCGTGCCCGCAGGGCAGCAAGAAGAGCCGCCCGCCGTGCCCGCAGGGCCGCGAGGCGCGAAGCACGCCGTTTGCGCCGTCTGCAAAACCCACCTTACTGGACGGCGGAGCCTGCCGTAGCCATCGGCCTCGCAGCGCGCTCCGGAGGCGGCGGTGACGAGAAGTCTTTAGAAGCCATCTCCGTTCAGGCCCTGGCCGGCTACCACCGGGGTAGGGGGCTTAGCCTCCGCGCTGGCCTCGCGGCATCGGTGATCAGTTCTAAAGTTTCCTCCACGGAGACGACGACGGAGACCGTGTCCCAGACCGCCGTCGTCCAGATCGTTCAGAACCCGGACGGTACGCAGACGGAAGTGATGGGCACCGTTCAGGTTCCGCAAACGACCATCCGGGAAACCCGCTACTACAACCAACTTACGAGTATCGACTTTCCCGTCCTGCTCGGCTACCGCTTCAAGGGCACCAGGTACAGCCTGATGCTGGAAGCGGGCCCAACCCTCAACCTGTCCAGTGGCGGAGACGCGCACGTCCGGGTTGGCGAAGGCTACCAGAAGCTTAGCGGCAATACCTTCCTCGGCCGCCGGCCGGGCGTCGGCGCCCTGATGATCCTGACCGGAGAGTACAAATTGTCCGACAACCGCTCCCTGATCGGTGGAATACGGATTCAGTCGTTCGGGCGGGCGTTTGAAAACCCGGAGGTTACCGGGCGGCGTACCAGCGTTACTTCCATCGGGTTGCAGTTTGGGTACCGGGTGCGGTTTTAGGAAGGTTACCTTTCCTTCAGGTTTTTTTGGGCGCGGCCGCAGGTGCGGTGGAGGGTTTTGAAACATGAATCATAGTAGCTAACATTTTGCACACCCCAGTCCGAAGGTCCGCTTTTTGTAGCGGGGGAGCCTCCACATGTATTCGCTGAGCATTTAGTGATGCACATAACCCACTCCTATCGTTCACTGATCAAACGATAAATACTATCTTCCCCCTAAGTAGCCTGCCAACAAATTGGTCTAAACACTCCCCAACTATGCCTCCAATCTTTAAAATCACTTACGCCTCACTCTTACTCCTCCTAAGCCTTACCCTGACCTCCTGCCAGGGCAAAGTGGGCGGCTACGATGCCCCGGAGGAAAACGCGTCGCTAAAGCAACAATTTGCCGCACCGCCAACGGAAGCCAGCGCCCGCACCTGGTGGCACTGGCTGAACGGCAACATCAGCCGCGCCGGGATCACCTCCGACCTGGAAGCGATGAAGCGCGTCGGCATCCAGGAAGCTCAAATCTTCAACGTTGACCTGGGCCTCCCCTTCGGCGGCATTGAATACCTCAGCGAAGAGTGGCTGGCCATGTTTCAGTTTGCCGCCTCGGAGGCAGACCGGCTTGGGCTCGAACTGTCGTTTCACAACAGCGCGGGCTGGTCTTCCAGCGGCGGCCCCTGGATCGACGCCGAGCACGCAATGCAAACCTTAGTACACAGTGAAATCACCGTACAGGGCAACCAACGCTTTCAGGCCCAACTCCCGCAACCAGAAACGAAGCTCGGCTTTTACCAGGACGTAGCGGTGCTGGCCTTCCCCAAACCAGCGGTTGAGCTAAAGATTAAAAACCTGGATTATAAAATGCTGAGTGAACGGATTCGGAACCACGTACTCCCGGATACCACCACGACGCCCCCAGCGGCAGCTATTGATAAAAACGAGATCATCGACCTGCAAGCCTACTTCTCCGCAGACGGCACCCTCACCTGGGACGTACCCGCAGGGGAGTGGATCATCCTGAGGCTCGGCCACACCCCAACCGGCGTAACGAACCGCCCCGCGTTGGCAGGCGGCAGAGGGCTCGAATGCGATAAAATGAGCAAAAAAGCCGTTGAACTCCACTGGGAAAACGGCGTGCAGCCCATCGTCGATGCGCTCGGAAAATACGTTGGCCCAACGGTAAAAAGCTGCCTGATCGATAGCTACGAAGTTGAAGCTACTAACTGGACCAGTGGGTTCGAAGCCGAATTCCAACGCCTGCGGGATTACGACCTCCGGGCCTACCTGCCAACCCTGGCCGGCTACTACGTCGAAAGCGGAGAAGTCTCCGAACGGTTTCTGTGGGACTTCCGGCGGACCATCGGCGACCTAATCGCCGAAAACTACTACACCCGCTTCGGAGAACTTTGCCACCAGGCCGACCTGTCGTTCTCCGTAGAGCCCTACTGGGGGCCTTTCGATAATATGCAAATCGGTGCCACCGGAGACATCGTAATGTGCGAATTCTGGACCGGAGGCTACCCCTTCTTCGATTCACCAAAGTTTGTATCCTCCATCGCCCACCTGAACGGAAGCTCCATCGTCGGCGCAGAGTCCTTCACCGGTATCGGTGGTTGGGACGAACACCCGGCGGTGCTCAAAACCATCGGCGACCGGGCCTGGGCCCAGGGCATCAACCGTTTCATCTTCCATTCCTACGTCCACCAGCCGTGGAGCGTTGCGCCGGGCCTGGAACTGAGCTACCACGGTACCGATTTTAACCGCCTGAACACCTGGTGGGAGCAGGGTAGGGCGTACATGGATTACATCGCACGGTCACAGTTTTTACTGCAAGAAGGCAAGAGTATGGCTGACGTACTCGTCTTCACCGGAGAGTCTTCCCCGAACGATGCCCTGCTGATGCCCGAAGTGAAACGGACGGGATATGACTACGACCTGATCGGCGTTCACAAGCTCTATGACCTGAAGGTAGAAGACGGAGAAATCGTTTCCTCCGCCGGAGGAAGGTACCACGTCCTCGTCTTGCCCGAGCAGCAATGGATGCGCCCGAAAACGGTACAGAAACTAGCCGAAATTGCCAATGCAGGCGGTAAAATCATCGGCCCCAGGCCACGCAAGTCGCCCAGCCTGACGGGCTACCCGGAATGTGATGATCGGGTACAAAGTACTGCGGCCGCCCTCTGGGAAAACAAAGTTGTGCAGAACACCCCCGTTCTGGACTTCCTGAAAACCAACGGTCTTCCGCCCGATTTCAGGGTAGAGGGGCCAGATGCGACCGACCTAAGTTTCATCCACCGCAGCACCGGGCAGCACGATATTTACTTCGTCGCCAACGCCAGGAAGGAAAGCCGGTCGTTGCGCTGCCAGTTCAGGGTAAACGGTAAAACACCCGAAATCTGGAACGCTGAAACGGGGGAAATCATCCAGGCTGCGGTCTGGAACGAAAACCCCGACGGCACCACCACCGTCCCCGTTTCCCTTGAAGCCGAACAAGCCCTTTTCGTGGTCTTCAACCCCACTACGGAGAAGGGGCAAATTACCAACCTCTCCGTCTCCGCCGAACCACCCGCCGCAGCGCCACTGCCCGGGCTGGAGATCATCAGCGCCGAATACGGCACCTTCCTGCAGGAAGGGCTCGTAGACATCACCGACAGGGTAGCCAGCGCCGTGGCCGACAATCAACTACGCATAAGGGCCACGCGCCACTTCTGCGATTGCGACCCCGCTATGGGTTACACCAAAGAGTTCCGCCTGGAATACACGATCGGAGACCGCCGGTACCAGTTGTCGGAAATGGAACGGGACTCGGTCGTCATCGAACCGAAGGGAGCGGGCAAACTGGTGGTTCAGAAAGCGGTTTTCGGGAAGTTTTTACCCGAAACTACCGGAGTGCCGGCCCGCTATCCGATTCAGGACGTTACCTCCATCGTTAAGCAACAAATTGCGGCCGGGAACTATGACCTGGAGGTAAACGACGACCTGTTCCTGGGTGGCAAAAAGGCAGAAGGCAACCAACCCGCGTTACGCATCAACTACCTCACGGACGGAGAAACCAGCACGGCCACCGTCTTTCGGGGGAAGCGCCTGAAGCTCTCTAAAGACATGCCCGCGCCCAAAACCCTGCGCTCGGGCGACGACGATATTTTACTGACGCCCTATCCGGCACAGGTTGTTTTTAGCAGAGACGAAGGGCCTGGTAAAAAACAAAAAGTTAGCACCGTGCCCGAACCGCTTCCCCTGAACGGCCCCTGGGCGTTCTCTTACCCCAAGGCTCCGCAAGACACGCAGCACCTTACCTTGCCGCAGCTCAGTTCCTGGAGTACCGCCGAAGATTCTGCCCTTCGCTATTTCTCCGGAACGGCGACGTATTCTACCACGCTGGACGTACCGGAAAACCTGATCGGCCCCGAGCACTCCCTGGAACTCGACCTGGGCAGCACCCACGTTATTGCCGAGGTGAGCATCAACGGGGAAGAGGTAGGGATACTGTGGAAAGCACCCTTCAGAATCAAGCTGGACGACCATTTATTGGCCGGAGAAAATTCGGTAGACATCCAAATAACCAACCTCTGGCCAAATCGCCTGATCGGAGACGAGCGCCTGCCCGTAGATTATACGACAAAGAAGAACATGGTAAACAAATGGCCGGACTGGCTCGCCAAGCCTGCCTCCCGCACCTCCGGCCGAACCACCTTTCCGTCTTTTCATCACTGGAACAAGGACGATAAGCTGAAGACCTCCGGATTACTCGGGCCGGTCCGGCTGAATGTTTACCGGCGTTTGGTACTGGATTGAAGGCGTGCGGGAGCTGGTTAGGAACTGTCTGGCTTTTGGGCGCGGCCGCAGGTGCAAGGGGGCGTTTCATTGCCCGGGGATCCCCGTTAATTTACCGCTCTTCGCACCTGCGGCCGCGCCCAGAACTGTTGTCGGTTGTCCTGGCGCGCAAACCGACAAC
>CAYWMW010000122.1:0-1678 GCA_964458975.1 uncultured Lewinella sp. | reverse complement strand
AACCGACAACCGACTAGTCCCCCGGCTCCGCACTATCCGCGGGGATAACGTCCGCCAGCAAGCGCTCGTCCGCCCGTTTCATCGTAGAGCAGTGGCGGCGGCTCGTCTCGGCGCGGTTGGCGATGGCGTCCTCCGTTGCCGTACGGGCGATGCGGGTGGCGGCCAGTCCGTCTTCGGCGCGGGGCATATTGCCGTCTTCCCCGCTGGCCATGGCCCGGGCGAGCTCTTCGTACATCCCCCGGAAATTCTTCTCGGGGAACCAGGGCAGGTGCAGCGTCCCCTGGGAGTTGCGCACGGTGAAATTGCGCTCCTCCCGGTTCCAGCGGATGACGCCGTCGGTGCCGATCAGCTCGTACTGGAAATTGCTGGTCGGTTCCTTGGAGGTCGCGTTATAGGAGAAGCTCATTTCTACCATCGTGTGCGCGCCGCAGTCGTGGTCGAGGTGCAGGTACATGTGGTCGGGCGCTTCAAAATCTTCCACCCATACGCCCTGCCCGTTGAAGGAGGCGACCTCCGAACCGAGCCACCAACGGGCCAGGTCGATTTGGTGTACGCCACAGTCTACCATCGGTCCGCCCTCGCGCATCCGACCGACGCGGAGCGGGCTGGGGATCATCTTACCGGCCTCGTCGTACGTCCACTTACCGTGCAAATTCCAGATGTAGATCAGCCGCAACGAGCGCACTTCGCCGATGCTGCCCTCCCGGACAAGCTGCTGTATTTTCAGCGCGGAGGGGCTGAAACGGTAGGTGAAACCAGTGTACAGCTTCACCCCGGCCTGCTGGGTGACGCGGATCATCTCTTCGATCTCCGGCTCGGTCATCGCCAGGGGTTTCTCGCAGAGAATATCCTTACCGTATTTGGCGGCGGTAGCTACGTGCTGCGGGTGGAGTGGGGCGGGGGTGCAAATCACGGCCACGTCGAAATCACTGCTCCAAAACTCTTCTTCGGTGCGGAAGGCGTGTACGGCCCCAAAGCGCTTTTGCAGCTCCACGGCCCGCTCGAAGTTGATGTCGAACAACGAGTGAATCACCACCCCGGGCGTTTGGTTGATGGCGATGAGGTGGCCGCGCTCGGCGATCATTCCGCAGCCGATCAGGCCGATTTTTAGGTCTGCCATAAATAACTCTGTTTTGTAATTAAATAGGAAGTCGTTCAAACTTGAAGCAATATCAGGCTTAACGTTGAATTTTGCTGGCTGTTTGTTGGTTTCGAAAATTTTCTGTCCTCTCCCGCAACTATTCCCACCCCCCCCCATTCCAATTCGACTGTTTAGTCCCCGCCATACCGCCACGTTCATCAGTGCCCGTAGTGTAAGAGTAACACGCCGGTCCTCATTTAACTAGTTTTCAACCTTAGGTTCAAAAAACTTCCTACCTCTGGAGCCAAACTGGAAAATCGGGTGCAACTCCCGACGGGTACACTAAGGGGTAGGGTGTGTATTTTGGCTACAATTCTGTCCGGCCCATAAAACCCCCTCCCCAACCCCTCCCCACGGGGGAGGGGCTTGTGAAAACGCTTCGCGTTTTTAGCCGAAGCGTGAACTAATAATCAGCCAGATTACACACTCTACACTAAGGGGTCGCGGAATAATAAGTTATTCTAGTGAAAATGAGTGATCGTGGCTCGAACTCAGTCAGGGCCGCGAGCGCCATTTTTTAAACGGATAACTTATTGT
>CAYWMW010000121.1:0-12174 GCA_964458975.1 uncultured Lewinella sp. | reverse complement strand
AGTTTTACTGTTGTTCTTCGCCTAAATATGCGCCTTGCCGGAGGGGCTTAGGGGTTGCGGAATAATAAGTTATTCTGGTGACCACGCAGTAGCAGCGAAGCTCAAATGAGTGATCGTGGTTCTGATGGAGTTCGAGACGGCGCAAGCATAGCCATCGCTACGGTTGTGACGGCTCGAACTCCATCAGGGCCGCGAGCGCCATTTTTTAAACGGATAACTTATTGTTCCGCAACCCCTTAGCTTCAAAAACCATTTTTGCACCTGCGTCCGCGCCGAAAAATCATACATTGCAGATAATAAGCAATGCAATATGATACGTTTAGTTTTACTCATTCAGATTTTTCTTGTTTCGGTAATTGCGTCTGCGCAGACCGACATCTACGAACGCCTTCCCATCGCTACGGGGACCAAGGCCAATCTGCCGTCCCCCGCTGAATTCCTCGGCTACGAACTGGGCCAGCGCTTCACGGAGTACGCCCGCTCGGTGGAGTATTTTGGGATGCTAGCGGAGAAAAGTGACCGCATCGCCATCCAAAAATACGGCGCCACCTACGAGGCCCGCCCCTTACTGTTGCTCACGATCAGCTCCCGCGAGAACATGGCCCGCATCGATGAAATCAAGGCCAATCAGCAGGTTTTGGTGGCGCGCACGCAGGTACAGGGAAAGGATAAGGAAGTTGTGAACCTGGCCCGCCACCCGGTCATCAACAGCTACAGCTACAACATCCACGGCAACGAAGCGAGCAGCACCGAAGCCGCCATGCAGGTCGCCTGGGAACTGGCCACCACCACCGACCCCGAACTGCTGGACGCTATGCAGAAAACGGTCAACCTCCTCTTCGTCTGCATCAACCCGGACGGCCGCGATCGCTACGTGTACTGGGCCAACTCCGTCGCCCGCCGCACCGGCGGCCAGGAACCCCGCGACCTGGAACACTACGCCCCCTGGCCCAACGGCCGCACTAACCACTACTGGTTTGACCTTAACCGCGACTGGGTCTGGGGCGTCCACCCCGAAAGCCGGGGCCACACCGCCGCCTACCAGGAATGGATGCCGCAGGTACACACCGATTACCACGAGCAGGGCTACAACGCCAACTACTTCACCGTGCCCGGCACCACGCCCCGCAACCTGCTCCTGCCGGATGCCTACGAGGTCTGGGCTGATACTTTCGGCCGCGCCAACATAGCCGAGTTCGACAAGAAAGGCCTGAGCTACTTCACCCGCGATCGCTTCGACTTTTACTACCCGAGCTACGGCTCCAGCTATCCCTCCGTGATGGGGGCCATCGGCATGCTGACCGAGCAGGGCGGCATCGGCGGCCACCGCGCCATCGAAACCGAAGACGGCTACGTACTCACCCTCCGCCAGCGCGTCTACGATCACTACACCACCAGCATCGCCCAGGTGAAAGCCGCCGCCCGCAACCGCCGCGAACTGATCGACTACAGCCTCGAAGCCTGGAACCCCCTCAACTCCAAATCCGACGTGAACGCCTATGTGATCGAAAACGATGGCTCGGAGTTCTTCGGCGATGTCCTCAAAATGCTCCTCCTCAACGGTGTGGAAGTACTCCGAACTACCGGGAAAGTATCTTCCTCCGCCACCAGCTTTCGCAACGGAAAACGTACAAACCAAACCTTCCCCTCCGGCAGCCTGATTGTCGGGACGGAGCAGCCGCGCCACCTCTTTGTCAACTCTATCCTCAGCCGAGACCTCCAGATCGAGGACAGCGTGATGTACGATATGTCCACCTGGTCCGCGCCGCTGGCCTACAACCTGGAGGCTTACAGCGTTACCGCCCCGTTGAGCGTAGACACCGAAAAGGTGACCTGGGCGGATAAGCAGGGCAGAGTAATTCCGGTCGGAAACGCCGCCGCTCCGGCCTACGCTTACGTCGTCCGCTGGAACCAACGCACCGCCCCGAAAGCCCTGGCCAAACTCTGGAAGCTGGACTACCGGGTGCGCTCCGCGCACCAACCCTTCGTCGCTGACGACGGTACGAAATTCCCCGCCGGAAGCCTCATCGTCCTCGCCGGCCGTAACCCGGACAAAACCGCCATCAACGCCGACATGCGCAAGCTCGCCCAGGAGGTTGAGGTAGACGTTCACCGCCTCGCCACCGGCCGCATGAAGGAGGGGATGGACCTCGCCAGTACCCGCAACTTCCCCGTCAAGCAGCCCCGCGTTGCCCTGCTCGTTGAGCCGCCCTTCAGTGTCTACACCAGTGGTCAGGTGTACTTCCTCTTCGACTGGGAGACCGAGCTGCCCGTAGACCGTATCCGGGCCTCCACGCTGATGCAGACGGCCATCCCCAAGTTCGGCTCCCGCTACGGCCTCGCGGACCTGAACGACTACGATGTCCTCATCCTACCCGAAGCCAATAACCTCAAGGCGCTCTTCGGACAGAAAGAACAGGGCGAACTGCGCGACTGGATCTCCGGTGGCGGAACCATAGTTGCCATTGGCGCTAGTGCGGAGTTCTTCTCCAAAGGCTCCGGCTTTCAGACCCCGCAGGAAATCAGCAAGCCTAATGTCACCGACAAAGCCGGCGCCGCCGCCCTCAACTTCGATGAACGGACGGATTACTTCGGTAAGCAGCGCATCCCCGGCTCCGCCCTCAACGCTACCGTTGATGTTAGTCATCCGTTGGCCTTCGGGGTGAAATCTGAGGTCTATACGCTCAAGTTTGGCAACCGCGCTTTGGTGCCGGATGCAAATCTCCAGAGCGTAGGCCGGTACGTCAGTGATGCCGAAGACCTGCTCGCCGCAGGCTACGCCTCGCGCCCCAACCTCGACTCCTTAGCCGGTAAGACCTGGGCAGGTGTACGCCCCTTCGGCCGTGGCCAAATCGTCTACTTTATGGACAACCCGCACTACCGGATGTTCTGGCGTGGGCCTAGCCGGATGATGCAGAATGCGGTTATGGTGTTGGGGGCGCGGTAGGGCTCAGAATTCGACTGGCGAGTTTATCCTACCGCACTAAGGGGTTGCGGAATAATAAGTTATTCTGGTGAAGATGAGTGATCGTGGTTCTGATGGAGTTCGAGACGGCGCAAGCATAGCCATAGCTACGGTTGTGACGGCTCGAACTCCATCAGGGCCGCGAGCGCCATTTTTTAAACGGATAACTTATTGTTCCGCAACCCCTAATCTCAAAACCATCACCCCCTTACCCTCCAACGCCAAATCCTCCAACGGCACATTCTCCAACCCCCGCCCAACGTCATAGCCAGCACCATACCCACCAAGCATTTCCTGGTACGGAGAAAGGTCATCCAGCGTAACCGGATCATTATTACCGTTAAAGACCACCATCACCGTCTCCTCTCCGTACTGGCGGAAGTAAATGTAGACCCCGTCGCGCGGTACGAACTGGATTGACTTGCCGTGCGTAAGGGCTTTACTCTGCTTTCTGAAATTGGCTAGTTGGGTAATGTAATCATGCAACTCTGCTTGGGTTTCGTTCCGGTCAGCGGGCTGAAACAGATCGGTCTCATCGCCGGGGAAGCCGCCGGGAAAATCGACCCGGCCCGCTTCGCCGAAGGCACCGCCCGCTCCGGTGAAGCCGAGTTCGGTGCCGTAGTTGAGCATCGGGATACCACGCATGGTTAGTAGCAGGGCGAGGGCGCTTTTCATCTTGGTCATGTCTTCGCCGAGGGTGGTGAAGAGGCGGGAGATGTCGTGATTGTCCAGGAAGATGACGTTTTTGGTGGGGTCTTCGTAGAGGTAATCCTGGGCGAGGGTGTAGTAGATGCGGTTCACGCCTTCGGTCCATCCGGGGCCTCGGCCGAGGGCTTCCTGGATGGCGTAGTAGAGTTGGAAATCGGTGACGCCGGGCAGGTGGGTATCAAAATCCTGATGGATATTCCGGCCGCCGGTAAACCAGGCCTGTACGCCGGGGCCGTGTACCCAGGTCTCGCCGAAGATGCCGAGGTGGGGGATTTCTGCGAGCAATCTCCGGTTCCACTCGGCGGCGAACTCCCCGTTGGCGTAGGCGTAGGTGTCGATCCGGAAGGCGTCCTGATCGGACCAGAGCGTCCACCAGATGCTGTTCTGAATCAGGTAATTGGCAACGTGCGGGTTCTGCTGGTTGAGGTCAGGCATGTGCTTATCGAACCAACCGTCGGTCATCAGTTTGCGGTCGTATTCGCTGGCGTTGGGGTCCAGCAGGGTGGGGGCGCGGTAGGTGGTTTTAGTGTACTCTGGCCATTGGTGAATCCAGTCTGAGCCGGGCAGGTCACGCATCAGGTAGTGCTCGTCACCGACGTGGTTGAAGATGACATCCATGATGATTTTGATGCCTTTTGCGTGGGCTTTGCTGACGAGTTCTTTGTACTTTTCGTTGGTTCCGAAGCGCCGGTCGATGCGGTAATGGTCCGTCACTGCGTAGCCGTGGTAGCTGGCGTAGGGTTGGTTGTTTTCGAGCACGGGGTTGAGCCAGAGGGCCGTTACGCCGAGGTCTTCCAGGTAATCCAGCTTATTGATTACGCCCTGGAGGTCGCCGCCGTGGCGGAAGAAGAATTTTTGGCGGTTGAGGTGTACTTCGTTCATTTCCGGCACCACGTCGTTGTCCGGGTCGCCGTTGGCGAAGCGGTCGGGCATGATGAGGTAGATCAGGTCTTGAGCGCTTAGTTGTTGGCGGGCCGTCCAGCTTTTGCGCGGGTGGGGCAGCAGCTCGTAAGTGACCGTCTTCCCGCCTATTTGACTATCGGACTGCTTGACTACTTGACTTTCCGGGGCGCGGCCGCGGGATGCAAGGTTGAGTTGAAAGGAGCCCGGTTTAACGCCCGGCCCTATCCGCAAGCCGACGAACAAATAGTTGGGGTTTGCCTCCCGCTTTACGTACTCAACGGTGATGCCCTCGTTGGTAGAGGTCACTTCGTTGTACCGAGCGATGTCTTTTTCGTAGATCATTATTTCCAGCCGGGGGTTTTCCATGTCTGCCCACCAGTTTGGTGGGAATACGCCAGTGTCTTTGGGGGCGTCCAGCCCCGTCGGCTGCCGGATCATGTACTCAGACTCCGCCTGCCCCAGGGCACGTTCCTGCATCGGATCGTCGTTGTAAATCGGATCTTGCGCACTACAGATCATTGCTCCCAGCACGAAGGCTAGTAGCAGGAGGGGTTTTACACTACTTTTCATGCTGGGAAGATAGGGTGTATCAGAAAAACCATTACTTTCAACCCCTTAGGCTGAGGTAATGCGCCTTGCTGTATCCCAATTATGTACTCCCTCGAACTGTAAATATTGAAACATCCCCCACTATGAGGTACCTTAGTCTGCTCCTTCTATTCTTACTTTGCACCTGCGGCCGCGCCCCCGATAAGCCCCAGGAGTCAAATCCGGAACCCCATTTGATTTTACCACCCCAACCCTGATCGGTAAAAGCGTAAACGCCAATGACCAGCAAATTCAGTTCGGAAAAGGCTACGATCATAATTTCGTCCTGAACCGCACGGGGGCTGGCCTGGAACTCGCCGCTACGGTCTACGAACCCACCAGCGGTCGAACCCTTGGGGTCGAAACAACTGAACCCGGAATACAATTTTACGGAGGTAATTTTCTTGATGGTACCAACATCGGAAAGAACGGTATTGCCTACCAACATCGATTTGCCTTTTGCCTGGAACCCCAGCATTTTCCTGATTCCCCAAACCAGCCAACTTTCCCGTCAACGATTCTGCGCCCCGGTGAAACCTATTCTAGTAAAACTGTTTACCGATTCGGTGTGCGGGAATGATGACGAGCGAAAAGGTCTATCTATTATTTTACCACATGACTATAAAGAACAGTTACCAGCTACTTTTCGTAGCCCTGCTTCTCGGAGCCACGCTCCGTGTGCCGGGCTGGTTTACGGAGGAAGAGAAGGCCCGCTGGCGCCTTTTCGAAGTAGACGAAGAACAGCACGTGGCCATCATGATGCACCGCTTCAACGAGCTAAGTGATGGAGTTGATACCATTAAACATCAGTTTACAGAAGCTTCCTACAACGTTCGGGGCTATGGCTACGTAACGGCGGCCGTTGCCCGTGGAAAATATTTTTTTAGCAGAGATAGTCCGACCTTTGGCAAGGTGGTGCTTTTGGGGCGTCAGTTGTCCACTTTTTATTCTCTTTGCCTGATCGTTATTGTGTTTTTTATCGGGCGTGTTGGCGGCTTAAGCCCACCCGCTGCTGGAGTGGCCGCTTTGCTGATGGCCGCCTGCGACGTCAACGCAACCTACAGCCATTACATGCTGCCGGCAGCGGGCTACGTTATGTTTTCCTACCTCGCCTTGCTCGGTGGGGTTAAGCTGATAAAAGGGCCATCCGTGATGGGATTAGGCTTTTTAGCATTAGGCACGGCGGGAGCGATAGCTTTTAAATTTGATGTTTTCCCTGCGCTATGGGGCGGGCTATTGCTGCTACTTTTAGTAGGCTGGCGGATATGGGGACGGGCTGCAGCTGAAAGCCCCGTAGAACCGACCACAAACACAAAAGAAAAAACCGGAGGGTTGCCCGGTCTGCACTGGTCGGTAATCCCGCTTGCACTTATCGGTCTGTCGGGCTGCTTGCTCTTGCTAACTTTCGGCTGGACTTGGGAAGAAATTGAGCACTCCTTCATCACCCTGCGCAAAGCGAATAAGAACGTAATCAGACTTGAAGACCACTTCCGTGATAACCTGATTACCTACCCGATGGGCGTCCTGGCGGGGATTGGCCTTCCAGCCTTCGCTCTGGCGGCCTGGGCGACGATCAAACTTGCTCTGGGGAGGTGGAGGTCAGGTCGCCTCTTTACCTTCAAGTCATTGGCGCTTGGCTACGGAGCTGCTTTTTTATTGACCGAGTTTGCCCTGCGCTGGTATATGGATACCACTTTCATCCGGCGGGTCAATATTTTTATGCCCGCGGTGGCCCTACTAGCTGCTTATGCGCTACAAAGATTACGGGCCAAACCGTGGCTGAGCGTACTCGTTATCGCATGGTCATTAGGGTTGGGACTGGTTGGGCAGAGCCACCACTGGTTTGATACCCGAATTGCGATGCGAGACTGGGCAAACGTATACCTGCCCAAACCAGCTAAGGTGGCCATCTCCGCCTCGATCAACATCGACGGGATGAGAAACTGGCGGTACTACCTGAAGCACGACTGGGAATATTTTATTACCAGCGAAGCTTTCTACCGCCGCTATACCAAGAGCATGACGACACCCTTTGGCGTACCCGAATGCGGCACGGGGGTTTATCACGGTGGCCCTGTGGATCAGTGCGAAGATTTTCAGGCCATGCAGTTCGGTACGCACGAAGGCGTCGTGCTCGTCAAAGAATTCAAAACCTGGGACGTATTCCCTGAGCGCCTGCTCTACCACCATTTCTTCGGCTACTACGAAACCTTTCTGGGTGACGTTAAGGTCTTCCGCCGCATCGCCCCACCGAAGGAGGACCGAACGACGTCGTGACGGTCAGGATTCTTCACCGAATAAAAAAAAATGGCCTGTCCGCAAAGCGGACAGGCCATTTTTTTATTAGGTGAAAAATCCTGGTGGACTCTCCTTACATGCCTTTCTCTTTGAAGTAAGACTTTTCGTTCTTCTCACCAGCCTGAACCTTTTCGATGCGGGCTTTGAACTCACCGGAAACTTCGTACTCACTGTTACGGGCGTACATTTCCTTGAGGGCAATCAGGGTGTTGAGGTCGTTAGGGTCAGACATTTCAGCCTTCTGGAAGTAGGGTAGGGCTTTGCTGAACTCAGCGTCTACCTCTTCTTTCAGTGCGTCGTACTTCTTCTGACCTTCTTTGCTGAAGTCACTCTCCAGATCAACAAGCTGCTGAGACATTGCGGCACCACGGTTGTAGATCATTGCGCCGAGGGCGTAGATCAGGCGGGCAGCACCGGGGTCTTTGGTAAGGCCCTCTTCATACTTGTTTTGGGCCTTCATGTAGTAGTCTTTGGCGGCAGCTTCGTTGCCTTCTTCGTTGCTGCTGGTGTAGAGCTTTTCGTACACCTGACCGAGCGTAGCGTAGAGGCTCACGTTTTCTGGCTCTTTAGAAATCGCTTCTTCGAGCTTACCGGTAAGCTGGTCGAGCTTGTTTTCGGAGAGGTAGTAGTTGATCTCCGTGAAGAGCAGCGAGTTTTCGTCGGGGAATGCCTTGCGGCCTTCCTGGAGTACTTTATAGGCATTGTCCATATCTCCCTTCGCTTCGTAGACTTTGTAGAGGCCATCGTAGATAGCAGCGTCGTCGTACTTCGCTTCGTAGAGCGCCAGGAACATCGGCTCGGCGGTGTCAAAATCTTCCAGAAGGAGGGCGGAGAGGCCTCCGTAGTACTGCTCGTCCATCAGCTGCTCAGGGGTCAGTGCTGATTCCCCGCCGTTTTCGCCGAGGAATTCGTGTACCATGATGCTGGTCTGGAAAGACATCAAAGCGTTTTCGAAGGACTTGTCCTGAATGGCGTAGATGCCTTCATTGGAAAGGTTACCCTGAAGGCCCTGCAGGCCTTTAAGTGCGGCCTTACGGTACTTCTTGCCTTTCTTTGGGTCAGAGTTGTCGTAAGAAACCATGTAGGCCTTGGCGGCTTTAACGGCCGGGTTGTCTACGAGGAAAGTAGCTTCGCCGATGCCGGTGGAGCGGGCAACAACGTAAGCGTTGATGGCGGCGGAGTAGATGTCTCCGGCCTCAATGAGGGCTTTGGAGTTGTCCTTCATCGTTGCGTCTCCCATCACCTTGTTGATCATATCAACGGCTTCGGTGAGCTTGGTCGCGTCCTGATTTAGAGCGAAAGAATCGAACGCCTTTTTGGCGCCTTTAAGTGCCTCTTCTGCACTCTGGGCCGTCACGGAAGCAACGGAGAGAAACAGAACGAGCATGCTGAAGAATAATTTACGCATGGTAGTAGTTTGTTGGTTTTTCAAATTTGTGTTACATCCCTGTAGACGTTTTCTACCCACCAGGGATAACACGAAAACGTTAATTGGGGACGCAAATGTCGTTAACGGAAGCTTAAAAACGAAAGATTTCTAAGACATGATGTCATAGCGGACTTCCAAACAGGCTCCGTTTTAACTAGAAATGCCCGCCCCATCAATTTGTTCGATGAAGCAGGCATATCTGTGAAAGGACGGATAGTTTTTACTCTTCCTCCTCATCTTCACCAGCCGGCACTACGGCCACGTCGGCAATAGAATCTCCTTTCTCAAGGCGGATGAGCTTCACGCCCTGGGTAGAGCGGCCCATCACCCGGAGGTCGGTCATCTTGGTTCGGATCAGGATGCCGGATCGGTTCGTGATCATGAGGTCATTGTCTTCCGTGACGCCTTTGATGGTAACCAGTTCACCGGTCTTATCGGTGATGTTCATGGTACGGACGCCCTTGCCACCACGGTTCGTGACGCGGTACTCCTTCCAGTCCGTCCGCTTGCCCATTCCCTGGGAGCTTACTACGAGGATGGTTTTGTCTGCGTCCAGTTCGTGGTCCAGGGTGACCATGCCGACTACCTCGTCGTCTTCGCCGTCCAGCGAGATACCCCGGACGCCAGCGGCGTTGCGGCCCATGTTCCGAACCTTGGCTTCTTCGAAGTGGATGGCCTGGCCTTTCCTGGTGGCCAGGAATACGGCGCTGCTGCCGTTGGTGAGTTTCACTTCCAGGAGTTGGTCGCCGTCGTTGATGGTGATGGCGTTGATGCCGTTGGTGCGGGGGCGGCTGTACTGTTCCAGGCTGGTCTTCTTCACCTGTCCGCGTTTGGTGGCGAAGATGACGGAGTGGGAGTTGAGGAATTCCTCGTCCGTCAGGTCAGCTACACTGATGTAGGCCTTCACGTTGTCGTCCTTCGGCATCGCGAGGATGTTCTGGATGACGCGGCCAGCGGATTGCTTTCCAGCCTCCGGAATCTCATAAATGCGCAGCCAGAAGCAACGGCCCTGCTCGGTGAAGAGCATCAGGTAGTTGTGGTTACTGGCGATGAACATGTGCTCCAGGAAGTCTTTCTCGCGGGTTTTGGAACCCCGGCTGCCCCGGCCGCCCCGGCTCTGGGAGCGGTATTCGGCAACGGGCGTACGCTTGATGTAACCGAGCTTGGAGATGGTTACGACCACGTCTTCGTCGGGGATCATGTCCGTGATCGTGATCTCCGAGGTGTCGAAGCTGATCTCCGAGCGGCGCTCGTCGCCAAAGCGGGTCTTCACCTCCAGGAGTTCTTCCTTGACGATGGTACGCTGGCGGCTTTCGCTGGCCAGGATGTCTTTCAGGTCATCGATGATGCCCTTAATCTCGGCGTACTCGGCGCGGATCTTGTCGATCTCCAGGCCAGTAAGCTTCTGGAGGCGCATATCGAGGATGGCCTTGGCCTGCCACTCGGAAAGAACGTTGTCTCCTTCGACGATGAATTCTCCGGTTTGGACTTCCTCGACGAGCTCACCAAACTTGGCCCAGAAGGCTTTTTTATCGTCGATGAAGTCGCCGGCCATCAGGCCTTGCTTCGCTTCTTCAGGGTTGGCACTGGCGCGGATGAGGGCGATCACTTCGTCCAGGTAATCCAGCGCGATCAGCAGACCGATCAGGATGTGGGCACGGGCGAGGGCTTTGTTGAGCTCGAACTGGGTCCGGCGCTGAATGACTTCGATGCGGAATTTGATGAACTCCTCGATCATGTCCTTCAGGTTCAGCGTCATCGGGCGGCCACCGACGAGGCAGACGTTGTTGACACCATAGCTGCTCTGCAGGGGCGTGTACTTGAACAGGTAGCTGAGTACGATGGAGGCCATCGCGTCGCGCTTCACTTCCACTTCGATGCGCAGGCCGTCGCGGTCGGAGAGGTCGGCAACGTTGCGGATGCCTTCCACCTTACCTTCGTTGGCCAGTTCGGCGATTTTCTGCACCAGGACGGATTTGTTGACCTGGTACGGGATTTCGGTGATGACGATGGTCTCCCGATCGTCCGCATCAATAACGATTTCGGTTTTTGCGCGCAGTACCACCCGTCCGCGGCCGGTACGGAAGGCTTCCTTCACGCCTTCGATGCCGTAGATGATGCCGCCGGTGGGGAAATCGGGGGCTTTGACGAACTCCATGAGCTCCTCGATGGTGATTTCTGGGTTGTCTACCGTAGCCACAATGCCGTCTACCACTTCGTTGAGGTTGTGGGGCATCATGTTGGTCGCCATGCCTACCGCGATGCCGGAGGCACCGTTGACGAGCAGGTTGGGGATCTTGGTGGGCAGCACGGTGGGCTCCTTCAGCGTATCGTCGAAATTGAGCTGGTGGTCAACGGTGTCTTTGTCTAGATCACCGAGGATGCTGTCGGAGATGCGGCGCATCCGGGCCTCAGTATAGCGCATGGCGGCCGGAGAATCGCCGTCCATGGAGCCGAAGTTTCCCTGCCCGTCTACCAGCGGGTAGCGAAGGCTCCAGTCCTGGGCCATCCGCACCATTGTGTCGTAGACGGAAGTATCGCCGTGAGGGTGGTATTTACCGAGTACCTCACCAACGATACGGGCGGATTTTTTATGGCTGTTGCGGTAGCTCAAACCGAGCTGCTCCATACCGAAAAGTACGCGGCGGTGAACTGGTTTCAGGCCGTCGCGCACATCGGGCAGGGCCCGGCTTACGATCACCGACATCGAATAGTCGATGTAGGCCGATTTCATCTGGTCTTCGATGTTGACCGGGATGATTCGTTGTTTATCTGGCATATTTCTTTATCTGGTATCTAAAACTTAGGCGGTTTTTGGGCGCGGCCGCGGGTGCAATGAGGGTTGAAAAGCAATGTGCCCAGAACAAGAGTCGAACCTGCATCTTTGCTCTTTATGGAAACTTTCTTTGCATCCTGCGTGCGCGCCGTAAAACATCATTTCAGTCCTACTCGGAACTACCCGCGAAGGTACAAAAAAAGAGCTGTTTAACCTAGCAAAAAAGCGGCTAAACCAGGGGTGGCTTAAAAAGTAAGCTGTGTAATTTGGCTACAATTTCGTTCGGCCCATAACCCCCTCCCCAACCCCTTCCCACGGGGGAGGGGCTTGTGAAAACGCTTCGCGTTTTTAGCCGAAGCGTGAACTAATAATTGGTCAGATTACACATCCAAGCTTTAAAATGCAGGAAGCCGCCAACTTGCCGTAAATTTGGGGCAAACCGGAATGTGCAGATACGCTCTAATTTTTACACCTTTTATGACCTCCTCCGGGGGCTTTTTTACGCGC
>CAYWMW010000120.1:8448-12241 GCA_964458975.1 uncultured Lewinella sp. | reverse complement strand
ACCCGCACAAGGTAAGTCCCCGCAGGAAGATCCAGATCAAGCAGCTGGGTAGTTTCGGTGCCTGAAGCGAGCGTTTGGGTGCGTAAGCTGCGGCCATTTGCGTCCATCAATTCCAGACTTGCGGCTTCGGCTAGTGGGGTAGCGAAAGACAGCGTTACGGCATCGGTGAAGGGGTTCGGGAAAACCTTGCTCTTCAAAGAAGCTTCCCCGGCACCTGCGGCCGCGCCCAACTGAATGCTCCGTGGAGCCCCCGTTAAATCAACGGCAACGGAAGGGCCAGCACCCGCCAAAGAGACCATCTCGGCCACCGGCCCGGTACGTTCCCCGACTACACTTAGCTGAAGGGTGTGCTCCGTAGCCCCGTCTTCGAGGTTGAGGAACTGTAGGGTGCCGTTGTCAAGGCGGTAGGCATTGGCGGAAAGGTCGGTACCCACCACATCCAGAATACGGAGGCCCGAGGTTTGCAGGCCGAACTGGAAGCCGGCTAAGTCTTGGCCAGACAGTTGTACGTCAATTATCTGCTGCTCTCCGGCGGCGATGGTTTGCTCGGGCAAATCAACCCATAAACCAGGAGGGAGGTTACCATCTTCAGGGGCTGCGTCGGAGTTGACATCTCCAGACTTGATGGCAATAAAGCCCTGGTTGATTTCCGTAGGGCTCACTTCCGCAAAGTCAATGGCGAAAGGAATGTCTTCGTTGAAAGGGAACTCGGGGTTTACGAACTCATAGCCCGCCGCGACGAAGAGCCAGGGCTCATCTCTACCGTTTTGGAGTCGTAGATCACGCCCAAGGGCCAGTCTTGAGATGGCGATAACATCGAACACATCGATGGACTTATCGTTATTCACGTCTGCGGCTAGTAACTGGTAGGGGTTAGCGAACTCCCGCCGCCCGAGGATGTGAAGGTTGATGTCGATCATATCGAAGACGTCAACGCCGGCTTCCCAGCTATCGTCGAGGCTGGCCGTGATGGTCAGGTCCTGGCAGGCGGGAAGGGCCTCGAACTGGTAGAAGCCCAGGTCGGTGGTAGTCGAAGTACTCATTACTTCGCCGTCGTTTCCGTTGGCGGATACCGTTACGTTGGCCAGCCGGGTACTGCTGGTGTGCACCTGGATCCAGCCATCGGTGGCGATGGTGGCGTCTCCACAGATTTCGTTGAAGGGCATGGCTTCGAAGACGTTTTCCTGCATCAGGTCGATGCCCGTGTTGCGCAGGATCACTTGCTGAAAGGTCGTGTTGTGGACGTAGTCTTTTTCCTCCTCGGTTAGTACGGGGTCGTTGAGGTAGAAGAAGCGGTCTCCGTCCCGCAGGTCGGAGAACTGCTTGCTCATGATGGTCCGAATGGTGGGGCCGAAGATGCTGCCGTTTTCGGAGCGTTCGGCGAGCATGGCTACCCAGGGGTCAAGGTCGTTAATATCACCGTAGAGGTCTTCGAGTACGGGAAACACCTCGGGGTCGGGGTTGATTTGATCGAAAGCAAAGTACCGCGGGAGGTTGTACGCCTGGCGGATGGTGTTGTAGTTGGGCAAGCCGCGCTCCCGGCCGCGCATGATGTTGATGGACACGAGGTCGAAGCCTCCGGCTCCGGGAGGGCCGAAGAGGAAGTTGCGGACATCGTCCACCACCTTGCTGTCCATTTGCTGCTGGGTTTGCTCGGCCATGCCGCGCAGGAAGGGGTTCAGGCCGTCTTCGGCGAGAATTTCGGTGTTGAAAAACACATCGCGGAGTTTCATATTCCCTCCGGGAGAGACTTCTCCGTTGGCTTCCAGCCGCCGGATGTTGCCGTTGAGCAGGGTGTGGCCAACCCGGAAGGCGGCAGCGGAGAAGGTGTTAGTAAGTTGGGGATGAACGGAAGCATCATAGCCTTGGTAGGATTCCAGAGGCACCCCCATAGCCGGGAGCCACTCGTTGTACACAATGGACTGAATGAGGCCGCTTACAATTTTGCGTGCGTGCTGGTAGAGTTGTTCGTCTTCCCAGTCCGGGTTTTCCGCTTTAAGGCGATCACACTGCAGGTTATGCTCGCGAACGAAAATCGTGTGAAAACTTGCTAAAAGCGGGTTTTCGTTGGCGCGCACATCGCCCGCAACGAAGTGAATGGGGGAGAGTTGCACGGCGTCAGCCATGTGAGGGGCCGAGGGGTCAATGGCATCACCAAGTTCACCACTAAGGGTATTGTACGGCAGGAGGTTGCCTTCGCTCACCTTCATCTTGCCGTCGGTAAAAGACCGGAGCCAGTTGGCCCGGCCCAGATCCGAACCGTAAACACCGGAACCATCGACGTAGGCGGTGATGTCATTATTGTAGTTTCGGGGGTTACCGATGCCGAAGCCGGTACCGGGGCGGGGTGCGTTGCGCTCAAAAGGGATTACGACCGTGCCAAAAAAGAAGGGATCGAACTCCGGGTCTCCGGCGGGAATAGGGATGGGGGTAGCTTCCTGAGGGATCTCGGTCAGCGCTACGTCGTGGTCGATAAACTGACCGAAGACCCAGGTGTAATCACTCAGGCCTACGGGGTCGTTAAAAAGCCCGTCCTGCGCGAAGATTCTGTTAGAAATTGTCCGGGGGTTGGGGCGGTTGGGGCCGGCAGGAATTGATTGCCCATCAACGTAGCCATCGCCCGCCAGGCGGATCAGGGAGGTGTGGGCGGCTCCCCGTTGCGGTTGATTCGGGTTATTGTATTCTCCGGTAAACGTACGGTAAAGGTCAGTGTCCACAGTCTGCGCCTGGGTAAAGGCAAGAGAAAGGACCAAAAAGCAACTCAGAAGTATTTTTGATTTCATAACGGTCAGGAGATTATGCGGGAAGATAAAAAATAAGCTAAGATGTAAGATAAAGGTACGAAAGTGCGAGAATGCGGTAAGTTTTAAGTGTCGGCACCAGGCGAAAATGACAGAAAATTCACCTTGGAAACACTCTCATTTTCACGTCGGATTGCCTTCCGGTAGAGAAAGATGAGGCGCGAACGCAAGGAGCAAGGTGCGGTAACAAGAATGGTAAAACTACCCGATTGTTGCGATTGCGTGAAGCCAATTTTAAACCCCATGACTACTTACGCGTTTACCACCAGACGCCCGCAAAGTGCGGCCGTCTGAACCCAAAACAACCCCACCATGATCCCACAGGATGAATTCATGAAGTACGCCACCCGCCACATGGGTATGAGTACGATGCACCTTGAGAAATACGCTTCCACCATCGGAGGCATGGCTACCCCCCAGGTAACCGGCTTCAGCCCCAACGTAATTGAAGAACGGCAGATGAACATCGCTGCACTAGACGTCTTTAGCCGCTTGATGATGGACCGCATCATCTTCATGGGCGTTGCGGTATCTGACTACGTCGCAAACGTAGTGCAAGCCCAGCTTCTCTTTCTGGAATCCGTTGATCCCAAGCGCGATGTCCAGATGTTCATCAACAGCCCCGGCGGCAGTGTGATCGCTGGTATGGGCATGTACGACACCATGCAGTACGTTACCCCAGATGTTGCTACCATTTGTACCGGACTGGCCGCCTCGATGGGTTCCGTTCTGCTCGCCGCAGGCGAGAAGGGTAAGCGTTCCATCCTGCCCCACGCCCGCGTCATGATCCACCAGCCGAGCGGTGGTATGCAGGGCCAGTTCTCCGACATGGAGATCAACTACCGCCTCATCAGCCAGCTGCGCGATGAGCTCTACACCATCCTCGCTGACCACACCGGCCAGACCTTTGAGGCCATCGAGAAGGACAGCGACCGCGACAACTGGATGACCGCTAAGGAAGCCGTTGCGTACGGCCTCGTGGACGAAGTCCT
>CAYWMW010000120.1:0-8348 GCA_964458975.1 uncultured Lewinella sp. | reverse complement strand
CTATTCTCCTATGATGCGAGGAAGAAGACAGGAGATTCATTGCTCATTTTGTGGCCGAGACAAAGGCGAGGCCCTGGTACTTGTGGCTGGCCTGAGCTCTCACATCTGCGAAATTTGTGTGGAGCAGGCGCAGGAGATCGTCGCCGAAGAACTCTACGGAGGCATGATGCCCGTACCGACGGAACCCGAACACGACGAGCCAGTGAAGGAGTTCAAACTCCCGAAAAACATTACCCCGCGCGACATCAAGAAGCACCTCGATCAGTACGTGATCGGTCAGCACCAGGCGAAGAAAATCATCTCCGTAGCGGTCTACAACCACTACAAACGCCTGATGCATCCGGCGAGCGAAGAGGATGAGGTGCAAATTGAAAAGAGTAATATTCTGCTCGTTGGCCGTACCGGAACGGGTAAGACCCTACTGGCGAAGACCATCGCCAAGTTCCTCGACGTACCTTTTTCCATCGTAGACGCGACGGTATTTACCCAGGCGGGTTACGTGGGCGAAGACGTAGAATCCATCCTGAGCCGGTTGCTTCAGGTTTGTAACTACGACGTGGCCAGCGCGGAGCGCGGCATTGTCTACATCGACGAGATGGACAAAGTGGCCCGCAAATCCGACAACCCGAGCATCACCCGCGACGTAAGTGGCGAGGGCGTACAGCAAGCAATGCTAAAAATGCTGGAAGGCACCGACGTGATGGTTCCACCGCAGGGCGGCCGGAAGCACCCTGAGCAGAAACTGGTCAAGCTCAATACGGAGAACATCCTCTTCATCTGCGGTGGCGCGTTTGACGGGATCGAGAAGGTGATCGCCCGGCGCATGAACAGCAAGGTGATCGGCTTCGGCAGCAATAAAGACGAACGCGTGGAGGAGGAAGACCTGCTCAAGTACGTATCGCACAAAGACATCCGCCGCTTCGGGATGATCCCCGAGCTGATCGGGCGTTTGCCGGTAGTGACTTACCTGAAGCCACTCGATTTGGATGCGATGAAGAGAATCCTCACCGAGCCCAAAAACAGCCTGCTGAAGCAATACCAGCACCTGTTCCGCCTCGAAGGCATCAACCTCACCTTCGACCCCGACGTGATCGAGTACCTCGCCGAAACCGCCCTGGAGTACGAACTCGGTGCCCGTGGCCTCCGCTCCATCTGCGAAGCGGTGATGACCGACGCGATGTTCGAGATGCCAGGCATGAAGGACGTAAAGCACTTCACCATCGACCGGGCCTACGCTACTTCTAAACTTGAAGGTGGTATGCTGGAGTTGTTGCGGGCGGCTTAAGCGTACGGTGGGTTTTTATCCGCAATGGTTGAGCTTACGTAAAGGTGAAACAAGGTTCATCTTCGGCTTTAAAGCTTTTAGTATTCAGCGTTTAGCATTTAGGCTGCTACATCCGGTAGCCTAAACGTTAAATGCTCTTTTACCAACGCTAATTGAAGTTGAAAAGTGGCTGGTCAGGGAACTGTTCGAGGTCTGCCTGAGTAGGCTTAAGCCCGCTGATAACCATTTCGCCGCTCCCGTCAAAAGATAAACGCAGGTCTACGTGGGTGCTTCCCGAGAAATTGTCGGTCAGCCAGTTTTGGAACCGCTGGGCGTCTTCGGGCTGGTGGTGGAGGGTGATGCTGGTGCTCCAGTTGCGGGCTGGGCGGAGGGCTCGTGTTTCTTTCAGTGTACGTTCGTCGTCCAGGTCATCGCTGTTGGTGAGGAAGTCTACCGTTGGGCATTCTTCGTCCTCGTCTTTATCGATGTATATGCGGAAGTCTTCGCTTCCGTATTCTCCCTCAAAGAGCTGCTCGCCTTCAGCGAAAAGGCCGAAGTCTTCGAGTGCGGCGGTGAAGTTGGCGAAAGCGGTGGCGTCCATGAGCTCGCCTTCGGGCTGTGGACTCAGTTCGGTGGCGTCGGCGGTGTAGTCATTCGTGCAGGCGAAGAAGCCGCAGGCCATGAGTACGAGTAGGAGTAGGTAAATGGGTTTCATGATGGAAATGGATTAAAAGATTAAGTAATAAGGGTTTATGGTGCTGGCCGAAGGTGCCTTTTTGTCTGATTTATTGGGTTCGTTTATCTACGAGTGCCCGGATCCATTCGATAGAAATCCCTAATTTGCGCCCAAGCTTCACCTATTTCCTCCTTATGCGTTTTCTCCTGCCACTGGTTTTGCTGCTACTGCTGGCGGGTGGTCTGAACGGGCAGTTCCTGTTTGAGGGCACGGCCCCGCAGGCATATTGGGGCAAGACCGTCCACCTTGATGTCATTGATGGTTGGAATGATTTTCGGCTTATTGCCGAAGACCAGTTGCTGGCGGAAACCAGGGTGGACAGCAGCGGCCGATTCCGGTTTGAGGGCAACGGGCTACCTGCGGCGCGCGGCTTTTACCGCTTGCGTTTTCGGGACCAGAAGGCGTCTCCTCCGACATCAATGTGGGCGGGCAACCGACACTTCATTCACTTTGTCGCGGGGCCTAATGACACCCTTCGGTTTATTGATTTGGCCCTCAAGGCGCCCGATGCTGCAAACGCACTGATTGACCGTGCGGCGAGGAAGTTTGACCAGTTGAATAAGGAATTACTCAGTGCCGAATCCGGCCGGCTTGCCAGCCTGATTGAGGATAAAAGAAAGCACTACATCGGAGATATGTTGGGGCAAGACGACGCTGCCGTCGATGTTTTTTTGCTCGGCCACTGGCCGTATGTTTCCGCTGCTCCGCTACGGCTGCTGGAAAACCTCGAAGCCCGGCTCGAACCCCTCGAAGGCCTTCGCCCGGAGTACCTTGCCTCCCTGCGGGAATACATTGGGGCAAAATCCCTGACCAGCCACCGGCGGCAGCTTTTTTGGCTGAAACTGCTGCTTGGCGTGGTCACTGCGGGGTTGCTACTCGCGGCATACTTTTTGTGGCGCGAACGCAGGTTCAGGGTGAAGGTAAAAGAGCAGGGTAAGGCAGAGTTGCCTCCAGTAGACCTCTCTCCTAAGGAAGAAGAAGTGCTCGCGGGCATAGTCGCTGGCGAATCGAATAAAGCCATCGCCGCACGGCTGTTCGTCTCCGAGGCAACGGTGAAGAGCCACATCAACAGCATTTACAAGAAGGCAGGGATCGGTAAACGAAAGGAGGCTATTGCTTTTGGGCGAGCGCGAGCGTTGAAATAATGAAGTGGTTGCATAACTCCCCTTTTTCAGCTTTTAGCAGGAAGCATTTAGTTATTAGACACGGACTAAATGCTTCGTGGTAAACGCTTCGTTTTAGTTGAGGTAGTAAGCAGGTAAGCACTTGCACTAATCTACCATTGAAGCAGGGTGTACACCCATTTCCCACCCCTGTGTACACCGTTTTTTCACCCCGGAAGACTTGGCTGGCGGCATCCGACAGGACGAGGTTTGTGCCAACATGAAAAAACCGAACTTCCATGCGTTACCCATTCCTTACCCTGCTCTTTATTACCCTTCTTGGCACCTGCGGCCGCGCCCAAAACACCTTCCCCGTACTAACGGAAAGCCAGCGAAAAGCCCACCTGGAACGCCGGGAAGACAGTACCACCTGGGACCGCAAAATGCTCGCTGAAGACCTTCAGTACATCGACTTTTTTGAGGATGTAGGCCCAATGCGCCCCGGTGTGTTCCCCGAGCCAGACTATGACCTGATCGGGAAAAACAGTTTCGACGGGGTTTTCTCCGCCGGGACAATCTGGAAACCGGATACCATTGCAAACAAAGCGATCGGTTTCATCTCCTTCGGCGTAGGCAAAAATACCTGGCATCGGCCATTCATGGGAACCGACACCAACCAGGTTTTCTTCACCCTCGTAACCGTGATTGATACGCTCGATGCCGACGGAGACCCGCTGGTCAGCTCCCTGGTACTCTCCCGCAACAACCCCGACGTGATGGGCGAGTGTTCTATCCGAAACACCGTGGGAAGCGTGGATTGCGTCGCCTTTACGACCGCCGAAAACGACCGCTTCGCCATCGTGAATATGCGCCTCTTCAACCTGAAGTACGGCGACGTGATCGTTATCGCGCCGCAGAAAGACGGCAGCTTCCGTTCCCTGCAAATCAAGGAAAAGCCGCGCACTAAAGAGGCCAACAACCAGTTCATCAAGCAGAACATTCTCAAGCGAGAAAAAGTGCTTGCCCTGCTAACCAGAAAAGATGTTCTCTGAAGATAACATTTCCTGAAAATCGACGCAAGTTGTCCGCAAACGTCTATTTTTGAAATCATCCCGCCCCCCGATGCATCTAAAGAGGGAGTAAAAGTGTAGTTTACGGCAGATTAACAGAATAACCCACCCACACATGCACGTCGCCATCATCGGCAACGGCATCGCCGGAGTGAGTGCCGCCCGCTGGCTGCGCAAACTCGACGATGACGTCCGAATCACGCTCATCTCCGCTGAAACCGAGTTTCACTTCTCCCGTACCGCCCTCATGTACGCCTACATGGGCCACATGCGCTGGGAAGACCTGATGCCCTACGAACCCTTCTTCTGGGAGAAAAACCGGATCGCGCTGGAAAAGAACTATGTGGAGCGCGTCCATGCCGCCGACAACAAACTTGAGTTTGCCGACGGCACAACGATGCTCTACGACCACCTCGTGATCGCCTGCGGTAGCCAGTGGAATAAATTCGGCTGGCCGGGGCAGGACCTGGAGCGCGTCAGTGGAATGGTTTCTGCTCAGGACTTGCAGTACCTCGAAGAAATAACGCCCGAGATCAAAAAAGCCGTCGTCGTTGGTGGCGGGCTGATCGGCATCGAACTGGCCGAGATGCTGCACAGCCGGCAGATCCCCGTCTCGTTGCTCATCCGTGAAGACTCTTACTGGAGCAACGCCCTGCCGCCCGAAGAAAGCCGGATGGTGAGCCGCCACATCAAGAGCCACCACATCGACCTACAGGAAAACACCGAACTGCTGGAGATCGTAGACGATGGCAACGGCGCGGTCGGTAGCATCGTTACCAAAGGCGAAGAAACCATCGAATGCCAGTTCGTAGGCCTCACCGCTGGCGTGAGCCCCAACGTGAGCTTCCTGAAGAGCGAAGAAGAAATTGAGCTTGGCCGAGGAATTAAGGTGGACAACCACCTGCGCACCTCCGTCTCCAACATCTACGCCATCGGCGACTGCGCCGAGCTGCGTACGCCCCGCGAAGGCCGCCGCGGCATCGAAGCGATCTGGTATACCGGCCGCATGATGGGCGAAACGGTTGCCTACAACATTCTCGGTAAAGCCGTCGAATACGACCCCGGCATCTGGTTCAACTCCGCTAAGTTTATGGACCTTGAATACCAGGTCTACGGCGAAGTACCCGCCCGTGGCCGCGACGGCCTCGCCACCCTCTACTGGGAGCACGAAGACGGCGAGCACGCCGTGCGCATCAACTACGAAGCGAGCACCAAAGTAGTGCGCGGTTTCAACCTGATGGGCATCCGCTACCGCCACGAAGTGTGCGAGAAATGGATCGCCACCGAAACACACATCGAGGAGGTGCTCCAAAACCTTGGCTTGGCCAACTTCGACCCTGAATTCTACAAGCAGTACGAGCAGGACGTTGTGGACCTCTACAATAAGCAGGAGGGAACGAAACTGACGCTGAAGACTAAGCGGGGGCTCTCGGCTGCGATCAAATTTTTGCGCAAAGCCGTAAGTACATAATGGGTTGAGTGCCTCGGGCACGATTCAACACAAGTAACTCAATCAAAGAAAATCGCGCCAGAGGCGCTCAACCCAATCGGAAATGCCAACCGTATCCACTAAAAAATCTACCCTCCAGTACATAGGTCTCGGGCTTTTCGCCGTCTCCCTGCTGGTTTTTACCGCCATGCTGGGCCTGGACGACTATCAATTCAGCGAAGAAACCGTCCTCAGTGAGTTCTCCGCTGGCGACGATGCCAACTACTGGCAGCAAGACGCTGCGGCCTTTCACCAGGCCCACCTCAAGATCGCCGGCGAAGAAACCGGGCTATTCACCGAGACCTTCGGCTCTACCTTCGCCGCCGAGAAGGCGCTGAAGAAAACCTACGCAATTGCCCAGACAAGGGTGAAGGAATATTACGAAAACGAGGGCCTCCCCCAGGCCGTCGATGAGCAGGGCGAGCCAAAGCTCAAAGAAGACGGCACCGCCGAACTCGTACAGATGTGGCAGGTAGAACTGCCCGACTGGAAGCTGAAAGGCAAGAAAGCAGCGTGGATCAAAAACGCGGCCACCGGCCCGGTGGAAAGTAACCCCTGGCTGTTCTTCCTACTCACCTTCGGGCTGGGCGCGCTGGGCGGTTTGCTCTACATCCTCCCAAAGTTTGCCGCCAAGCCCGGCATCAAGAACGATCATATTTTCCACAACCCGCTTACCAGGGGGCTGGACCTGAGCTGGCGCAGCGTCTTCCTTACCCTGACCACCCTCGGCATCATCGTCTACGGCTTTTACTATATGGACGATAAGCTCGTCTGGCCCGCCATCACGGCCATCATCGGCTTGGTCATCATCGGTTTAGTGCTCTTCGTTCATAACAGCTGGGGGCGGGATGCGCGCGACGCGGGGCCGGAAGACTACAGCGGCTGGCTCGGCATTCTGGCCGGAACCTACTTCATCGCCTTCTACGTTTTGCTCTACTGGGCCAGCCAGCACATCGTTGCCTGGGTACACATGGTGAGCCCGCTCAGCGAGGGGATTTACCAGTTCTTCAGCGGTAAAGACGAAGGCGGCGAAGCCAGCCAGTGGTTCCTCTACGGCCTGATGTACTGTACCATCATGATCGTGATGGGCGTACGGATGATCTCCAAGTACCGCCACAACAAATACCAGATCATCCGGACCATCTCCGTGCTTTTCTTCCAGTTGGCCTTCGCCTTCATGATTCCCGAAATCCTGGTGGCGCTCAACAAGCCCTGGTACGACTTCAAGAACATCTGGCCGCTGGATTACGACTTCTTCCACAGCTGGTCTATCGACGGCTTCATCAACAATCCCGGTTCGCTGGGCATGTTCATGCTCTTCTGGGGCATCATCCTCATCATCGTCGGGGTACCGCTGATGGTGCATTTGGTGGGCAAGCGCTGGTACTGTAGCTGGGTCTGCGGTTGTGGTGGCCTCGCTGAAACGATGGGCGACCCCTGGCGGCAGTTGTCAGACAAGAGCCTCCGGGCCTGGAAGTTCGAGCGTTACATCATCCACGGGGTACTCATCTTCGCCATCCTGATGACGGCGGCCACGATCTACTCCTTCCTCCCCAACGGCGACTACTGGCTCAACCGGACGAGCTTCCTGGCCATCTTCTCCGTCCTGCTGCTTGCGGCGATGGGGGTGGCTTTAGTTGCCTACAGCAAAAGCAAACTGACGATCTCCAAGCTAGGCTTATCCCTCGGCGTGGCCTTCGGTGTAGGCATGATCGCCCTCAATATTTTCTACATGACGACCGGTGGCGACAACTACCTCTTCGCCAGTACCGGTAACGTGCAGAAGTGGTACGGCTTCCTGATCGGTGCGGGCTTCGCCGGCGTAGTCGGCACGGGCTTCTACCCGCTGATGGGCAACCGCGTTTGGTGCCGCTTCGGGTGCCCGCTGGCCGCTTACCTCGGCCTGGTGCAGAAGTTCCAGAGCCGCTTCCGGATCACGACCAACGGCAGCCAGTGCATCAGCTGCGGCAACTGCTCCACCCACTGTGAAATGGGCATCGACGTGCGCGCCTACGCACAGAAGGGGCAAGACATCGTCCGCGCCAGCTGTGTCGGTTGTGGTGTTTGTTCGGCGGTTTGCCCTCGGGGCGTGCTGCGCCTGGAGAACTCTTCCGAAGATATTTATGATCGGGCGGAGACGGAGCGGGTGATTCATATTGATATGGAGAATGGGGTTTCGTTGATGAAGTAGAAGAGTCGGGCGTTTGGCGGCGGGCGGCGCTGCCGCAAGTGCCACTCACAGCGCTACGCTTGTTCGCCTCAGGTGAGCAAGGGTAGCGCGGCGAACGGTGCTTGCGGTAGCTCTATTTTCTATCAATCCATCACATCTATCAATCTAAATAAGGGCGCGGCCGCAGGTGCAAGGGGAGGTTAGCATCACGGATTTTAGCGGATTGCGCGGATTGACGCGGATTTTTCAGGTCTCCAACGCCGGAGTTCAGGCCTTTACGGACAATCGTCAGAATTCGCTCGGCGGCCGAGCCTTGCGCTAGCTTGGCTCGTCCGCTGAGGGGATTCGGGTCATTTGGGGGCCGCCGATCAGAAAAGTAAAATCCTCCGAAGTTATCCGATGGGCATTTTGTTCTTTACCGCTGGGGTGGGAGTTGAAAAAACGGGCGCAAACCAAATTGTCGCTTTTTTGGCCCCCTAGCCCCAAAGGGGGGAACAAAAAGCGACAATTTGGTTT
>CAYWMW010000119.1:0-12263 GCA_964458975.1 uncultured Lewinella sp. | reverse complement strand
CAGATTAGACAGCCTACACTTAGGGGTTAGCAGTGCTCCTTTTAACCTCCCCTTGCACCTGCGGCCGCGCCCAGCTTCTACTGCTCGTCATGGCGCGGCCGCAGGTGCAAAGAAAGGTTATTAAGAGCAAGGCTGCGAGAACGCCAAACCAGTTCAATCTCCCTATATTTGCCCTCTAACAAAAAAATCACCCATGGGACGTGCATTTGAATACCGTAAAGCAGCGAAAATGAAACGCTGGGCCGGCATGGCCAAAGCCTTTACGAAAGTGGGCCGCGAAATCAACATCGCCATCAAGGAAGGAGGCCCGGACCCCGACTACAATCCCCGCCTCCGCCTGGCCATGAACAACGCCAAGGCCGTTAACATGCCCAAGGCCAACATCGATGCCGCCATCAAGCGCGCCACTGACAAAGACACTTCCGCCTACGAAGAAGTCACCTTTGAAGGCTACGGCCCCCACGGCATCGCCGTTTTTGTAGAAGCGACCTCCGATAACAATAACCGTACCGTAGCCAGCATCCGGCACGCCTTCAGCAAGTACGGCGGCAGCCTGGGCACCAATGGCTCGGTTGATTATATGTTTGAGCGCAAGGGCCAGTTTATCGTCAAAGAAGAAAACTTCGACGGAGACCTCGAAGAACTAGAGCTTGAGCTGATCGACTTCGGCCTCGACAGCATCGAAAAAGAAGAAGACGAGATCAATCTCTACACCGCCTTCGAAGACTTCGCCACCCTCCGCGACGAGCTCGAAAAGCGAAAGATCGAAGTAGCCAAAGCAGAACTCATTCGCATCCCCACCCACACCAAAAAACTTACCGACGACGAGGTCGACGAGGTCGTAACCCTCATCGAAAAACTGGAAGAAGACGACGACGTAGCCAACGTATTCCACACCATGGACGAAAGCGAATAGCCCGCAACTCCGCATCACCGAGCTACTTGCTGACCCGGCTATCTGACTGTTTGACTACTTGACTTCGCCCCTTCATGCTCCCCTACATCAAGTCTTACCTCAGCGCTCAAGCATTACCCAAGGCACTGCCGTACGCATTGTTTTCCCCCGGTCGGATCAACATCATCGGGGAGCATACCGATTATACCGGAGGGCTTGTGATGCCAGCGGCCATCGATAAAGGGATTGAGTTTTATGCGCGCCCAGCCGGCCATAGTGTTTTGCGGCTCCACGCAGTAGATCTCGACGAGCGGTTTGAACTTTCCTTACCAGTCGCCAAAGAGAAAACCGGGGTTTTGTGGGTGGACTATCTGGCAGGCATCGTCTACGAATTTCAGCTACTTGGTTTTACGGTTCCGGCCCTGGAAATTGTCTTCGGCGGCAACCTTCCCCGGGGTTCGGGCATGAGCAGTTCGGCGGCCCTGGAGGGCGGCATGGCGTTCTTGCTCAATGAGGTAACCGGA
The DNA here is from genome assembly GCA_964458975.1 of uncultured Lewinella sp. GTDB lineage: Bacteria > Bacteroidota > Bacteroidia > Chitinophagales > Saprospiraceae > Neolewinella. Next base: position 10,844 of record CAYWMW010000119.1, on the reverse strand, counting down.
GCAAATATTGACCGGGCTCAGTTGGCGGTTCTCTGCCGCCGGAGTAGCAACAACTACATCGGCGTCCCTACCGGTATCATGGACCAGTTTGCCAGCCTCAATGGCTCGGCCGACGGGCCAATTAAACTTAACTGCGACACACTGGATTTTGAGCCCGTACGCGCCAATACGCCGGGCTATTCGTGGTTGTTGGTAAACTCTATGGTTACCCATGAACTCGGCAGCAGCGAGTACCCCGTGCGGGTTCAGGAATGTGCGGAAGCCCTAGCTGCCATCAAAAAAAAGTACCCTGAGGTCTCGTGTCTAAGCCTTACGACCGAAGCCCAACTCCAAACCGTAAAGGCTGAATTGAACGAGACGGTCTACCGGCGAGCAGACTACGTCATCTCAGAGAACGCCAGGGTTCACGCGATGGAAGCAGCCCTTTCTGCCGGCGATGCTGCGGAAGCAGGAAAACTACTGAACGCTACCCATCAAGGCCTACGGGATGATTTCGCCGTGAGCTGTGCGGAGGTAAACTTTTTACAACAGGAAGCCGTCCAGCATTTCCCAGACGCCGTTGCGGGGGCAAGAATAATGGGCGGCGGTTTTGGTGGCTGCACCATCAATCTGGTCAAAACGGCGGGCATACCGGCCCTCAAGAACCATTTACTTTCGGCTTATTTTGAGCACCATGGTAAGCGGCCGGAGTTTTACGAAGTCAACATTGGGCCTGGCACCCGTGTCATTTAAAGGTGTGCCATTGGCCAGGTTCCAGCTGTTCTTTTAGGAACGCCTAATTACTTGAAGATTGAAATCATTATCGCAAAAAACAAACTTTTTCACAGTGCTTTTTCTTAATAGTAAAACACTCTCAAAATTAAGTTTTACTTTCACGCATATTTTGTAGCATAACTCAAGAAATATGGCCATACAGGTACGCATCCTTCCCGCTCCTGAACTCTACCTTCGTGATCCACAAGACACGGACCTTGGGCGGAGAATCCTCGCTACCTCTATCCGCTTGATGGATGAGTTAGGGTTGGAAGCCTTCACCTTTAAGAAACTGGCCGCCGCGCTTGGTTCCGCCGAGGCCAGTGTCTACCGCTACTTCAGCAATAAGCACCAGCTGCTACTCTACCTGGTAAGTTGGTACTGGGACTGGGTCCATCATCTCGTAAATCAAGCCATCGCCGGTAAAGTTAAGGCAGATGAACGATTGAGAGCTGCCATTGGTGCGCTCACCCGGCCTTTTATCGAAAATCCAGAGGTGCCTTACATTGATGAACGCATGCTTCACCAGCTCGTCATCAATGAAGGCTCCAAAGCCTACCATACCAAGAGCGTAGATCAGGAGAATAATAAGGGTTTGTTTCACGGCTACAAAAGCCTAAGTGACGAGATCAGCAACCTACTGCTGCAAATCAACCCCTCTTTCCCCTACCCGCGCACGCTGGCAACTTCTCTTTTTGAGATGGCCCATAACCACCCCTACTTTGCGGAGCATTTACCACGACTGACGGACTTAAAAACAGGTAAAAACCTGAGTTCCAGACTGGAAGAAATGCTTTGGGTCTGGACGTCCACGCTATTAAAAACACCTACCAATTAATTTAGCCAAATAAAAATCAACTTTATTTTGATAGTCAGATAAAATATTTTAGAAGCAATACTATCTTTACGACTTCACTGTTAGCTTCTTTTAACGTACTGTACATGTCGGCGAATTCAAACTCCTTCTTTTCCAATTGGAAAAACGACCTCCCGGCAAGTGTTGTCGTCTTTTTTGTTGCACTCCCTCTGTGCCTGGGTATTGCGCTCGCTAGTGATGCGCCACTCTTCGCGGGCCTGATTGCGGGCATCATTGGCGGTATTCTGGTTGGCGCGCTGAGTGGCTCGGCCATCGGCGTTAGTGGCCCTGCGGCGGGTTTGGCCGCCATTGTACTTACCGCAATTGGTAACCTGGGTTACGAAGCTTTTCTTCTTTCGGTGGTTATCGGGGGTGTTTTGCAGGTTGTTTTTGGCCTACTGAAGGCGGGCGTTATTGGTTACTACTTTCCTTCGTCCGTCATTAAAGGAATGCTGACGGGCATTGGCATCATCATCATTTTAAAGCAAATCCCTCACTTTTTTGGATGGGATGCGGACTACGAAGGTGATCTTTCCTTTTGGCAAGCCGACGGGGAGAATAGCTTAACCGAACTACTAAACATCTTTGACAACGTCAGCCCCGGAGCAACGCTGATTGCCTTCATCAGTTTAGGCATATTACTTCTTTGGAGCCAGGTGCTCGCGAACAAAGGAAACTTCTTTAAAATTGTACAGGGGCCTTTAGTGGCCGTTGCTGTAGGTATTCTTTTTTACAACCTGATGGCCGGGACGGACCTGGCCGTGTCCGCTGAGCACCTGGTTGCGGTTCCCGTACCGACCGATTTCGACTCTTTCATCGGTCAGTTCAGTCTTCCTGATTTTACGGCGATCACCAACCCTGCGGTTTGGATCACCGGCTTCACGATTGCCCTGGTTGCAAGTCTTGAGACCCTCCTTTGCGTTGAAGCGACCGATAAACTCGACCCCGAAAGACGCGTTACCCCCACCAACCGGGAGCTGCTTGCGCAGGGCGTTGGCAACATTGCCTCCGGCATGATCGGCGGTATTCCGGTCACGCAGGTGATTGTGCGCAGTTCGGCCAATATCCAGTCTGGTGGTAAGACCAAGGCTGCTGCCATCATCCACGGTTTTCTGCTGCTGATCTCTGTCATCCTGATCCCCGGCTTGCTGAACATGATTCCGCTTTCGGTGCTTGCTGCGGTGCTCCTCATTGTGGGTTTTAAGCTGGCGAAGCCTTCTACCTTTGGCGCTATTTACCGCCAGGGGTGGAAACAGTTTGTGCCTTTCATCGTCACGGTGCTGGGCATCATCTTTACCGACCTTTTGGTTGGTATTGGCCTGGGGCTTGCCGTCGGCATCGTCATCATCCTTTACAAAAGCTACCAAAACTCACACTTTCTGCACATTCAGGATGTGGAGGCCGACGGTCGCCACACCATCAAAATGACCCTGGCGGAAGAAGTAACCTTCTTCAATAAAGGTGCCATCCTGAAGGAGCTCGACCAGCTCCCCGAGGGCTCCTTACTGGAACTGGACGTTACCAAAACGCGCTACCTGGACTACGACATCGTGGAAATCCTTGAGGATTATGTGACCAAAGCAAGAGACCGAAACATCAATATTCGCCTCATCTCCCAGCGCGGTATCATTGAAAACCCTGAGAGTTATATGGAGTTTTTTAACCTTGCGCCGAGTACAGGCCACTAACACAAATCCTCCCCTTCCCCCGAACGTAAAGCCCTAACCGGCCACATCAAACAAATAAAGCCCTTCAGTATGGTAGCGCAAACCAAAGCATCGCAAGCAGAACTCACCCCCCAAACCGCACTCTCCGCGCTGATGGAAGGCAACGAACGCTTTCTCCGTCAGAGCCCCGCCGAACGCAGTGTCATTGAGCAGGTAAAAGCAACGGCCACGGGCCAGTACCCTTTCGCTTGTGTGCTAAGTTGTATTGACTCACGCGTGCCCGTAGAAATGGTTTTTGACCAGGGGGTAGGTGACCTCTTCAGTGCCCGCATTGCGGGTAACTTCGTTAACGATGACATCCTTGGCAGCATGGAATTTGCCTGTAAGCTGGCGGGCTCCAAGGTAATTATGGTGCTCGGTCACACGTCCTGTGGCGGGGTAAAAGGTGCCTGCGACAACGCCGAGCTTGGCCTCCTCACGCAGATGTTGGACAAGATCAAGCCCGCCGTTGATGCCGTCATCACGGAAGCAGGCACTGACCGGAGTTCTAAAAATAAGGAGTTCGTGGATCGGGTCGCCGCAGAGAACGTCCGCATGAACGTTAGCGCCATCACCCAGCGCAGTTCCGTGCTTAACGAACTCGTTGAGTTTGGCGACCTCGTAGTGGTTGGGGCCATGTACGACGTTGCTTCGGGCAAGGTTACGATGGTCGACTAACGTGAAGCTTGCACGTAAATATTTGCTCTTTAATGCTTTAGCTCGCTTCAGCATTTAGCACAAAGCGTTTAGCATTTAGGCTTTCATGTGCGGTAGCCTAAATGCTAAACGCTTTGTGCTAAATGCTAAACAAAAGCCCTTAACCGTCTTTGCACCTGCTGCCGAGCCCAAAATTGTAAGTCTTTATGGGCGCAGGACGCAGGTGCAGGGAAAGTTATTGAAGAGTAAACCTAGAGCATAGACTTCAAATCCGCCGGAGAGTAATGTACGTTTTTGAGCACCTTCCGGTCGTCCGTTCGGTACACCAGAAATACGTCTCCGCTGGCTTCAATGGTTCCGGTTTGGCCCTGTTTTTCGTAGTGGGCAACGGTCTCTTCGGCCTCCTGCATGGAGGCACAAGTCTTGCTCATGTTGGAGCGGTGGACCTCCTCAAAAAGCCCGCGAAACTTCTCTCCCAGGCCAAACTCAAGAATAGCGCCGCTAAGTACGTACTGTATATCGGCAAAGGCATCAGCGGCCTCCACCAGATCGTTGGCGGCGATGGCCTCTTCCAGCTCCTTCAACTCTTCCCGCAATAGATTGATTCTTAGGCGGCAACGGTCTGCGTCCGGAATTTGCGGGGTATCGAGTACCGGGAGGTGGAACGTTCGGTGAAATTCGGCTACGTCTTCGAGGGCGTGGGGGCTGGTCATGATGAAATCTAAGTTATGTTATCCGGTGTTTTTTTTTACCGGGCCGCAAGGTACAATTTTAGGACCGAGCTCGCCTACGGTAAACAAACTACTCCAGCCCAAAATTTCTACCTTGCAGCCATGACGTCATTACCTCCCGACTCAAAAGCTGAACGGAGCATTGTTCGCCTCTTCCGTAACAACTGGCTCTTCATTAGTGGTACTTTGTTGCTAGTGATTTACAACGCCATCATGTTGATGAGTAGCAAACAGGGAGACACCCTGATTGCGATCAATAAGCTAAGAACGCCATTTTGGGACACGTTTTTTAAGATCGGGACCCACTTTGCGGAACCGGTGGCCTACGTGACCATCATTATTATGGTGACGGCCTTCAGCTACCGTAAGGGGCTTTTTGTTGTAGTAGCCGGAGCCTCCGCAGGCATTGTGGCGGGGGTGCTCAAGGCTATTTTCGCGCAGGCCAGGCCCATGCGCTGGTTCTTTGACAACTACGAAGAAATCTGGCATTCCCTGAACCTGTTTGAAGAAGAGTGGCGCAGTTGGGATATTGCGAGCAGCTTCCCGAGTGGCCACGCAACTTCCGCCTTTGCGCTCTATGGTTTTCTGGCCTTCAACGCCCGCAGGGGCAAACTCTCCCTAAACGCCCTGTGCTTTTTGCTGGCCAGCATGGTCGCCTTTAGCAGAATGTACTTGCTGTACCACTTCCTGAGAGACATTACTGCGGGTGCTGTGCTTGGGCTTTGCATCGGTGCGCTGGTATATTATGCTCAGAAATCTTCCCTGAAAAGCCATACCTGGCTTGATGGGGGTTGGTGGCCGGGGAAATGATGGTGTTTCTAACTTACCTTGCATCCTGCGTCCGCGCCCAAATAAACTTAGGGGTTGCGGAACAATGAATCTATAACCTTTCCCACAAGGAAAATCGAGAATCAAGAATATCAATGCCCTACCCAACCATAGCCGTAGTCCGCGAAGAAAAGAACCCGCCAGATGCCCGGGTGCCACTTACCCCACCGCAAGTTGCTGAACTCCGTGCCCGGGGTATAGACATCGTTGTTCAGCCCAGCCAGGGCCGCACCTTTAAGGATCACGAGTACGCCGACCTGGGCGTGCCGGTGGTGGAAGATATTACCGACCGTGACCTGCTGCTGGGCGTAAAGGAGGTTCCGGTAGACAAGCTGATTGCGAACAAGACCTACTGCTTCTTCGCCCACGTTGCCAAGGAGCAACCCTACAACCAAAAGTTGATGCGGGCCTTCCTCGAAAATGGCATTACCCACATCGACTACGAGTACCTGACCGACGATAAAGGCAGACGCCTGATTGCCTTCGGTTACTGGGCCGGGATGGTGGGCGCACACAACGCCGTGTGGACCTACGCCCAGCGTACAGGAACCTTCGCATTGCCCCGCTTGAACACCCTGCACGATTACGCTGCGGCCAGGGAAGTGTACGCGAAAATTGACCTCCCGCCCCTCAGGGTAGTGCTCACCGGCACCGGCCGGGTGGGCAAAGGCGCGGCCCGCGTCCTGGAGGACATCGGGCTGGAGAAAGTAAGCCCTGAAGATTTTCTGGCGGGCAAAGGCCGGGCTGTTTTTACGCAGTTGCACGTCCGCGACTACGCAAAGCACCCCAGCGGGCAACCAATTGACAAGCACCACTTCTACCAGCACAGCGAGGAGTACCAATCTGCCTTCGGGCCCTACGCCAAGGTAGCGGACATCTTCGTGAACGGTATTTTTTGGGACGGTAAAGCCCCGGCCTTCTTCACCAAAGCGGAGATGAATTCGGACGAGTTCAACATCAAGGTAATCGGAGACGTAACCTGCGACATTGCGCCCGCCGCCAGCGTCCCCTCTACCCTCTTCGCCTCTACCATCGCTGACCCCGTATTTGGGTACGACCCTGAAACGGGCGACATCGTTGCGCCCTACAGCGATTTTGCCGTAGACGTGATGTCGATCGACAACCTCCCCAGCGAGTTGCCCCGGGACGCCAGCGCGGCCTTCGGCGCAACCTTCGTTGAGAAGATTTTACCGGAATTTGAAAATAAAAACTCGAACATTCTTCGGCGGGCCAGCGTAACAATTCATGGTAAACTAGGGCCTGACTTCCAGTACCTCCGGGAATACGCAGGGCTAGAATAAAGCCTACTACCCTTTTTCGTACAGACCGGAATTGCCCTGTCTAAGCCTTGATAAAACAACACAAAATGACAAGATTCCTCCTTTCCTTCCTTCCCCTTCTTCTTCCCTTGATCCTTTCCGCTGGCGGTGGGATGTGGCTCCCGCTGCTCCTGGAAAACCTCAACGAGGAAGAGATGAAAGGCATGGGCATGAAGATTACCGCCGAAGACATCTACAGCATCAATAAGGGCAGCCTGAAGGATGCCATCGTTCACTTCGGTGGTTTTTGTACCGGTGAGGTTATTTCGGACCAGGGGCTGGTACTGACGAACCACCACTGTGGTTTTGGGGCTATTCAAAGCCACTCCACCCTGGAAGACAACGTGCTGAAGGACGGATTTTACGCCAAGACCAAAGCCGATGAAAAAAACAATCCGGGCTTGTTCGTTACCTTCATCGAACGCATCGAAGATGTGACCGACAAGGTGCTCAATAAAGTCTACGACGACCTCGACGAAAAGGAACGCGCCAAAATGATTGCCGCCAATCTGAAAGCAACCAAGGAAGGTTTCGCGCTAAAAGCGTACGAGGAGCTGATCGTGAAGCCGTTTTACAACGGTAACAAATACTACGCTTTCGTCACCAAAAAATACACCGATGTTCGTCTGGTTGGTGCGCCCCCATCTTCCATCGGCAAGTTCGGCGCCGATACCGACAACTGGGAGTGGCCCCGCCATACCGGAGACTTTAGCCTCTTCCGGATCTACACCGCCCCGGACGGCAGCCCGGCGGACTACAGCGCGGAGAACATCCCGATGAAACCCAAGAAACACCTGGAAGTGAGCCTCGGCGGCGTAAAGCCCGGAGACTTCTCCATGATCTTCGGCTTCCCCGGGCGGACGGACCAGTACCTCTCGGCCGAAGCAATGAAACAGCGTACCGAAGTCATCAACCCCATCCGCATCGGTATGCGGGACCTGAGCCTGGCCGTCATTGATTCCGCTATGCGCGTAAATCCGCAGGTAAAAATTGATTACGCCAGCAAGCAGGCCCGGATCGCTAACTCCTGGAAGAAATGGCGCGGAGAAAGTGAAGGCGTTGCCGCCGTAGGTGGCATCAAAAAGCGCCTCGCCATGGAGCGGGAATTCATGAACCGGCTGGAAACGAAACCGGGGGAAGCTAAAACCTACCGGCCCCTACTCGGCGAGATCAACGACCTGGTAAAACAGCAGGAAGAAGTTGCTACAACAAACGCCTACGCCAGCGAGATAAACTACAACATCGATATGTTCCGCATCGCCAACATCCTGCGCCGGCAGGTAAAGATTGCGGACAACAACGGCATCAATGCCTTCAAGCAACGGCTACCCGGCTTGATCGGTTACCTCGAAGGTTTCTACAAAGGCTACAACCCGCAGATAGACATGGAAGTGGCCAAGGCCCTGATCCCAGCCTACCAGAACAACGTACCCAAAAAGCACCTGAGTTTTTACGTGCAAGACCAGGCTGAATTTGCTGGCAGTATGGACCAGATGATAGCGGAAATGTTCCGAAGCAGCTACCTGACCAAAGGCGACCGCCTCATCAGTCTCCTGAAGGATGACGCAGAAACGGCCCTTGAGGTTTTACGTGGCGACCGGGGCTACGTCTACGTCGCCCAACTCAACCAGCACACCGAAAAACGGGTCACCAACGTTTACAACGAGATCAGGCAGCGGGCCGAGCCCCTTCAGCGGCAGTACATGAAGGGTTTACTGCTCTTTTTCCCCAAGGAGCGCCTCTACCCGGATGCCAACGGCACCATGAGGGTCAGCTACGGAAAAGTAGAAGGTTTCACCGGCCTGGACGGTAAAAAGTTTGAGCACGTCACCGATCTCGACGGCGTAATCGCTAAGTACCAGCCCGGAGACTACGAGTTCGACTTGCCCCTCGGCCTCGTGGACCTGCATAAGAAAAAGGACTACGGCAAGTACGCCATGAAAAACGGTAAACTCCCCGTCTGCTTCCTCGGCTCCAACCACACCACCGGTGGCAACTCCGGCAGCCCGGCCCTGGACGCGAAAGGCCGTCTCGTAGGCCTCAACTTCGACCGTACCTGGCAGAGCACCATGAGTGACGTCAACTATGACCCCAATATTTGCCGGAACATCATGGTGGACATTCGGTACGTACTGTTTCTTATTGACAAGCTGGGTGGTGCGCCGCACCTTGTTGAGGAAATGACGTTAGTAAGGGAGTAAAGGGAGAAAGGGCTGAAAGGAGTAAGGGAGTAAAGGGAGAAAGGAGTAAGGGAGTAAAGGGAGCTACCGCTGATACCACTCACTACGCTTCGCTTGTTCGCCTAAGGTGAGCAGGCGGAGCGCAGCACCTTTCAGCCTTTTCTCCTTTCAGCCCTTCCTCCTTTTCTCCCTCGGGAGTGAACATCCGCCCCCTCCAGACTTTATACATTTTTAGCTAATATTACACTTTCAAACCATACCACCCACTATGCAGAATAGATCAGTAATCGACAACGTACAACCGCAGGTTAACAACGGTAGGTTTCCGGTCCAGCGGGTGGTGGGTGAGTCAGTACACATCACTGCAGATATATTTGGTGACGGGCATGATTACCTCCGGGCCGTGGTAGAGTACAAAACGGCCAAAGCCCGTAAATGGACTTCCATTGAGATGAAAGACGAGGGCAATGATGCGTGGTCCGCCAGCTTTCAGGTAACCGAGCAGGCTTTTTATCAGTACCGTATCGTATCCTGGGTAGACCACCTCAAGACCTGGCTGAGCGGCTTCCGCAAAAAACAGGCCGACGATCAGCCGATGGGCGTAGAGCTTACCATCGGGGCAAACTTCCTGAGTACAGTAGCTAACCAGTTAAAAGGCGCGGCGGCCAAAGAAGTGAACGCCGCCATCAAAGAGCTGGGCCAAAAAGACGAAGACAAGGCGGTAGCGTACGTGCTTGGTAGCGAGTTTGCGCAAATTATTCAGAAATACCCACTGCGTCAGTTTGAGACTACCTACGACCACAACCTACGGGTAAAGGTTGGCCGCAAGCGCGAACGCTTCAGCAGTTGGTACGAGCTATTTCCGCGCTCTGCTTCCCGGGACATCAACCGGGCGGGTACCTTTAAGGACGTAGAAAAACTACTCCCCCGGGTACACGACCTGGGTTTCGACGTGCTCTACATGCCGCCCGTCCACCCCGTAGGCCGCAAGAACCGTAAAGGGCGCAACAACGCCACCACCGCCATGGAGGGGGAACCCGGTAGCCCGTGGGCCATTGGTGCAGCGGAAGGCGGTCATAAAGCCATCCTCCCCGAACTCGGTGACATCAAAGACTATAAAGCCCTCATCAAGAAGGCGAAGACGAAGTACGACATCGACGTTGCTCTGGACCTCGCCTTCCAGTGCGCCCCGGATCACCCCTACATCGAGGAACACCCGGAATGGTTCATCTGGCGGCCAGACGGCTCCATCATGTACGCCGAGAACCCGCCGAAGAAGTACCAGGACATCGTACCGATCAACTTTGAGACCTCCGACCATGAAGCGCTCTGGAAAGAACTTCTCTCCGTAGTACTTTACTGGTGTAAAGCCGGCGTGACCATCTTCCGGGTAGACAACCCCCACACGAAGCCCTACCGCTTCTGGGAGTTCATCATCGAAGAAACGAACAAGCAATTTCCCGACACCATCTTCCTGGCCGAGGCCTTCACCCGCCCTGCCATCATGGCCGAGCTGGCGAAACGTGGTTTCCAGCAGAGCTACACCTACTTCACCTGGCGTACTACCCCGCACGAAATGCAGGAGTACCTGGAAGAGCTCTCCTCCGGCGAGCTGGCCAATACGATGCAGCCCAACTTCTGGCCCAACACGCCCGACATCCTCGCCTTCGAGATGATGGGGGCGAAGCAGCCGCAGTTCATCAAGCGCCTGCTGTTGGCCGCGACCCTCTCCAGCTCCTACGGTCTTTACGGCCCAAGTTACGAGCTGATGGAAAACCGGGGCAACACCAACGGTAAGGAAGAATACTACGACT
>CAYWMW010000118.1:0-12273 GCA_964458975.1 uncultured Lewinella sp. | reverse complement strand
ACGCCGCTCCGATGGCGATGACCGGAATGATCATCAACAAATCGTAAGCACTATTACTGGTGGTGTAGCGAAAGATGGCTCCGATAGCAAAGATGCAGAGGCCGGAAAGGGTGATGGCGCGTACAGGGTCCATTGGTAGTGGTTCGGTGGAGGGTGGTTTTGTGGGCGGCGGCAGGTAAGGTTTAGCCGGAAGAGTTCGTCAAAGGAAACGCACCTTTTACTCATCTCGCGTACCCTTAGCCATGAAATTTGGACCGTTGGGGCAAAAAAGTTAGAGGGGCCAACCCTGCATAAAGGTATCATTCATGGGAACTTATCCTACTGTTGAAGCTTTAGGGTGGTACGAAATTGCAAAATAATGCGCCTTTAGCTTGCCTAAGTCGGTTTGATGAACGTAACTTTGCGTCGCTCTAGCAGGAATGCCTGTCACTAATTATCATATTTCACGATTTGATTTTTAGTAAGAGCACATTCAAATGATTTTTGCCGCGATTCATGAAAACAAGCGGCAAAAACGACGTTAGGAGATTTTGTTGCTTGTTTTCATGAATCTCAAAGCGGCAAAAATCATTTGAATAAATAATCAGGGTGCAGTAGCTCAGTTGGTAGAGCAATGGACTGAAAATCCATGTGTCGGCGGTTCGATTCCGCCCTACACCACATCAGAAAAGGGAAATTGGCTTAGCCAGTTTCCCTTTCTACTTAAGAAACGAACGATGTTCAAAATCACCCATCATCATCACAGTAACCTTTCTTGCCACGCCGGCGAGCGGTAATTGTGTGAATGAAACTGAACATTCTTCAAGAATTACTTCTTAAAAGGTCCGTCGGCGTTGCGTCAACGGGCCTTTCTTATTTATTCAGATTTTGTGCGCCGCCTTTAGTTTCGTGAAAAGCACGCGCTAATTCTCCTAACGTCGAATTGCCACGGACTTTTCACGAAACACGGCGCACAAAATCTGAATTTTCACCAAAAAGTACTCTTCTGAGCGGGGTCATTTAAATTTTCTTTGTCGTGTTTCTTGAAGCGAGCACGATAAGTTGACAAGAGGAAATTTATCGTGCTCGCTTCAAGAAACTTAGAACGACAAAGAAAATTTAAATCAATAAATATGTCTACTCCCCAGCCCCTCCGCATTGCCGTCCAGAAAAAAGGCCGCTTACTTGACGAATCGATCCAACTCCTAAAAGAGTGTGGCATCAAGATCGACAACGGCCGCGACCAGCTGAAGGCCGCCGCCCGCAACTTCCCCATTGAAGTGCTCTACCTTCGCAACTCAGACATCCCGCAGTACATCCAGGATGGGGTGGCCGACATCGGCATCATCGGTGAAAATACCATCATCGAGAAAAAGAAAGAGGTTGAGGTGGTGAAGAAGCTCGGCTTCAGCAAGTGCCGCCTTTCTTTAGCTACGCCCAAGGATATACCCTACGCGAACGTGAAAGACCTTGACGGGAAGCGCATCGCGACCAGCTACCCGGTAAGCCTTCAGCTTTTCCTGGACCGCAGTAACATCAAGGCGGACATCCACGAGATCAGTGGCTCGGTGGAGATCGCCCCGAACATCGGCCTGGCTGATGCCATTTGCGACCTGGTCTCTACGGGCTCAACGCTGTTCAAAAACGGGCTCGAAGAGCAAGACATCGTCTTGAAGTCCGAAGCCGTCATCGCCGCCAGCCCGAAGATTGACGCTGAACGCCGTGAAATCCTGGATCGCTTGCTCTTCCGGGTCAAGGCCGTCCTCGAAGCCCGCAACAAAAAATACCTGCTGATGAACGTACCTACGGACCGGGTGCAGGCCGTCATCGACCTCCTGCCGGGCATGCGCTCCCCTACGGTTTTGCCGCTGGCCGAAGCTGGCTGGAGCAGCGTCCACACCGTCATCGACGAGGGCCGTTTCTGGGACATCATCGATGAGCTGCGCACCAAAGGCGCCGAAGGTATTTTGATTGTCCCTATTGATAAGATGATTCTTTAGTAGTAGAACCTGAAAACCCCCTCCCCAGCCCTCCCCACAGGGGAGGGAGCTTGCGAAAACGCTCTGCGTTTTGAAACAAAATTGCTCGTTGTTAGCAGGCTTTCTCAATAGGTGGTAACATTTACGGTAACTACTAATTAAGCGAAGGCGGTAGCCGCAGCGAATTTGCTCCCCTCCCCAGCCGAAGGCGGTTTGGGCTGGGGGAGAGGGTTTTACGAGGCAATTAGCCTGAATTAGCACCCTGAACAACCGAGTCCACAGCCCTCAACTCAACTCAATATGAAAATCTACAACAACCCCGACCGCACCAACTGGCCCGCCCTAACCCAGCGCCCCGCTAAAGATCTGAGCAGCCTCCGCGCGCCCGTCAGCGAGATCATGCAATCCGTAAAAACGGGTGGGGACGCAACGCTGCGGGAACTGACCGCCCGCTTTGATAGGGTGGAACTCGCGGCGCTGAAGGTGGACGCGAAAACCATCGCTTCGGCGGGCGAAAAGCTGAGCCCGGAACTGCGGGAGGCCATTCAGCTGGCGAAGCAGAACGTCGAAATTTTCCACCGCTCGCAGCAAACGGAGAAGGTGGAGATTGAGACGATGCCGGGGGTTACTTGCTGGCGCGAAGCGCGGGCCATTGAGCGGGTGGGGTTGTACATCCCCGGCGGTACGGCGCCGTTGTTCAGTACGGTGTTGATGCTGGCCGTGCCGGCGATGATTGCTGGCTGCGGGGAGGTGGTGCTTTGCTCGCCGCCCAACCGGGAAACGGGCGAAATTCACCCGGCGGTGCTGTACGCGGCGGGGCTGTGCGGCGTCACGAAAGTCTTCCGGATCGGTGGTGCGCAGGCGATTGCGGCGATGGCTTACGGGACCGAGTCCGTCCCGGCCGTCTACAAGCTTTTTGGCCCGGGCAATGCGTACGTGACGGTGGCCAAGCAACTGGCCCAGCTCGATGGTCTGGCGATCGATATGCCAGCAGGACCAAGCGAGGTTTTGGTGGGCGCGGACGCAGGTGCAAAGGCCGCTTGGATTGCGGCGGATCTCCTCGCACAAGCGGAGCACGGAGCGGATAGTCAGGTTGTACTCGTAGTGGACAACGAAGCGCAGGCCGCAGCGGTGAAAGCCGAGGTAGAGCGCCAACTCGAAGACCTCCCCCGCAAGGAAATGGCGGCGGCGAGCATCGCCAACTCCCTCATCCTCGTCTTGCCTGACCGCCAGGATCAGCTCGACTACATCAACGCCTACGCCCCGGAGCACCTCATCCTGAGCATGGCCGATGCGCGGGGCTTCGCGGAGGGCATCGAGAATGCTGGCTCCATCTTCCTCGGCTACCACACCCCGGAGAGTGTGGGAGACTATGCTTCCGGCACCAACCATACCCTGCCAACCTACGGCTACGCCCGCAATTACTCCGGGGTGAGCCTGGACAGTTTCGTTAAAAAAATCACCTTTCAGGAGCTTACCGAGGAGGGCTTACGCAAGCTCGGCCCCGCCGTGGAGATCATGGCGGAAGCGGAGGAATTGCGGGGGCACGCGTTGGCGGTTTCGGTGCGGTTGGTAGACCTTAAATAGGGTTTAAAGCGTTATCTTTATCTCTACGACTAAAATCTTGAACCATGAGCCTTGTACAAGTACGCCAGGAAATTGATGAAAAGTTGGATACACTTGATGAGACTATGTTGAAGGCAATTCACTTACTTCTGCATGGACCCACTCCAGTAAAGTTGGAGGCACCTGATGAGAGCCATAATTACGAGTCGGACGGTACCTTGATCAAAGCCGATGTTCTTATCGCTCAGATTAATGAAATAGACCATCAGGTAGAAACCGGAGAAACAAAGCTCATTCCGATGAAAGATGCTTTTGAAAACGTAGAAAAATGGCTGAAAGTTACCGAGTAGTTCTATCCGAGCAAGCGGATGAGGATTTGAACTCAATCCTTCACTACCTCCTTGATCATTACGGAAGAAATTCAGCACTAAATGCAATGCGGGGAATAAAGGAATGCCTGTTAGAAATAGGAAAACGGCCGGAAGCCTATGGAATATGGGAGCCCGGAATCGGACATTTAAATTTTTGAGTACCGGTATAAAATAGCTAACAAGCGGCATCGTGTGTTATATCGTCTTCGTAAGATGAAAGGCGTAGTCCAGGTCTCCAGAATTACAAATAAAACGATGAAATCGGAGAACCTCTTGAGGTCGTTAGAAGAAGAATGAGTTGTAGTATCACCCATGGATAGTTTGATGTACACTGAGTACTACGACATCAATGGAAAATGTTTTGGTGGAGGCAGAAGTATCTGTGGAAACGGAGGAGATTGAATTCCTAAAGAAAATTATCTAAGCTAACGGCTAAAGCCGTCGCTACTAAAAACCTAACTTTGCACCCGCGTCAGCGCCCGAAAAGAAAACCAAGGAGAAAATGTTCTCATTAGTGCATCGTCCGCAGCCGCAGGGTCGCCCCGAGATGTTCGCCAAAGTGTTGGTGGATAAGGGGAAGTCGTTATTCCTTACCGTACTTCACTTACAATCCCGTAGGGATTTAACATCAGTAACCCCGGACGTAGAAAGATGCGATAGCATCGACCGAAGTCCGGGGAGCCCCTCTCACACTTCCCCAAGATAACCAAAATGACAACCCAAGACATAAAAAGCCTGGTCCGCCCCAACCTCCTCGGCCTAAAAGCCTACTCCAGCGCCCGCGCCGAATTCAAAGGCCGCGCCGACGTACTGCTGGACGCCAACGAAAGCCCCTGGCCCACCGGCCGCAACCGCTACCCGGACCCCTCCTCTACCGCCCTGCGTCATGCGCTCGGAGAATTGAAAAATTTCAATCCCGAGCAGATCGTATTCGGCAACGGTTCGGATGAGTTGGTGGATCAGATCACCCGCATTTTCTGCTCCGAGAACGATGCCGTTCACGCCCTGCCGCCCACCTTCGGGATGTACAAAGTAGCCGCTGGTATTGCTGGTGCTGAGTTTCGGGCCACTACGCTCGCTGCGGACTTCACTATTCCGGTGGATGAACTGAAATCTACCTGGGATGAGCGCAGCAAAATCCTCTGGCTATGCAGCCCGAATAACCCCAGCGGAAACGACATGGACCCCGCCGTGCTCGAAGACCTGATCCGGACTTTTCCCGGCATCGTTGTGCTAGACGAGGCGTATATCGATTTCGTGCCCGAGCTGAGTTTCCTGCCAAGACTCGCAGAATTTCCGAACCTCATCATCACCCAAACGCTGAGTAAAGGTTGGGGGATGGCCGGTATCCGTTGTGGTGCGGCCTTCGCCTCGCCCTTCATCATCGGGCTGCTGAACACGATCAAGATGCCCTACAACATCAACGTGCTGACCACGGAGGTCGCCCTTGAGGCCCTCAGGAATAAAGACCAGATGCAAGCCAAGGTCAATACCCTCATCAGTGAGCGTAAGCGGCTGGAAACGGAGCTGGCCAAGCTAGACTGTGTTGACTATATCTTCCCTTCGGTGACGAACTTCCTGCTTGTGCGCTTCAAAGACTCCGCTGCGGTTTACCAGTACCTGCTGGACAACGCCATTGTGGTACGCAACCAGGCGTACCAGCCGAACGCGGAGAACTGCCTGCGGATTACGGCGGGGCTGGCGGAAGAGAACGATATGCTGCTGGAAGCGTTAAGTAAGGTGTAATACTCCTGAACGTATGTCTTACGAATACAACTGGTACGAAAAATCACTCCTGCACATGGAACCTCGCTACGTCAACCCGTTTACGGATTTCGGCTTCAAAAAACTGTTTGGCGAAGAGCCGAACAAAGAATTGTTACTGGACTTTTTGAACGAACTGCTCAGTGATCGGGAAGGGCGCATCGTTGAGATCAATTACTTGCAAAACGAACACCTTGATGGTACGGAGTTAGACAGGAAGGCAGTATTCGACCTCTACTGTCAGAATGAAAAGGGTGAGAAGTTCATTGTAGAGTTGCAGAAGGCTAAACAACGATTCTTCAAGGATCGGACGCTTTACTACACCACATTCCCTATCCGTGAACAAGCGATCAGAAGTGATTGGAACTATGAGTTGAAGTCAGTTTACATGATCGCTATTCTTGACTTTACATTTGACGAGCCGAGTAAAAACCCTGACAAATACCGCCACGACATTCAGTTGATTGACCGAGACACCAAGGAGGTGTTCTACGATAAACTGACGTACATATACTTGGAGATGCCAAAGTTTCGTAAGTCAGTTGATGAGCTTGAGACCCGTTTTGAAAAATGGCTTTACGCTATTCGCAACCTTGGAAAATTAGACGCGATGCCCGTTAAGTTACAGGAAAGAATCTTTTCCCGCTTATTCGAAGCCGCTGAAGTAGCAAAATTTGATCCGGTGCAAAGACTTGATTATAATGCTAGCCTTAAATACTACAGGGATTTGAAAAACTCGTTCGATACCGCTCGTTATGAAGGGCACGAAGAAGGATTTGAAGAAGGCCGTCAAGAAGGCCGCGAAGAAGGCCGTGAAGAAGGCCGTGAAGAGGGCCGTCAAGAGGGCCACCAGAAAGCGCTAAAGCAAGCAGTATTGAATGGTCACGACCTAGGACTATCGATCAGTATTTTAGCAAAACAGAATAATATTTCTGAAGAAAAAGTCAGAGAGTTAATTGGTTAGCTAAAGTACGTTTAGCTTTGCCTTATGGCCTCAAAAATCCTCTTCCTAGACCGCGACGGCACCTTGATCCTCGAACCCGAAGACTATCAGGTAGACCATATCGATAAGCTAAACTTCTACCCCGGCGTTTTCCGCTGGCTCGGCCGCATTGTGCGGGAACTGGACTATATGCTGGTGATGGTGACCAACCAGGATGGCCTGGGCACGGCAAGCTACCCGGAAGAAAACTTCTGGCCTACGCACAACGCGATGCTCCGGGCGTTGGAAGCCGAGGGAATAACTTTCAGCGAACAAATCATCGACCGGACCTTTGCGGCAGATAACCAGCCAACCCGTAAGCCCGGCACCAAACTGGTGGAGCACTACATAACCGGAGACTACGATTTAGCGAACAGTTACGTTGTCGGTGACCGATTGACGGACATCCAGCTGGCCAAGAACATGGGCACTAAAGGAATCTGGATCGCCACCGACCCAGAGCTGGGTAACGAAGAGCTCGACGCAGCCCAACTCGCCAGTCTGGACGAGACCATCGCTCTGCGTACCACCGACTGGGAAGCGATTTACCGCCTCCTCCGTCTGGCCTCCCGAACGGCGACCATCCATCGCAAAACGAAAGAGACGGACATCAAAATTGACCTGGACCTTGACGGAACGGGCCAGACGAAGATGAATACCGGCCTTGGTTTCTTTGACCACATGCTCGACCAACTGGGGCGCCACTCCGGCTGTGACCTGAACGTTGCGGTAGACGGAGACCTGCACATCGATGAGCACCACACCATTGAGGATACGGCCATCGCGCTGGGCGAAGCCTTCGGGCAAGCACTTGGGGATAAGCTTGGCATCGAACGCTACGGCTTCAACCTGGTGATGGACGAGTCTACGGTAGACGTTCGTCTCGACTTTGGCGGCCGCCCCTGGTTAGTATGGGACTGCGAGTATCGGCGGGAGAAAATTGGTGACATGCCGACTGAAATGTTTCATCACTTCTTTAAGTCGTTTAGCGACGGCGCGAAGTGTAACCTGGCCATCAAGGCAGAGGGGAAAAACGAGCATCACATGATTGAGGCAACGTTTAAAGCACTTGCCAAAGCGATTAAAGCGGCTAAGCGGCGGGATGTAGACAATATGCGGCTGCCCTCAACAAAAGGGATGCTGTAAAGTAGCAGAAAGAAATTGGGTAAAAAAGAATGGTTGACAACTGTTTGCTGTCAACCATTCGTTCTGTTAAATATCTCTCATAAAAATACGGTACTGAGTTTATTAGTACCTGCTGTTCAAATTGCTTCTATAAAGATGAAGAATTATGGCTTCGATCGATAGTTGTGATTCATCTAGGGCCCTTTTCAATTCATATACGGCTCTGTTTTGTTACATTTGACTCAGATTTAGAAAGCTTTTTATGTGTAGCAGTCATCTTTTGTCCTCCAGAAAGCGGAGTGTATCTCTTTTTACGGGCTTTTGGTTGTCGCTGATACTTTTGGTTTTCGGGTGTGACAGCCCCACGACCACTTCAGTGGAGCCCCTTAAGGATCGCTATTCGGCCGAGCCTACAGAAGATCTTACGCCTCCACTAAATCTGGCTGGCTCAAAAGTGACGGACTTTGATTCGTTGCGGGAGGTGTTGTTGGAGATTGTATCGGCAAGCCCTGATGAGCGGAAACTTGAAATATGGTACGGAAGGCGCAATGAGTGGCTGCCTCAAATTGGAAGTTCGGAGAACCTTCAAACCTACGTTGACCACATTTTTAAAGAACAGGTTCAGGAAGGAGACATGGGCGCCGCTGCTGTTACAAAAATGGCGAATGGCCGTTTCTGTTTCCTGGATGCCCAGTATCCAAAAGCTGTGGATCATTACCAGGAAGCACTTGAGATTAGTACTGCTACGGATGACTCTGTTACCGTTGGGTGGACTTACATCAACCTTACCTCTTCAATGTTATACTTGAAAGATTTGGACGGAGCTGAAGAGTATGCTAACCGAGCCCTGGCGATGGCCAAGAATCTGGGAAACGATAAATTGGAAATAGTCGCCAAATTTGCTCAATCGGGTATACATATCAGGACCGGGCTAATGGAAAGGGCGCAGTTAGCACTTGAAGAGGTGGTTCGACGTTCAAGGGAGTTGAAAATTTCTGAGATTGAGAAAATTGGATTGCTTAACCTAGCTTACTATCACATTGCCGCCAAAAAATTTGATAAAGCGATTGAATTACTTACGTCCAATCCGATCTTAACCAGGGGAGATGTATCAATTGTATCCGCGATTAGAAATATGGACTTATACGAGGCTTATGTAGGGAAGGAAGAGTATGATAAGGCGTACGGATACTTAGTGGAAGGAGATTCACAGTCTGAACTGATGGACTATGGGTTCGGCTTGGCGTTTTGTAAGAAAAGCTTAGCCGAACACTACGAGCGGAAGGGGCAATATGAACTGGCGCTGAAGGCTTTCAAGGAGTTTCACGACATCGACGAAGAGCAGGCAGGAGAAACTGCCAGGAAGGAACTGCAATCATTAAAAGGGGAACAAGAGTTTCTGGAGAAAGACTGGGAAATTGAACGACTGACCCAAGCGGAGCAGGAAAGAGCCTTGCAGTATAGAATCAGACGAAACGTGATGTTTGGGGTGTTTGTCGGGCTTATATTGATCTTTTCATTATTATATTTCCTATCAAAGTACAGGGCGCGTACAAAACTGGCTAACCAGAATAAAGAGATGGCGGAAACCAAACTTCAGGTCTTACAATCGCAGATCAACCCACACTTTATTTTTAACGCCCTGACCGGTATTCAGAACAGTGTCTTAAAGTCCGAAACGATTGAGGCGTACAACTATTTAGGGAAATTTTCTGACATTCTTCGGGTTATGGCTACTACCGCCACATCAATCAGTATCCCATTAATCAATGAGATTGAGTTGATTGATAACTATCTGGCACTGGAGAAACTAAGGTTTCGCGACGGTTTCGTCTACAGCGTAGATGTTTCTGAAAGCCTTGAGGAGACGCACTTTAAAGTGCCGGGAATGTTGGTGCAACCTGTAGTTGAAAATGCAATCGTGCACGGCGTGTCTAACTTGACGTACATGGGCAAGGTTAGTGTGTTTTTCCAAAAATTTGGAGATGGAGTTAAGGTAATTGTAACCGATAATGGGCGGGGCCGCAAGGCAGCATCCATTATCGCACAGGCAGAGGCTGGAAAACACCTGTCTATAGCGACTGAAAACTCGCAAAACACACTAAAAGCGCTACATACGATAGGCTATAAAGATGCTGACATCCACACGCTTGACTTGTTTGACACCGACGGAACCTCGGCAGGAACACAGGTGACTGTTTATCTCCCGTTCCTAACATTGACAAAAAATACCTAAAATGAGCGAAAATAGGATCACTTCCCTCATAATTGACGATGAAGCTAATAGCCAGGAGAACATCCTCATCCTTCTAAATAAATACTGCCCGCAGGTCTCGGTTGTTGGCATCGGGAGCAACATAGAAACGGCAGAAGAGCTAATCTTGGAGCATAACCCTCAGTTGGTATTTTTGGATATACAGCTTGGTGGAACTACGGCCTTCACCTTACTGGAGAAGCTTAAGTCCATCAACTTTGAGATCATCTTCATTACCGCTTATAACGACTTTGCGGTGAGGGCTTTTAACTTTGCCGCCTTAGATTATCTCCTGAAACCAGTGGACATAAGTAAGTTGATTAAAGCGGTTGACAATGCTGTTGCCAAAATTGGCACTAGTTCCATTTATGATTCAATGGAGGTAATGATGCAACAGCTGAAACATTTTAACCGCACTCAGCAAAAAATAGGATTAGCCACCTCGGCTGGTTACGAGATGGTATACATCAACGAGATCATGTACTGTATGGCCAGCGGAAGCTATACCGATTTTTATTTCCAATCCGGTGAAAAACTTACGGTTTCTAAAAACCTGAAGTACTACGAAAACCTTCTTCAGGATTACGACTTTCTGCGGAGCCACAATACCGCTTTGGTAAATCTCTTTTACATCAAGCGTATTGACCGAACGGACGGAGGCAGCTTGCTGATGGAAAACGGAACGCTTCTCCCCGTTTCCAAAACCAAAAGGAAAGAGCTGGAGGACAGAATTAAAGACAACAAAAGACTTATTTAAGCCAACCTGAACATTGATTGCAGTAATAGACTATAACGCCGGCAATATTCGCTCTGTCCTCTACGCCCTGGAGCGCATTGGCGTACCGCACGTACTCACCAACAATCACGACGTGATCCGTGCCGCCGAGAAGGTAATCTTCCCCGGCGTAGGCGCGGCCAAGAGTACCATGAAGCACCTGAACGAAACGGGCCTGACGGAACTGATTCGCTCCCTGAAGCAGCCCGTCTTCGGGATCTGCGTCGGGATGCAACTCCTGTGCAGCCACAGCGAAGAGGGGGACGTGCCCTGCATCGGCATCTTCCCGGAGAAAGTGAAACGGTTCCGGCCGAACAACGGCGATAAGGTGCCGCACATGGGCTGGAACAACGTACACTTGACGGACCAAAACGACTGGGTAAGCGGTCAGGTCGACAATGATTTTTGCTACTACGTTCACAGCTACTACGTTGAACCAGGCCCGCATACGGTAGCTACAACGGAGTACTGCGGAATCGAGTACGCAGCGATGTTGCGCAAGGACAATTTCTACGCCGCCCAGTTTCACCCCGAAAAATCGGCCGCCGTTGGTGAGCAGATCATCCGTGATTTTCTGGCGGTGGATAACTGAACCTTACTTTGAAGCGTTATGTAATAGCTATGACTAGAACTTTCATCTCCCTGCTCGTTATCCTTTCCCTTGCATCCTGCGTCCGCGCCCAAAATATCCCCGAACGCTTGCAAACCGGCTACCAGGAATTAGACCTCAAACTGGAGAAACTCATCTCCGCAGACGAGCTCGCCATCGGCGCAAAAGACGCCGCCGCCCTGGAGAATGCCCTCTTTCTGGATGCCCGCGAAACCGTGGAGTACGAAGTGAGCCACCTACCCGGAGCCATCAATATCGGCTACGATAAACTTAGCCTTAAACCAGTAAAAGACGTAGACAAATCCCGCCCCGTAGTCGTCTACTGCACCGTTGGCTACCGCAGCGAACGCGCCGCTAAGAAACTCCGCAAAAAAGGGTTCACGAACGTCTATAATCTCTACGGTAGCATCTATGCCTGGAAGCTGGCCAAGCTCCCGCTTGAAGACGCTGCGGGTAAACCTACCGAACGGCTGCATACCTACAATGAAAAATGGGGGAGCTTCGTGCCGGATAGCATCGGGGAGAAGGTCTGGTAATTCATAAAGGGCCTGGATTGAGGCGCGTGGTGCGGAGGTGCGATGCCGCGATTGCGCGATTGCGCGAGGGGCTGAACTCCGCCTTCGGCCTCGTTCAACCCCTCGCTAAAAAACGTACCCTTTCAGGGCACTATCGTTGTCGTCTGTCGTATTTTTCCGTAGCGGCCTCGCTTCGCTTCCGCGTAGCGGAGTCCGGGGGGTACCACGATGACCTACTTCTTCAGAGGCGACGCGAAGCGTCGCGCAGGAAGGAGAGCCTACAGCTTAATCCCCACCCAACCCAGCAGCAGGAGCACCACCAGAGAAGCCAGGTGGATAACCCAGGGAACCGT
>CAYWMW010000117.1:0-12489 GCA_964458975.1 uncultured Lewinella sp. | reverse complement strand
CGTGGATGAGACCAATACCCGGACTACCGTGCTTTGTTTTGATCCTTAGTGGTTAATGTATTAATGCGCAGGTGAAACAAGGGTTTTATGGCTTTAGTAGAGATTGAGCGTTGGTGAAGGTTGTCTATATTAAGCCCTGAGCGTTATCTTAACCCTTTAAAAATCAACACGTAGCGAACGAAAGGCGCACGGTGTGCTGAATTGCTAATATATTAACACCCTTAACCCCACCCTTACCATGCAATGTTGTAGCCCCCTGGAGAAAGCAGTGAAAAAAGCGAATTTAGAAAAATCGCTTCGTCGAAGGTCCAAAAACAAAGAATTGGTGACCGACCTCCAGCGTATACTCTACGAACTAGGCTTCGAGAAGAAACTGAAATGGGACAAATTTCAGGCCGACGGGTCTTACGGAAAAGCGACCCAGGCCGCTGTGAAGTCGTTCGCCAAAAAGAATAAAATAAAAAGAAACGGCCGCTCGGTATCGAATAAGCTAGCCAAGACAATACTGCAGCGGTATAAGTTTCTGCCCAGTATGTACATTCTCTGGGAGATCGGCCAGTCAGACCTGCGGAAGAAAAAGTACATCTCTAAGGGGACGCGCATCAGCATCGTTGCCATCCAGCTGCTACTGAACGAGCTGGGCTACGGCAAACAACTCAAATTTGCTAAGTACGGAGCCGATGGCCTGTACGGTAAAGCCACCCGCAAAGCGATGATTGCCTTCGCCAACGCAAACGACTGCGAGTGTGATGGTGATTTGCTCACCAGACCAGTAATAGACCTGCTACTAAAAGAAATCGATGCCTTCTACGGACCATCCTGGACCAAGTTGGCCCAGTATCACTTCGAGGAGAAAAACCCACTTGTTTTCTTTAGAGGCTCCCGGTTCGTCGGTACGCCCTGCCGGGCCGACCGGAAATTCGTCGGGCTGCTAAACAGAATCAATACTTACGCCGAGGAAGCCGACGTGGATGTTTACATCACCAGTTCTTTCCGAACAACTACGATTGTGAACGGGGCTATCGTCCCGCCAGCAACTTACTCGAACCACCTGATCGGGCACGGCATTGATATGAACCTTATTTACGGGAAAAGGAAGTGGGCCAACTCCACCAAAATGGCCAAGCACCCTAAAGTAGACCCGCCGGTAGCCATGTTCCTCAAGGCCATTATCGACGATAAAGACCTGCGCTGGGGAGGTACTTTCCGAAGAAAAGACGCCGTCCACATCGACGATGGTTACAATCAGAACCTTGCGAAGTGGAAAAAGCGCTACCAAGTGATGCAAAAAGCGGCGCAACTCGGCAGCTCCTGAGGGTTCGCGCAAGCATAGCCGTAGCTACGGTTGTAACAGCTCGAACTACATCAGGGCTGCGAGCGCCATTGTTTAAACGGATAGCTTACTGTTCCGAAACCCCTAAGCGTTCTCTCCGGCAGGCTGCTAGTGGGTGAGTTCATAATTACTTGGCCGTTATTCCTTGTCTTTTCGCACCGTGACTTCGTTGCTGAAATCCTCATTTAGCTACGGCTAGACTCCGGTTTCAGCGCCTTGCCACGGCACGAAAATCCGGCGGACTAAACGACCAGATAATTATGAACTCACCCACTAGGGGGGGGAAGATCTCACCCCTGGATGTGTGTATAACAGATTGCAGGTCCGTGAATGTTTTTCATGGTTTCACAGCTAAAAATCAGAGTGCAGAAGTCAGCTGCCGCTGTACCATTGAGTAGCCTGACTTCTGCACTTTGATTTCTGACTTCTAAAAACTTCGATAATCTTTGAGCAAGCCTGCAATTTGTTATTCACACCCCCTGGATTTTGGAATGAATCAGTTACTTTTAGGTAGGTTTGCCGTCTGATCATTGGTTTTGTTGTCTAACTTCGTATCGGGATCACCCTTTTGCTTTCAGTGCGTGAATACTATGATTCACATAATCAAGCTGTAACTGCTCTAAAATAGAAATATGCGTTCTTTTTTAATTTTACTTCTGCTTACCGTATTCGGCTTCTCTCCTGTATCCGCCCAGTCTTCGTTCAAGGAAGTACTACGGGATAGCCGCGATTACCAGGAGATCGTTAAAAAGGGCGATGCTTACTTCAAAGCGAAGCATCCGAACCTCACGAAGTCCGAGCTTACCACCGGAGAACACCGCGACGGTGAATTTGTCAAGTTTCAGCGCTGGCAGTCTTTTTGGAAGGGCAACCTGAACCCTGACGGCTCCCTGGGGGATATTTCCGCCTACGGCCGCAAGCAGAACAATCTGCTTACCCAGCCGTACAAGCTCAGCAACCCCTACGCCAACGTCCCCTGGACGGAGGTGAATTATACCGAATACATCACCGGCCAGATTGGCCTGGGCCGAACTACGTCCGTCGCTTTTCACCCAACGGATGTGAATACCTTTTACGTGGGCGCCGCCATCGGCGGCATCTGGAAAACAACCGACGGCGGCCAGAGTTACGTTCCACTCGGTGATGACCTGCCCTTCCTGGCCGTCTCGTCTATCATCGTAGATCAAAGTAACCCCAACACCTTATACATTGCGGTCAGCGATCACGTCTGGTACGG
Organism: uncultured Lewinella sp.; assembly: GCA_964458975.1. Lineage (GTDB taxonomy): Bacteria > Bacteroidota > Bacteroidia > Chitinophagales > Saprospiraceae > Neolewinella. The sequence goes on along the minus strand of CAYWMW010000117.1, from coordinate 9,919 downwards.
GCCTGCGGGCATCGGCGTTTATAAAAGTACCAACGGTGGAGCTACCTGGGCACCCACCAGCCTGAGCTTCAGCTTCAGCCAGAATGTACGCATCTACTGGATGGAAGCTCACCCAACTAACCCCAATACAATGTTTGTCGCCTCTGCTGACGGGCTATACCGCACGGATGATGGCTTCACCTCTCACCAAAAGGTACTGTCGAACAATGTCTTCGACGTCAAGGTGAGGCCAGGCGACGCAACTACAGTCTTTGCCGGAGGAAATAACGGAGAGGTTTTTCGTAGTACTGATGGTGGGGCCAGCTTCACACAAACAGCTACCCTCGGGTCGGGTAATGTTCTACTCGGTGTTACCCCACTGGACAATAATAAGGTATTCGCCCGCAACGGCAACCAATTGCATAAATCGGTAGATGCTGGCCTGTCTTTCCCCGCCAGTTCAACCATGCTGGAAAACAATGAAGTCTTCGCTATTGCTCCTCAAGACGAGGACATCATCCTGACGGGCAACTTCGAAACCGCTCGTTCCGATAACGGCGGAACCTCCTTCAGTGCTACCAGCCAGTGGCTTGGCAACAACGGATTGCCCCTGGTCCACGTCGATCAACGCAATATGTTCGTTAATCCGCTGGAAAACGATGCCGTCTATTATTGTAATGACGGCGGCCTTTACCGTTACATCATTTCCACCAACGTTTTCGAAAACCTCTCCGATGGCCTGGCCATCACTCAGTACTACGATATTGCGGTAGCGCAGACCAACGCCAACGTTATTGGCGGCGGCTCCCAGGACAACGGCAACGTATTTCGTGACGAAAGCGGAAACTGGGTCCAGTATGCGTCTACCGGAGACGGTATGAACCAGGATATCGACCCCACCGATGCTTCTATCCGTTACTGGGCTTTTCAGTTCGGTGGGTTGAACCGTTACCAGAACGGATTTAGTACCTCCATAAAACCAGCCGCCGCTCAGGGAGGGGCGTGGGAAACTCCCTTCAAGCTAGACCCTAACGCGCCTAACCGCATCATTGCGGGCTACCGCAAGGTACATGAGTCATTAGACCGTGGCAACAGCTGGACACCAATTTCAGGAGAACTCGCCAACGGTGCAGATTTGAACGAACTGGCTATTGCACCGTCCAACAGCGAGCGCATCTACGTCACCGCAGGAGGGTCCCTTTTCGTGAAAAGCACCACCAGCGATAGCTGGACGAACCGGTTCTTGCCCAGTGGTGCCGTTTCCGATATTGAAGTCGACCCCGTAGATATGGATAAGGTGTATGTCTCCGTACCCGGCTATTCGAGCGGAAGCAAAGTGTACGTTTCAACGGATGCGGGCGTGAACTGGACCAACATCACCGGCTCCCTCCCCAACGTCTCGGCAGGCGCACTGGAGCTTTACCATGATGTTCCCGGTGCCATATTTGTCGGCACGGATGCTGGCGTTTTTTATCGGGATGATCAGCTGGCCGACTGGCTTGAGTACGGAGACCTCCCCAACACCAGGGTAGAAGATATTGAAATTCAGTACGCCGCTGGTCTTCTTAGGGTAGGAACCCACGGAAGAGGCGTGCTTGAAGCCAGCATCATCATTGAAAGGTGTACTGCGGCCTCTCCTGACGCAGATAGTGACGGCACCTGCGACCTCTTCGATCAGTGCCCCTCGCTTGACGACGACCTCATCGGAACCCCCTGTGATGACGGAGATCCCTTTTCTTCCGGGGAAACCTATGACACAGACTGTGGCTGCTCCGGTGGAATGGCCAGCCTAACCTACTGTGCGGCTGAAGGTAGTGCAGGAACAGGGGGTGACTACATCAGCTTCGTTAGCCTTGCGGGCGTAGAAAATAGCTCCGGCCAAACCAATTATAGTGATTTTAGAAATGTAATCTTTACCGTAGAACCCGAAACGGACTATACCCTCACGGCTAACTTCAACTTTGCTTTTGACATTGATCGGTTTCACGCCTGGGCCGATTGGAACCGGGACGGCGTATTCACTAACGATGAAAAAATCTCCCTCTCCGTACCAGATAACGGAGGAGTCAGTACCGGATTGGTGCGGGTGCCGCAGGGTGCGGCTGAAGGAGCAACAACCATGCGCGTTCGTGGTGTTTATTCTACTTCACACGACGACCCTTGTGGTTCCGCCTTCGGTGAAGTAGAAGACTACACCGTCGTGGTTAATTGTGGAATTTCCAACTGTGGGCTTCCGCTGGACTGGTCTGCCTTCAGCGCCCGTTCCCTGGGCAAGCAGAAGGCCCTGCTGAATTGGTCTACCCTGAACGAAGATGAGGTGAGCCATTTCTCCGTAGAACGCTCCGCTACCGGGCGAGACTTTGAAGAAGTTGGCACTGTTGACGCTAATAACCTTCCGGCAAGCAACTACGAATTCATCGATGCCGAAGTGCCTGGAAATGCAGCTTACTACCGTATTAATGCTATCGATCTGGACGGAGCAAACAGCCATTCTGCCATCCAGCGGGTACGCTGGAGCATAGATGACCGGGCGGCAATCGTTTACCCTAACCCCGTAACAAACGGCGTACTTACCGCTGAATGGCAGCAGCCAGTAACGGAGACAATGTCGTGGTATATTTACAACATCTACGGCCAGGAAGTGACCAGAGGAATTGAGGGCGCGGCCGCAGGTGCAAACCAGGTTGAACTAGCAACGGATCAGTTGCCAGCCGGAACCTACCTGCTAAGGCTCCGTACTAAAAACTGGGACTGGACGGGGAACTTCGTGGTTAGGTAAACCATAGACCCTTAGGGATGGAAAAGAAATATTTTATTCCCGAACGCCCGCTACTTACTCTTTGGTAGCGGGCGTTCTGTGTCCGAGGCAAACTGCTATACATTAACACTGATTTGGCGATCTTTAAGCTAAAACGCATAGCATTTTCACAAGCCCCTCCCCCCCTCCCGACCAAGGGGAGGGATTTAGGGAAGGGGTTTTAGGAGCAATCTATAGCGGTATGGTCCGAGGGTAATCTTTTTCTGATGCTTTTCCTGGAAAATTGTCCAATACGGCATTCCTTTGTGGCAAGGAAGTCTACCAAGCCACAAAACCACCAGCCCACCGAACCACAAAACCACCGAACCACTAAGCCCCCGCCCCCATGAACATCGCCTTCCTCGACAAAGCCGCCCACCCCTACCTCCAAACTGCCCTCGAAGGAGCAGGCCACCGGGTAACCGACCTTTGCACCCGCGGCCGCGCCCACATCCTCTCCGTCCTGAAAGATTTCGACGGCCTCATGATCCGTAGCCGCCTCAACATCGACCGGGAACTGCTGGATGCCTGTGGCCCGGATTTTAAATTCGTGGCCCGCTGGGGGGTAGGAACCGATCATATTGACCTCGAATACGCCAAAGAAAAAGGCATCACCGTTTTCAACAGCCCCGAAGGCAGTAAGCATACCGTGGCCGAACACACCGTCGGGATGATGCTGATGTTGCTAAACCACCTCGCCCGTGCCGACCGCCAAATCCGCGACGGCGGCTGGGTGCGGCGTGGCAACATCGGCACCGAACTCGGCAACCTCACCGTGGGCCTCATCGGCTACGGAAATATGGGCCAGATGACCGCCCGCCGCCTCGTTGGCTTCGGCTGCAAGGTCATCACCCACGATAAATTTCGGACCAACTACGGCGATGAATTTGCCCACGAGGTAAGCCTCGAAGAACTGCAACGCACAGCCGACGTCGTCTCCCTGCACATCTTCCTGGAGGGCAACCACTACTACGTCAACGAAGACTGGATCAATGCTTTTGCGAAGCCGTTCTACCTCATCAATACCGCCCGGGGGCTGGCCGTGAAGACGGAAGACCTCGTCTCCGCCATGCAATCCGGCAAGGTGCTCGGCGCAGCCCTGGATGTACATGAATACGAAGAAATGAGCTTCGTAAAACTGGAGCCGAAAGACCTGCCCGAACCCTTCCAGTACCTTCGCAGCAATGAAAATACCGTACTTACGCCGCACATCGCTGGTTGGTCCGCCGAAGCGGAGGAGGGGCACGCGCGGACGCTGTTCGCCAAGATTACCGCTGAATTTGGCTAAAGATTGTGCTGGTCATGCAGAGACGGTAACCCTTGCTTGACAATGGCTGGGGGAAATCGCGGACATGGCCGTAGCGATCGTCACGGTATTTGCGATCCGCTTTTTTGCGGTGCGGAACCACTGGTCGTTGTCTTTTGACCGGGCTGGATGATGCTGGCTATTGTTAAAACCTAAGTGGTTCTCGTCTTCGAGCACTTGAGCTTGGTAACACCACTATCTTTAGTGATGATCATGATGGCACCGTTGAAGCCCTCAAGGTTCATCTCGCTCAACTCTGAGTCTCCTTTTATCACGTCGATGGATTCGATGCGGTTGGGGTCGAGCTCATTGGCGGGGCCAGCTTCGGCGCGGGCACCATCGATGAATATGGCAATTTTACTGGGTAGGGCGGAGGTGGTGGGCGTAAGGGTTATCCGGGCGGTAGAGATTGCTTTTGGGATGTCTTTTGCGCAGATTCTGGGCTTGATGGGCAGGATTTCCAGAGGAGCGATCTTGCGGCAGGGGAGTGGGGGTACAATTGCGTTCTGACTAAGGCCTATTTGCTCCGGCGAGGGCAGAGCGCGCATGTTTTCGTACTTGCGGCGTGCTTTCTCGTAGCGCTCCATGGCCCGGGGGCTGCTGGAGGCCGGGGGCTCCGGGGCTGCGATGAAAGGGAGGTTCTCGACCTGGATGCGGGAGGGGCAGGGTTTGCTGGCCAGCTCCGTAGCGGGGTCAACTACCGCCCAGCGGCGCTGCTGGTTGAGGTTGAGTTTACTCAGTTCGTAATCAGAAGGGACGGCGGCGGCTTCCGCCCGGAGGAGGGCGACTTGCTGGGTGAAGGCGGTGTTGTTGGCCTTACTTTGCTCTTCAAGACAGTTCGCTGCACCTGCGTCCTCGCCCAAATTAACGTAAGAAAAATGCCCGAGCCCCAGAAGGACAGCCAGTAAAACGGTGAAAATGAACTTACCATCTTTTTGGCGGTCCTCTCCGAGGAAAAGGCGCTGAATACGGGCTGAAAATGGTGTTTTGGTGGCGGACATCACCAGGTGGTTTTGGGGTACATGGGAAGAACGGGCCACGGTAACGAGTGCCGTAGCGTAAGTACGCCGGTCAGTACAGCGCGCGGCTACCCAGTCATCGCAGCGGTGTTCCCGCTCGCGGTCGATAAGGCGGCAAAGCGCGTGTGCAGCCGGATGAAAAAAGAAAAAGGTCCGAATAAGTTGCTGGGGGTAATTCAGCCAATGGTCGTAGTGCCGCAGGTGGGCAATTTCGTGTAAAAGGATGGTGCGGGCCATCTCGGGAGAGAGCTCGTTGACCAGCGCGACGGGGAAAACGATGATGGGGCTCCAGAAGCCAAGCGTCATCACCTCACCCGCTTGTTCGCTCAGGAAATATCGAACGCGGCGGGTGGTCGGGTGGCGGGCCAGCTCGTCACCAAGTTGCTCCGCCCAGCTTCCCGGAAGCTCGGAAACTCCCTGGGTCCGTAAGGCTTGCACCCTACCTTGATCGCGCAGTAAGAAGATCAGGGCCGGTAGCAATCCTACCAGGTAAAGTGCGGAAAGCCACGGGGCGTAGGCTGGCAGGAAGGTGGCGATCCACTCAGACCATCCGTGGTTGGCGGCAACGGCTGGTGTCAGCAGGCTTGGCGTTGCGGTGGCCAGCAGGTTTTCACAAACCGGAGTAGGATCGTAAAGAAAATAGGTACTGAGGCCAAAGGCCGGGACCAGGGAGAGCAGGGCTCCGTAAGCCAGGTGGTGCCGCGCAGCCGGGGTCTTCAGCAACGGGAAAATTGCCCGGACGGCTACATAAAGTAACCCACCGATCCACAGGCTGTGGAAGAGGGCAAGGCCGAAGGCGGTGGCGATGGGGAGGAGTTGATCCATTAGTCCTTTAATCTGTGGGTGGAAAGGCTGGTGTTCATTTTTGTTCCGTAAGTCTTAAGGGCTGGCGGACTGTCAGACTATTTTTTCTGACGGTTGATCCACTCCTGAAGCTCATCCAACTCCGCGGCCGTAGGGGTCTCGTTGCCAAGCGCACGGAGCGCGAGGTTGATGGTAGAACCACCGAAGGCCGTATCCGCCAAACGATCAAACAGCTTTCGCTCAATCTGTTCCCGCTTCGCGGCGGCGGTGTAGGTGTGGGTGCGCAGGTCCGTATTGCGGTGTACTAGCCCGGCCTTGGTCATGCGCTGCAGCTGCGTAAGTACGGTATTATAACTCACCTGCCGGCGGGAACCGAGGCGGCCGTGGAGGTCCTGCACGGTAGCAGGTTGTTGTTGCCAAAGGAGGTCTAAAATTTCAAGTTGGGCTTCAGAAGGCATCGGAACGTTTGACATGGGTGTTGTTTTGCTTTAGGGTAAAGATAAACTACAATTGTAATACTACCCAAGAGGTATGAATCTAAATAACGTGAATTACGCCTGATTGATTGCCACGCCCCTGAGTTTTGATAAACAGGTGCGAGAATTCAAATCAAATCACCTACCTTACTTGCATGATAGACCGCCTTTATATTGCCGCAACTTCCCAGCACGTCGGAAAAACCACCTGTACGTTAGGCCTGATGGCCGCTATTCGGGCCAGAGGGCATAGGGTAAGTTATTGTAAGCCCGTTGGGCAGGAGTTTGTAGAACTAGGAGAGCTAAGGGTAGACAAAGACGCCCTTTTATTCGCTCGAGGGATGGATTTTGAGCTGAAAGCGGAGGTACACAGCCCCGTCATCATCGGTAATGGGGTGACGGCCCAATACCTTGACGACCCCACGCAGTTTGAGTTCGCTTCTAAAATTACCAAAGCGAGCCGCAAACTTCATGCGGAGAACGACTTCGTGATCTATGAAGGCACTGGCCACCCCGGTGTGGGCTCGGTTTGCGACATGAGCAACGCCCAGGTTGCCCGCTTGCTCAACGCCCCGGTCATCATGGTCGTGGAAGGAGGCATCGGGAGTACCATTGATAAACTGAACATGAACCTGGCTATGTTCCGCGAGCAGCGGGTGCCGGTTCGGGGGGTGATCGTGAATAAATGCATCCCCAAAAAGATGAAAAAGGTAGAACGCTACGTAAGCATCTACCTGGAAAAACTAGGCATTCCCCTCCTGGGCGTACTGCCCTACGAAAAAACACTTTCCAGCCCCATATTGGCCAACATCCGTAGGGCCCTGAAAGGGAAAACACTCTACCACCGTGAACAACTAACCAACCCGGTGGAAAACATCGCCAGCGGAAGCTTACTGGCGCAGGCAGAGGTGAAGAACCTTAAGAACCTGCTTATTCTAGCCAGCAACCGCAGGTTAGAAGAAGCACTTTCCGTCCTACAGCATATTTTGCGGGAGCGTCATCTTCCCGGCAGCACAATATCAGGCATTGTTGTCACCGGGGCAGACAGTGAGAACATGGATCTACCTCACCTTGACTTCATCAACGAGCATCACATTCCCGTAGTCTCCTGCCCGCTGGATACCTACGGCGCAGCCGTGCGGATCAACCAAATGGAGGTGAAGATCAACCTGAAAACTCCCTGGAAAATCCGGCGGGCGGTGGAGTTGATTGAGGAAAATGTGGATATGGGGTTGGTATTGTAAACATTAACGATAGGAATCTTCGGTCTGTACTTCTCTCCCCGGAGCCCTTTGAAGGGATGCCTGATTGTGTAGTAACATCGTTTTTGTTGCGGTTCTACGTAATGCCGGCTGAAATTTCAGGGCGACGGAGCGCGGGTGCAAAGAAGGGTAAGATGTCAAGTATAGCTGATTAACAGGTTTTTTTGGCAGAGGAAGTGGTTGTTGGTCAGATTATAGTGCTGTGATTAATGGAATGACTTATGCTATATTTTTCTTAAATTTACTCGTAGCAAATTTTTCTTCGAAGAACACACTGTTTTTAGTTACTTTTTCCAGGAACTACGTCTACAACAACGACTACGACAACACTTTTTACAACACTTCTCTAATTATAATTACCATCTTCCTCTCGTGATGTTTTGCCCATATGGGTGAGATGACTTTTCTTTAGAGATGGTAATCTCTCTACTTCAGAATTAGTAAAACGGTCAGTTTTGCCTGGCCATATTTATGCCGTTAAAGTTCCTTTTTTTAAGAGGAGCTTAGGCTGCCAATTTTGTATTTCACTATTTTATTATTGTATAGCTTTAATACTTTCCTATGAACACTTGTAAACTTTCAAATTCCACCATGTGGCATTTTATGTCTATACGACAGGCATTAGCACTGAGCTTTTTTCTGTTGTTCAACACGCTGCTGGTCCACGCTCAGATTGCGTGCCCGAATGATACTCCAGGAAATAACTGCAACGATTGCCCTGCTTACTCCGTTACTGCTAATCCGGATTTGGTTGCAGAATGTCAGAACTCGTTAACCATTGCGATAGTTATTGATGAATCAAACTCTATTCGAACCGCCAATGCACAGGATGACGTTGAAGCCGGTGTGATGGCTTTTCTAAATGAACTTTCATGTACTAGTGCTGAGGCCGCTGTAATAGAGTTTGGATCAATTTCCAGATATGTTGTCAATAGCTTTACGCCCGTTGAAGATTTGGTAGATGGAATGCAAAACTACTTTGATGGTAATGCAACGACTACGGCTCCCTTCAATAACCAGATATATTCTGTCCCGCCTGATGGGATTAATGTACGTGGTGGTACAAATTGGCAAGCTGCTTTAACAAACGTTGACAATCTACCCGTTCCTGACTTGGTCCTTTTTTTTACGGATGGTAACCCGACAACCTATTCTACCATTCCTGGTGATCCTTCAAATACTGCAAGCTTCTCATTTTGTGGAAGTGGAAGTACTACCCAGGAAGCAGAGATTTTCAACGCAGTCCAACTTGCAAATAAGATAAAGGGAGAAGGTTCTCATATGTTTGTTCTTGGTGTGGGTAATGTTGCTAGTGCTAACATTCATGACATCTCAGATAATCCAAATACAGGAGGCACCGGGTACGACCCTGACGGTACGGGAGACGAAACACAAGTAGGAACAGCAGATTTTGCCCTTGAACCTGATTTTGGACAGCTGCAGGAATGTTTAGCGAACATAGCAAATAACCTTTGTCCCTTAGTGGTCGAATGTGTTGCTACCAATACATGTACAGGAGAGAGTACCGGGACAATTACTATGGAAATAGCTAGCGATGCGGCGGCTCCGTACACAATTACGGTTGAAAACAATCCTGCCTTCACAACGAGCGATAATCCAATTGTTGTTTCAGGGTTGCCTGATGGAACATATACTATCCTAATAGAAACCGATGACAGTTGCTTCCGCGGAGAAGAGTGCATCGCTACCGTCACCGAAGATGGCCCGGTATGTACAATTGAAAACGTCAATGACGCGACGTGTGATAATTTATTTGGTAGCCTGACCTTTTCTGTAAGTTCGGGAAGTCCGGACTACAATTATGAAATAATAAACAACAGCGATAATTCTACGCTGACTACCGGAACTTACTCAAGCGGTGCTAACCCTTCTGTCGATAATATTCCCGTGGGAGCTTATACGATAACCATTACGGATAGCCAAGGCTGTATCACCAAGTGTGGCTTCACCGTTGATCAGCCAACCGGCTGTTGCCCTTGTACAGGTGATCCTCAACTAAACGGTCAGGCAATAGCAGACCTAGGCTGTAATCCTGCGGATTCAGGCAACATCGGTATGCCTGATATTCTGGCTGATGTGTTGGGTGGTGTAACCGCTAATGCTGGAGACGGAACCGGATGTACACTAGATCCCGCAGGGATTATGTTTACCGACGAGCCTGTTGTCATGACTGGTTGCGAAAGGTCAATTAGAAGAACATATTCTGTTGAGAACGAGTGCGGAGACAGAAGCTCAACCTTTGTACAAACAATCAC
>CAYWMW010000116.1:0-12620 GCA_964458975.1 uncultured Lewinella sp. | reverse complement strand
AACCACCGAACCACAAAACCACCCTACTCCCCCTTAAGCACAACGTCCAGTATACTAGGAAAACTAAGCACCGCCTCTCCCCACTTCTCCTTAATGGCTTTTTGGTGGCCCAGTGCGTACTTCTCCTGATAAATATCGAAGACCATCCGGGATTTGAAGGTCATCAGCAGCGCGTATGTTGGTCCGTCGGTATCATCAATCCCCAATAAACGGGTCAGGTGATACTTTTCTACGGTACCGGATTCCATTACGGCGGGCAGGTAGGCGCGTTCCATCCAGTTGAGCCAGGCGGCGTGTTGGCGGGGTTCTACTTTTGAGGTTACGTTGTAAATGAGCATGGGAGGAAAGGTTGAAGGGGGTAAAGGTGTAAAGGTACAATGCCTCCTTTTCTCCGCACTTTTCTCATTCTACGACCACAAAACATTGACTCGTTGGCTTGCCTCCCGCAACTGCTACGCGGGCATGATAGGTTCCGGCGGGATAATGGGATACGTCGAACTCAACGTCTCCAACGATGGCCTCTACTTTGCGGCGGGCCATCAACTGGCCGTCCATTGAGTAAATAGCCACTTCGATGGCTTTGCCGAGGTTCTCCTTGTCTACTTTCAGCTTTAGTACTTCGGCGGTCGGGTTGGGGTAGATGGCGAAGCAGTCTTTCGGTACAGCTTTGTCTTCAGCGGGCGTAATCCTGAGTTCTTCCTGTTTGTCATCGGCATCCGACTCCGAGCTCGGTTCTACCTTCCCGGTAAGGTAGAGGTAGGTCTGAAGCGGTTGGGTATTAGCGATTATCGTCACTTTCTGGTTTCGCATCCCTTTTTTGTTCCTGGTGTTGAACTGTACGGTGATCGAGGCGGTCTCCCCGGGAGCAATGGGGGCAGATGGCTTGGCGGGCACGGTACAGCCGCAGCTGCCCTTCGCGTCGACGATGAACAGGGGCTCCGTACCAGTATTGGTGAAGGTGAAAACGTGGTGTACGATCTCGCCTTCGGTGACGGTGTCAAAATCGAAGGCCTGGGCTTCAAAGGAGATCTCGGCCGGTGGGATATCCGCCAGCGTAACTTCCGCCGGGTCACCGAACTCGGGCGGTGCCAGGTAGGTGACTTTCGGAAGCTCCTGCGCGTTCAGAGGAGGCAGGGAAAGGGCGAAAGCAAAAAACAGGAGGGTAGTCAATAGTTTCATAGTAAGGTGGATATTTGTGCTAAAACGAAGATGCAACGCCTATAGTTTTGGGTGGGTGTTCTCTTAACGTATCGGGTTTTCCTTACTCCCTTACTCCCTTTCCCCCCTTACTCCCTTATAATGCTGGCTCCCAGCGCATTCAAGCGCTCATCAATCCGTTGGTACCCCCGGTCGATCTGGTGGATGTTGTCGATCCGGCTGGTGCCTTCGGCAGACATGGCGGCGATGAGCAACGAGACCCCGGCCCGAATGTCGGGCGAACTCATGGAGATGCCACGCAGTGGCGCGCGTTTGTCGAGACCGATTACGGTGGCGCGGTGCGGGTCACAGAGGATGATCTGCGCGCCCATATCGATCAGCTTGTCGACGAAGAAGAGCCGGCTCTCAAACATCTTCTGGTGAATGAGTACGGAGCCGCGCGCCTGGATGGCGGTAACTAGGGCGATACTCATCAGGTCGGGCGTGAAGCCGGGCCAGGGCGCATCGTAGAGCGTCATCAGGCCGCCCTCGATAAAGGAGCCGATCTCGTAATGGTCCTGGGCGGGGATGTGGATGTCGTCGCCCACGAAGTTCATCTTGATGCCCAGGCGTTTGAAGGTGCCGGGGATGAGGCCGAGCTGATCCAGTCGAACATCCTTGATCGTTAGGTCGGAGCCGGTCATGGCCGCCATACCGATGAAGGAGCCGATCTCGATCATGTCGGGCAACATCCGGTGTTCGGTGCCGCCGAGGGTCTCTACACCCTGGATCTTGAGTAGGTTAGAGCCGATGCCTTCGATCTTTGCGCCCATTCGGACGAGCATTTTACAGAGCTGCTGAAGGTAGGGCTCACAGGCTGCGTTGTAGATGGTGGTCTCGCCTTTGGCCAGTACTGCGGCCATCACGACGTTGGCCGTTCCGGTTACGCTGATCTCCTCCATGTGCAGGTACGTACCCACGAGGCCGTCGGTGGTGAAAGTGTAGATGTGGCGGCTGGCATCGTACTTGAAGTCAGCGCCCATCGCCTGGAGGCCCAGCAGGTGGGTATCCAGCCGGCGGCGGCCGATCTTGTCTCCGCCGGGCTTCGGTAGGCTGGCGCGGCCGTAGCGATTGAGCAGCGGAGCGATCAGCATCACGGAGCCACGGATGCGCTGCGCATCGCGGACGTAGTCTTCGCTCAGCACGTAGTCGATGTCGATGTCCTTTGCCGTCACGCGGACGCTCTCGCGGGTGAGGCGTTCCACCTTGGCGCCGAGCCCGCGGACGAGGTCGAGCAGCTTGTTGATGTCCAGGATGTCGGGCAGGTTCTCAATCAGTACCGGCTCTGCGGTAAGCAGGGTGGCGGAGATGATTTGGAGGGCTTCGTTCTTCGCCCCCTGGGGGATGATTTCGCCGGAGAGCTTGTGGCCTCCTTCTACGATAAAGGTTCCGTTGTCGGTCATGGGGGCTAAGGTAGCGTTCGATTCTCGATTCTCGATATTTGATTCTCGATTCTTGATTTTGAGGAGCATTTTTCTTGGTTTGTTTGGGGTGAAGGTGGGGTAGGGAGGTGCCTTGTTTTTCGCTTAACTAGTATTCGCTTTTGTCTGACTAGTATTTGGGCGGGGCCGCAGTTGCCAAGGCGTAGTCGGGGGGGCTACCTAGCGCCTCAGTATTCTATCGTACCCGGATTTTGCTAAAACTTCTAACTGAACTGGTTTAAACTTTCCGTTCGCGACCTTATCCGCGCCCTGGTTTCTGCTGACGTCATTACGAAAATCCTCATGTAGCTACGGCTATACTCCGGGTTTCGTGCCTAGCCAGCAAAAATCAGATCTGCGGAGCGGCCAGCTCAGAAAAGTTTTAACCACTTCACTGATTATTTTTGCCTTCGGAGCTTTGTGTGAAAGTTTTTCCCAACTTAGTTGTAACTTGGTAATCTATTATCTCGTTATTCTAAAAACGATACATCATGACCATAACTATCGAAAAAGGTGAGTTGAAATCTCTTATTAGAGAAACGGTATTAGAGTTACTGGCAGAAAAGAGCCCTCAACTTAATGAGTACTTGGTCGAAGCGGTAGAGGATGCTCTACTGCTTAAAGTTTTACGAAATGAACCGAAAGAAGAAGGAATGTCGTTTGATGCTTTCTTAAATGAAGTCAGAAATGACCGCTCATGAAGATTGTTGTTTCTCCAAAGTTCGCTAAGGACATTAAAAAGTTAAAGAACCATCAGATGAAGCGTAGAATCGTGGATAAGATGGTCGGGTTTTCCGAAGTTATTTTGGCTTGTGAAGACGGAGAGATTCCTGAAATCCCTAATCTTTTAAAGCTTAGCGCTGAAGACATTTACTACCGTATAAGAATTGGAGATTACAGGCTTGGCATCAGCATCGAAGTTGCCATTGATGATGAGGAAGATTCATTTACGTACTTACGGTGCCTTCACAGAAAAGATATATACGGAGCCTTCCCTCCAGAGTAAGTCTCTGCTCAACGCAAAACATGAGTCGTCCCGAAGTTTAGGTTGTTTTTCTTTGTTCTGCACAAATTACAGCGTTCAAAGATCAGAATTCAGAGGTCAGGCTACCGCACATGCTAACCTGACCTCTGAATTCTGCTTTCTGAATACTACTTCGTAGGTGTATTGTTGTAACTCATCCAGGTTTACTTCTCTAAAATCCGGGATGACTCATGTTTGTAATTCCAGGCACTCTGCGCCGTAGAGCTTGTCAGATTCCTTTTTTCAGTGGCTACGGTGGCAAGCGAAGCGAGCCCCGTAGCCACTGAAAAATGGAATCTGACAAGACACATCAGCGGCGGCGGTTTTTGTTGCGGCGGTTCTTGCTTCGGTTACCACCTCCCTTATTATTGTGCTGGTTGTTTGGTCGGTTATTTTTCTTCTTTTTCTTCTTCCGGCGGCCGGTGGGGTGCTGTTCGGGCTGCTTGGGGCCGGGCACGCCGATTTTCACTTCGGGGCCAAGCACGAGTTTTTTACCGCTCAGTTCGTAGAGGTCTTTGCGGATCATCTCTTCGTTGACGAACTGGCCGGAGGCCCAGCTGGTCAGGGCAATCTTCATGTAGTAGGCGGCGATGTAGGTGGCCTGGTCGCGCTCCGGACCTTCTTCCAGTTCCGCCGCTTTTTTGATGAGCAGCTGGACGTTCTGCCCGTAGTGCTTCATCCGGCTTTCGTTGGAGGGGTAGGGCATCGCCTCAACCTGCTCAACTTCCTCCTCTTCCAGGCTGATACCCTCGGGAACGGTTACGTTCAGCGGTTCGCCGGCGATCAGGAAAGCGTGCTTCCAGAGGCGTTCCTGGTAGTTCTCCTGGGTCTTGATGTCGGGCTCCATTTGCAGCATCAGCTTGATGACGCGTTCAACGTAAGCCTGGCGCTCGGCATCGTCTTCGATGGCGTTGGCTTTGCGGAGCAAAACCTGTACGGTCCGGCCGTACTCACTGATCAGCAGCTCGTCTTGGGTGGTGTTATATGCGATGTCCCATTCCATAATAGGTAGATTGATAGTTTGATAGATGAATAGATTGATAGAGCGGCCGAGAATGGACAACAGCAAGGTAGATTACGCCCAGTATGCGGTAGCGCTATAAATTTATCAAGCTGTATAAAACCATCAATCTATTTAAGGGCGCGGCCGCAGGTGCGAAGATAGCTTTTTAGGAGCAGTGGGTCGAGCGTTTTCTCCTCCGAGGGGTCTTTTGCGAGCGGAAGGCGAAGTCTTAAGCTCGCAAAAGTTCTTCGGAGGTGTAAAACGTGAGCTCGTGGCTACTCAACGGTAACCGACTTCGCCAGGTTCCGGGGTTGGTCCACGTTCTTACCCAACTCCACCGCTACATGGTAACTGAGTAGCTGCAATGGAATAACGGAAAGCAAAGGCGTCAATGCTTCCTCCGTAGAAGGGATCTCAATCACGTGATCGGCGATACCGGCGATGGCTTTTTCTCCTTTATTTACGATGGCGATCACACGGCCTTTGCGGGCCACTACCTCCTGTACGTTGCTCACGATCTTATCGTAGGCAGACGGGTTGGTGGCGGTTACGTACACCGGCATGTTCTCGTCGATCAGGGCGATCGGGCCGTGCTTCATTTCTGCCGCAGGGTAGCCTTCGGCGTGGACGTAGCTGATTTCTTTTAACTTCAGTGCGCCTTCCAGGGCAACCGGGAAGTTGTAACCACGGCCCAAATACAGCGCATTATGGTGGTTCTTTACCTCCCCGGCGATGTACTTGATGTGGTCATTCACCTTCAGGATCTCCTCAACTTTTTCGGGAATCAACTCCAACTCCCGTACAAGTGTCTGAAATTTGGTGTTACTGATCGTACTCAACTTCTGAGCCAAACTCAGGGCCAGTAGCGTCAGAACCGTCACCTGCCCGGTAAAGGCCTTGGTGCTCGCTACGCCAATTTCAGGGCCTGCGTGAATGTAGCTGCCCGCGTCCGTAAGCCGCGCGATGCTGGACCCAACGGAGTTTACAATTCCGTAGATCATCGCACCTTTCTTCTTGGCCAGCTCCAGGGCGGCCAGTGTATCGGCTGTTTCACCAGACTGGCTCAGGGCAATCACGATGTCCCCCTCACTCAGGATGGGGTTGCGGTAGCGGAATTCACTTGCGTACTCCACCTCTACGGGGATGCGCGCCAGGTCTTCGATCAGGTATTCACCGATCAGGCCGGAGTGGTAGCTCGTACCGCAAGCAACGATGATGATCCGGTTGGCCCGCACGAAGCGGTTGGCAAATTCTTCCATGCCCCGCAGGGTTACACGGCTCTCTTTACTGCTGATGCGGCCGCGCATAGCGTCGCGGATGGTCCGGGGTTGCTCGTAGATTTCCTTGAGCATGAAGTGGTCGTACCCTTCTTTCTCCAGCGCCTCAATCTGAAGGTCGAGCGTTTGGATGAAGGGCGGTTGGTCTTCGTTGTCCGTATTCTTGATCTGGAGGCCATCCTTAAGGCTTACCGTTGCAATCTGGTTGTCTTCCAGGTAAACTACCCGCTTGGTGGAGTCCAGGAACGGTGAGGCATCGGAACCGATGAAGTATTCTCCCTCACCAATACCGACCACCAGCGGACTCTGCTTGCGTGCACCCACCAGCACATCGGGGTTGTTACGGTCAATTACCGCTATTGCGTAAGCACCTTCTACCCGGCCAAGGGCCAAACGAACGGCCTCTTCCAGCTGCAGATTACCTTCGTTCTGGATCTCTTCGATCAGGTGAACAAGTACTTCTGTATCCGTTGCACTGCTGAAGGAGTGCCCTTCCGCGATCAGTGCACTCTTCAGTACGGCGTAATTTTCAATGATGCCGTTGTGTACCAATGCCAGGCGGCCGTTTTTTCCGGTGTGCGGATGAGCATTCTGGTCGTTTGGCTCCCCGTGGGTGGCCCAACGGGTGTGGCCAATGCCCAGGTTACCGGTGGTATCTTCTTCCTTGATCAGTTTACGCAAGGCTTTTACTTTCCCTGCTTTCTTATGAATCGTCAGGGTTTCGTTCATAATGGCGATACCCGCACTGTCGTAGCCTCGGTACTCAAGTCGTTCGAGCCCTTTAATGATGAGTTCATCGGCTTGGCGTTTGCCGATGTAACCTACAATTCCACACATAAATTTGTACTTGGTGAGTCTACGACGAGGAAGGAAGGATAAAATTAGGTCGTTTCGCCGCTTTGAAAATAAGATTCCAACCAGTAACGAAAAATTCGACTACTTAGTTTGGAACACGAAGGTAAGCACTATCCCCCAACTTCCGTAAAGGTAACTTTAATGGATGCCGGGCGTACGGGGGCTTCAGGCCCTGAGAGAATGACCCGACTCGGGTCACGATCTATGGGAGAAACCCGCAGAAAAATAGTAGAGGGTACATCTCCGTCGATCATGCGTTGCAGGTGTACGGAAAAACGGGGACGGTAGAAGATGTTGCCTTCATCGTCAGTAAGTTCATTTCCTCCTACGAAATCGTTAAAGCCAAAGCTAGCGTTTCTAAAGGCCTCAAAATCGAGAATCCGAACCAGGTTGTCGCTGTCATTTCTATAGTACAAAGCTACGGTTGAAGGAGCCGGATAGGTCTCGTAACTGTAGTTTTCTATGGCCTCCCGGAAGAAAGTCATCTCCGCCTGGTTGATCACTCTGTCTTCCAGCATCGACAGGTCCGGGAAATTGATTTCCGTTAGTAGCCCGCCCTGTCCGGAAAGCGCGATCTGCTCCAGGTCATCCCCTTCTTCCAGCAAGTCGCCAACCAATGAGCCCGCATAAGACTTTTCGTAGCTGGGCAGTGCAAGGTTGAGTGGCATCCGATAAAAACGCTCCGTCATGGTTGCGGAAGTGTCTTTGTAGAAAAAGTAGAAACCCGCGAAGGGTACACCGTCACTAACCGGTCGTAGGCCGAGCAGGCCATCGGGTCCGTTCTGTGCTTCCAGGTAAACACCAGCTAGCATCGTCGCCAGGGCATCATCAGATTCAAATACAGTCTCGTCTCGGGTATTTACATCATCCACAAAGTCTTGATCAAACTTCATGCGTATGTGTGGCTCAAGAATGCTGTCGTTATTGGTGGCGTACAGGGTGTCGTAGAGTAGGGTAGGGTTAGGTGTGGCGGTAATCAGATCGTTTTCGTTAACGTTTTCAGACGTTGGTAAGTCGATGGTTGAAAAATAGTCGATGTCATCTTCAACGCGCGATGCGATCAGGCCCGCACGAAAATTGAAGGAACGAGCATTACCGTAAAATGTAAAAGTAGTATCAATGGGTAGAATCAGAACAACGGAGTCTACCTCACGTTCCGTAAACGCAAAGGGAGGGGGAATCGGTAGGTTTTGAGCGCCGCCCCTGAACAAGCCTGGAACAGCATAAACACCGTGCTTAGTAGCACCGAAAACATCGTCATTAAGTTCTCCGAAAGAGAAACCACTCACTGGAGCAGAAGTGAAGGCAAAATAAGTAAGTAGGCTATCTCCTTCCACCACCCGGGTGGTAAAGGGGATGTCCACAGTTTGCCCAAGGGTAGCCCGGTCATCGTTCAGCAAGTCCGCACCTACGGTGATGGGCTCCGTACAAGCGGTTAGTGCCAGAAAGACAACGCAAGACAGGTAGAAAATAATTTGTTTCATTCGGTAAGGAAGTTAGTACGGTAGTAGTGTAAGCTGGAGTATTGTAGTACGCTACCGCACATGATAAAGGGGCAATAATAAAGGTAGGGGATAAAACAAGTCCTCCCCCGATTAACTAGGGAAGGACTTGAATCCGAAGAAAGACAACGGATGGTGGAATTGGGTTGTATCAGTAGATGCGTTCTGATAGGTTTGTCGGTTAGTAGTCTCGGAACTAGTTCACGGTTTGTTTCCAATATGCGGCAGCGTACTACACTACTACAAAACTACCGTACTACATTATTACAAAACTACCGTACTGCACTACTATTTAGCAACCTCCTCTTCCAGTAAGCTGTGGTAGAACTCAAGCGATGCCGCCGGAGCTTCTTCTCCCTGAACGTCCAGTACGGGAATGTCAAGGTCGGCCAGAAGTGCAGTATTGTGCTCATTGAGCTCCGGTGTGCCTTTGATGACGGCGTCGGAGTACTTGATGGCACCTGCGTGGAGGTCTGGCTTTTCACCGTTCATGAACGGCGCGAGGTCTTCTTCAGAAAGTGCATTGATGCTGGCCTTCATGGCGAAGTCGGCATCAATGTGGTCTTCGGCTCCCTGCTGGTAGAGGCTGTACACGATCTTGCTGTTTTCGAACAAGGGTTCGGTGTTGTAAGCCGTCCGGAGGTAGAAGGGGATGAGGCTCGTCATCCAGCCGTGGCAGGCGATGATGTCTGGCGGCCAGCCGAACTTCTTGACGGTTTCGATCACACCTTTACAGAAGAAGGCGGCCCGGTCGGCGTTGTCGTCAAACGGCTTACCGGCTTTGTCGTGGTGAACGAACTTGCGCTTGAAGAAGTCCTCATTGTCAAGGAAGTAAACCTGCATGCGCACGTTCTTCTCGGCCAGGGAGGCTACTTTGATGATCAGGGGGTAGTCGTTGTCATCAACGATGATGTTCATGCCGGAAAGGCGGACGACTTCGTGCAGGCGGTGGCGGCGTTCGTTGATGGTGCCGTAGCGGGGCATCAATACGCGGATTTCCATTTTGTTTTTCTGCAGGTGGGGGGCCAGGGCCCGTACGGTAGTAGATATATCGTTCAACGCGGTGTACGGATCCATCTCTTGGGTGACAATTAGCACCTTCTGTTTACTCATGTCGCTTTCGGTATCAATTTGGGCGGCCAACGGGGCTCGCTGAAGTTTTTCTAAGACATGATCGGCAACCGTTATTGCCGATCGTTAGGTGACTGAAATTTTATACTCAGTCTCTAAGCTAGGGGCAAATTTACGAAATATTATGCACACGGGCTATCTTCGCCGCCGTTTTGAAAGTTCTGGTGGTTCTACCGCAGGCTTTTTGGGCGCGGCCGCCGGTGCAAGGCGGAGCTTTAAAAGAAGCAGAGCGAGCAGGACGGAATTACCCTTTTCCTCTGCTCCTTCTATCCCCTTATTCCTTTTAGCCCCTTGCTCCTTTAATCCCTTACTTGGCACCTGCGGCCGCGCCCCTATCCAACTACAACTATGCGTACCTATAAAACAGCAAAGGCCCTCCAAAAAGCCCTGCCAAAAGATAAAACGATTGCCTACGTACCCACCATGGGTGCGCTGCACGCCGGCCACATGGCCCTCATCGATGCTGCCGTGGAACTGCACGATGTCGTTGTGGCCAGCATCTTCGTTAACCCCACCCAATTCAACGATGCGGCGGACCTTGAAGCATACCCCCGCACCACCAAATCCGACACCGCCCTCCTGAAAAAGCACGGCTGCCGCTACCTCTACCTACCCGCCGTAAAAGATATTTACCCCGAAGGAACTGACAAATCAGCCGCCGAAGGTATAGATTTCGGCCCCCTGACGGCCACCATGGAAGGCGCCAACCGCCCCGGCCATTTCGACGGCGTAGCCCAGGTCGTAAGCCGCTTACTGGAAATCGTAAAGCCAACCACCTTGGTGCTCGGCCAAAAAGACTACCAGCAAGTAGCCGTAATCCGCGCCATGATTCAACGGCTGGATATTCCGGTAAGCGTTCACGTAGTCCCCACCGTACGGGCAAAAGACGGCCTCGCCCTGAGCAGCCGCAACAAACGCCTGAACAATAAAGAACGCGCCGCCGCTGGCACCATTAACGTACAACTCGCCGCCGTCGCCGCGGGCCTGCGGGCCGGTTGGGCCGTAGACGTACTCGAACAGCTTGCCCTCGGGGGCCTTGGCCAAAACGACCTTCTGGACCCGGAGTACGTTCAGATATTTGACGGAGACACCCTATTGCCTTACCTCGACGGCGATAACGTGCGCGAGCTGGTTGTCGCCACCGCAGTACAGTGCGGGCAGGTTCGCCTCATCGATAACCGCATCGTGGATCAACCCTTAACGGTCCGATAACGTTCCTTTCGCGGCTCGGCTACGTCCAAACGTTGTCAGTACAACTATTTTAACGCCCCAACTCAAAGTAATCATGCTCATTCAACGTTTCAAAGGAAAGATTCACCGCGTAAAAGTTACGGAGGCCAACCTCAATTACGTCGGCTCCATCACCATCGACGGGAAGTTATTGGATGCAGCCGGAATCATCGAAGGCGAAAAGGTCCAGATCGTGAACAATAACAACGGTGAACGCATCGAAACCTACACCATCCGTGGTGAAGAAGGCTCGGGCATCATCTGCCTCAACGGCGCCGCTGCGCGCCGCTGCCAACCGGGAGACCTGGTCATCATCATCGCCTACGGCTATATGACCACCGAAGAAGCCCTGGCTTTTGAGCCCAAGGTAGTGTTCCCGGATGAGGATAATCAGATTTAGTAATGTAGTAGGTAGTTCGGTAGTAATGTAGTCGCTACCGCACGTTAGAGGTGTTATCTGGCTACCGCACGTGGTAGGCGGCAAAAAGAGGGTTAGGATGATTAGGATTTGAAAGATTAATTAGGATTTCTACGCTGAAATCTTGTCCTAATCCTTCAAATCCTAATCATCCTAACCCCTCTTGTGCTGTGCGGCAGCGACGACATTACCACCGAACCACCGAACTACCGAACTACACTACTCATACCGCAACGACTCAATGGGGTCCAACGCCGCCGCCCGCATCGCCGGATAAAGCCCCGAAAGAAGCCCCACAACGGTACACACCACAAGTGCCAGGCTGATCCAGAGCCAGGGGATGATGAAGCCGCCACCCGTAGCCAGTGCTACCAAATTACCGATGCCTACACCTCCGATGATGCCGAGGATGCCACCCAACTGGCAGATAACGATGGCCTCGATGAGGAACTGAAGAAGTACGTTCCTGCGGGTCGCGCCCAGTGCTTTGCGGACGCCGATCTCTTTGGTGCGCTCCGTTACGGTCACCAGCATGATGTTCATCAGGCCGATGGCGGCTCCGAGCAGGGTCATTAAACCAATGGCAACCGCCGCAGCGCGCAGGGTAACGGTATTGTCTTTGATGATGGAAACGAGGTCGGAGCTGTTGACGACCTCAAAGTCGTTTTCCTCGCCCGCCCGAAGGCGGCGCACGTTGCGCATCGTTACGGTTGCCTCGGCCATCGCCGCGTCTACGCCCGTGGGGTCGGGGATGGCGATCAGGATGGCGTAGTTCGTCCGGCTGCTGCCGTAAAAACGTTTGCCGGTCTGGAGGGGGATCAGCACGCGCTTGTCCTGGTTGCCCGCCATGCTGGAGCCTTTGCTCTCCAGGGTGCCTACCACCCGGAGCCGCAACGACCCGGCGGTGATTTCCTTGCCGATGGCATTGGCGGGTTTATCGTCAAAAAGCTCTTCCACGAGGGCGGAGCCGATGATGCAGATGTTGCCACCTTCGGCTACTTCGGTGTAGCTGAAGTTGCGGCCCTGGGAGATTTCAAAGCCTTTGGCGGCCAGGTAATTGGTGCTCATGGCGTAGACGGAAGAGTTGGGGTTCGTCTCCCGGGATTCGTACTTGACCACCGTCGCGCCGGAGGCGCGGAAGCTGATGCTCACTTCGGCAGGGTAGTTGTAGCGGTCGGCGAACTCGGTCGCCTGATCGTAGGTAAACGGATCAGATTGTTTGCGTGGCCCCCGGCGGCCACCGCCGCCCCGCAGGTTGGTGCTCACCCGTTCAATCTCTATAGTGTTCGCCCCAAGACTTGAGAGATTAGAGGACAAAGAGTAAATCGCCGCATCAATGGCGGTTAGGATGCCAACAAGGGCCATGATGCCCACCGCAATGATCATCGTGGTAAGCAAGGCCCTAAGAAGATTGGCCATCACACTGCGCCAGGCTACGCGGAAATTTTCCATTAAATCCATGGGGCCGAAGGTAGACCGACGCGTTGGTCTTTTCCCGGTTTTCTCCCTGCTTTTCGACGAAAGGACCGTGGCGGTAGACGTGTTGCCCTTTTTTTGATTGC
>CAYWMW010000115.1:8524-12679 GCA_964458975.1 uncultured Lewinella sp. | reverse complement strand
CTTTTGCCCTTTCGCCTTTACTCCTTTCTACCTTTACTTCCCTGGCTGTTATATTGCATCGCCAATCCAGCCTAATCTATGCAGTCATTTCGTTTCCTTTTTTCGTTCCTCTTCATTTGCTCACTCACGGCCTGCACGGAGCCCGACCCCGCCGCTACCGCAGACATCACCGTAGCAAAGTGGCAAAACATTAGCCTGGATTTTGCCGGGCCGGAAACCAGCGAAACGGCTGCGACTAATCCATTTACCGATTACCGCCTAGACGTGACGTTTATCCACGGCGACCACAAAATGGTAGTTCCCGCCTACTACGCCGCTGACGGAGATGCCGGAGCAACCGGCGCGGAAGCGGGCAACGTCTGGCGCGTCAACTTCCGCCCCGACCGCGAAGGGGAGTGGACGTGGAAAACGGACTTCCAGCAAGGCCCGAACATCGCCGTGAACGGGGAAACCGGGCAAGCAGTAGACCACACCAACGCCTCCGGTTCCATCTGGGTGATTGAGCCGGTAGCGGGAGAAACCGGTCGCCTGGTCCGCAACCACCCTCACTACCTGGAGTGGGCCGAAACCGGGGAGTACTTCCTGAAGGGTGGCGCAGACAGCCCCGAAAATTTCCTCGCCTACAAAGACTTCGACGGTACCTACCGACACAGCGATGAGTTCCGTGACGGCGAAAGCAAAACCGAAGGCCTGCACCACTACTCCGCCCACGAAGGCGACTGGAAAACAGGTGACCTGACCTGGATGGACGGTAAAGGAAAAGGCATGGTCGGTGCCCTGAACTACCTCGCCACCAAGGGCATCAACAGCTTCTACTTCCTGACGATGAACATCAACGGCGACGGCAAAGACGTCTGGCCATTTCTGACGCACGATGACTTCTCCCGCTTCGACTGCAGCAAGCTCGACCAGTGGGCAATGGTCTTCGACTACGCCGACGATGAGCTGGGGATGATGCTCCACATAGTTTTACAGGAAACTGAAAACGAAACGATGCTGGACGGCGGCGATACCGGCCCGCAACGCTCCCTGTACCTGCGCGAACTCATCGCCCGCTTCGGCCACCACCGCGCCCTGAACTGGAACCTGGGCGAAGAGAACGGCCCGAACAAATGGTCTGAAGAGAACGGCTTCATGACCAACGCCCAGCAAGCCGCAATGGCTAAGTTTTTTACCGATAATGACCCCTACGGGAATTACGTGAGCGTACACACCCACCCGGCTACCGAGGCGCGCAGAGAGATCATTAGTCCGCTACTGGGCAATACCGATCTGGACGGCCTCTCCCTGCAAATCGGTGAACCGCATAACTGCCACGAGGAAACCCTCTACTGGCGGGAGGCTTCCGCCAAAGCAGGTGCTCCCTGGATTGCCACCATCGACGAGATCGGCCCCTGGTTCCGGGGGCTGGACCCCGACGACCGGGCGCCTTACAACAACCAGGACTCCGTCCGCGCCTTGGTCTTGTGGGGGAACCTGATGGCTGGCGGAGCAGGCGTGGAGTGGTACTTCGGTGCCCGCAGCCCCCACAACGACCTCGGCATGGAAGACTGGCGGAGCCGGGATCGGGCCTGGGGTTGGACGAGCCACGCCCTTAAGTTTTTCCGGGAAAACATCCCCTTCGCCAACATGGAACCGCACGATGAACTGGTAACCGGGGAGGCCTACTGCTTCGCGCTGCCCGGAGAGCTGTACCTCGCTTACTTACCCTTCGGTGCGGCAAACGAAATAGACCTTAGTGGTGCTCCGGGAGATTGGAGCATGCGGTGGTTTAACCCACGGACGGGCGAACTGAGCAGTGCTACAAAACTGACGGGTGGGGGAAAAGTACAATTGACCGCTCCGGGGGAGGGGGACTTTGCGGCGCTTATTGTCCGTTAAAGTTTTAAATTTAATTTTAAAATACTTTTCGTTATATTTGTGGTGCAAAATCGAATACCCTTTCTGCTTGATCGCTCGCAAAGTCAATACTTATGCGAGAAGATTTCATTCATTTCATCTGGCGGCAGGTCCGTTTTGACCTTCGTGATTTAACGACGACGACCGGAGAAACCATTTCCATCCAGAACTTTGGCCAGCACAATACCAATGCTGGTCCGGACTTTAGCGGCGGGCAGGTCCGCATTGCGGGCCTCCAGTGGGCGGGCAACATCGAGATGCACGTAGACGCCAGCGACTGGTACGCCCACGGGCACGAGACCGACCCGGCCTACGATAACGTAATTCTGCACGTTGTGTACGAAGAAGACCGGCCGGTGTTCCGAGCCAACGGAGACCGGATTCCGTGCCTGGAGCTAAAGAGCCGGATCGCCAAAGACATCATCAAGACCTACTGGCGGTTGCAAAACAACGAAGACTGGATTCCGTGCAACAACCTGCTGCACCAGGTAGACGAACCGAGCCGCCGGGAGTGGTTGGGGCAGCTAGGGCGTCAGCGCTTGAGCAGCCGTGCCCGCCGCTTCAGTATGCGGATGGAGAATACCCACCGAGACTGGGAAGAAGCCTTTTACCAATCCTTAGCCCGTGCCCTCGGCGGCCGGGTAAACGCTGAAGCGATGGATATGCTCGCCCGGTCCGTGCCGCTGCGTACGCTCCTGAAGCATAAGCATTCGTTGTTGCAACTTGAGGCCTTGCTCTTTGGCCAGTCTGCCCTGATACCGGAGGCTGAAGACGGAGAAAACCCTTACCTCACTTTGCTCCGGCGCGAGTACCAACTGTTGCGGGTGAAGCACAACCTGCGCCCCTTACCGATAGCCGCCTGGAAGTACCTCCGCCTGCGGCCGAACAACTTCCCAACCATCCGCATCGCCCAGCTGGCGGCCATGCTGCACCGCACCGGGCAATTGTTCGGTAAAGCACTGGCGGCGGCGGATGCGAAGGAGTTGCAAAATATGTTCGAGGTCAAGCTCAGTAACTACTGGCGAACGCACTACCGCTTCGGCAAAGAAGGTAAGACCGGTGAACGCCGCCTGGGCGTTTCCACGATCCGGTCCATCCTGATCAATACCATCGCTCCGGCCCTGACCGCCTACGCCGACCAACGGAGCGATGATCGGTTTCGGGAACGCGCGCTGGAAATCCTCCGCAGCCTCCCGGCTGAGGATAATGCGGTGCTGCGGAAATGGTCTGGTCTAGGCTATACCGCCGAGAACGCTGCCGACAGCCAGGCACTGCTGGAACTGAAGACCAACTATTGTGCCGCCTCCCGCTGTACCGACTGCGCCATCGGTTGCCAACTGCTCAGTCAGCCTTACAACGCCGAGGAGGAGGGGCCGTTGCTGACGCTGAATGAGGAGGCCCGGGTTTATGAGCTGATGGGGTGATTGCCATCGCCACCGTCAGTGCCCCGAAGGGGTACGTCTATTAGCGAGGGGTTGATCGAAAGCCGATAGGCTTTTGATCAGCCCCTCGCGATTGTGCGACGGAGGAGCGAAGGGCTGATCTCCGCCTCTGCATTAACGCGGGGGGGGGGCTGATCTCCGCCCCCTCCCATAAAACGCGAGGGGCTGATCTCCGCCTTCGGCGTTCGATCAACCCCTCGCTAAGAGACGTACCCCTTCGGGGCACTAAGATTATTGTAACATTTCAAATCAAGTAATAATGCCACAGTCTTATTCAAAAATATACCTGCACACGATTTTTAGTACGAAGTACCGAAGGCCGATGATTCATCCTTCGGTGGAAGAGGAGTTGTACGGGGCATTGCGAGGGTTATTTCATGAGCAGGGATGCATCGTGATAGAAATTGGTGGAACGTTTGATCACGTTCACATTGTCCACACCTTACCCCGGACGATGTCCATCGCCAAAGTCCTGGAATCCGTAAAGTCTCTGAGCACTAAGGGGATGAAGAAAGACGAGCTTCTACCCGAAGACTTCAACTGGCAAGATGGATACAGTTGCTTCTCCGTAGACTACCGTAAACTCGAAGGGCTAATCTTATACGTACGCAACCAAAAGCGCCACCACTACGGCGATGAATATGGAGAGATCGTCCGGATGACGTTCGAGACAGAATATAAGACAATACTCGATGCCTTTGATTGTGACTACGATCCCCAATTTTTATTTCCAAGAGAAAAGTGAGAACACCCCTGACTTCAGTGCCCCGAAGGGGTACGTCTATTAGCGAGGGGTTGATCGAAAGCCGATAGG
>CAYWMW010000115.1:6381-8424 GCA_964458975.1 uncultured Lewinella sp. | reverse complement strand
AATTAGAAAGCATAACCGGCATCACCAACATCATAATCTCCTGCCCACCAGCCTGCTCGGTAGGCAGCAAGATACCGGCCCGGGTAGCGGTAGACATTTCGAGTTTGATTTCTTCGCCTTCGATCACGCCGAGCATTTCGACGAGGAATTTGGCGTTGAAGCCGATCGTGAGCGGATCACCGCTGTAAGAGCAGGCGAGTTGCTCGGTGGCTTCGTTGCTGAAGTCGAGATCCTGAGCGGAGACGGTGAGGGAGCCGTCGGAGATGGTCAGGATTACCTGGTTGGTGGTTTTGTTGGCGTAGATCACGATCCGTTTGAGCGACTGCTGGAGGTCGGAGCGGGAGATGAGCAGTTCGTTGGGGTTGTCTACGGGGATGACCGCGTTGTAGTCCGGGTAGCGGGCATCGATGAGGCGGCAGGCGATCTTGTCTTCTCCGAAGGTGAAGAAGGCGTTGGCCTTGTCGAAGGAAACGGCGACTTGCTCATCGGTAGAAGGCAGGGCACCTTTGAGGAGGTTGAGGGCCTTCTTGGGGATGATGAAGCTGGAGGTTACTTCGCCGGTGATGTCGCTCAGGCTGTACTTCACGAGTTTGTGGGCGTCGGTAGCAACCATGACGAGTTTGCTGAAGTCTACCTGGAAGAAGACGCCGGTCATGGCCGGGCGGAGCTCATCGGTAGAAGTAGCGAAGAGTGTTTTGGTGATGCCTTCCTGCAGGGCGAGGGCGGAGACGCTGATCTCGTCGGCATCGGTGGGCTGGGGGATATCTGGGTAGTCTTCCCCGTTTTCGCCGGCGAGCTTGTAGGAGCCGTAGGCGGAGGTGATTTTGATACCGTAGCTTTCGTCATCAATGGTGAAGGTGATGGGCTGCTGGGGCAGGGCCTTCAGGGTGTCGATGAGGATTTTGGCGGGCACGGCTACCGTGCCGTTGCCGTCGGCATTGACTTCGAGGGAGGTCGTTACGCTGGTTTCCAGGTCCGTAGCGGAGATCGTGAGTTGGTTGCCCTCGATGACGAAGAGGAAGTCTTCGAGGATGGGCAGTACCGGGTTGGAGCTGATGGCACCACCGGCGAGGGTCAATTTCTTCTGTAGATCGGAGGAGGAAACACTAAATTTCATAACGGGTGTTTGAGCTTTCGGCAAACTTACGGTTTTAGTATGGTAGTTCGTTAGTAGTTTGGTTCGTTAGTTTGCACGAGTTTTGCACATCCGGTGGAGAACTGGCTATACATGGTTACTGTTAAAGGTGGAATAGTACTGCTCGTTGGTCGTTAGAACACCGTAATTTCGGATTATCCACCTGCTTTAAAACCAACTTTGCACCCGCGTCCGCGCCCTAAAAAACACTGATGAAATTATACTTACTTGCCCTGTTTGCCCTCCCCATCTTTTTGTCTGCTCAGGAGCTTAGCGTGGAAGAGGATATTGCGCTTAAAGTTTCGGAGCTTCAAGAGAAAGAGTCTGCGGCCATTAAGGCGGGGAACTGGTCAGCAGTAAATAAATGGAGGAATTTGTTGTACAAAACGGTCACCAATTCATCGGTAATGCCCGTAAATCTTGAAGACCAACACGGGGAACTCTGGAACCTAGGCGTACTGGATCAGCCCTTCGTTGTACACGGCATCAGCAACTTTGGTGGTGGGTTAAACGAATTAAAAATTGAAGCAGCGAACGTTATCGCCGACGAAAACGCAACGGAACTGATGACCTTTTTACTGATGCCCGAGCCCACTACGGCAGCCGATAGCCAACGCCTGGCCAGCATCAGCCCAAACATCATCGTTGTCTTTATGGAAATGGCGTGGGGAAAGGAACGAGCGAAAGACGATACCCGCTTGCTGAGCTTGATCAACGGCTACCCAAAGACTTACTTCATTCGGGCAAACCGGGAGATTGCCGGTTTGAAGATGGGACTTTTAAGCCCACACCCAAAGGAGAAAAACATAGCAGAAGTCACCAAAGAAGAAGCACACGCAACAAACGTGAAGCGGTTGCGTAAAGATGTGCGTGCTTTGCTGCGGGGCAAAAAAATCAAACAACGATAA
>CAYWMW010000115.1:0-6281 GCA_964458975.1 uncultured Lewinella sp. | reverse complement strand
AAACGCAACGTGAAAGTACTGAGAAAAGGCATCGAAGCACTTTTAGCCAAGCGGGAAATTAAGTGGTGATTCCCGTTTCGCTGAAAAGTGCGCAAGTTGTACGTACTAAGCCGCCAAACAGCTCAAAAACCGGACAGTACAGGTGAGTTTTTCATGCCCGCTATTGCATCTTGGTCTTCCAAAACAAAGCCAAGAAAAAAAGTAACATGAAAACCTACAAAATAGCCGCCGTCAACGGAGACGGTGTCGGCCACGAAATCGTCCCCGCCGGAATGCGCCTGATTGAAGCCGTGGCCCAAAAGCACGGCTTCGCGGTCGAATCCGAAACCCTACTCTACGGCGCGGGCCACTACCTGAAGCACGGCGCTTTTTTGCCGGACGACGGGTTGGAGAAACTGCAGGAGTTCGACGCCGTCCTCTTCGGGGCCGTCGGACTGCCGGAAGTAGACGACCGTTTACCGTTCAAAGACTTCACCAACCTGGTGCGCACGGCCTTTAAGCAGTACGTAAATTACCGCCCCGTGCAGTTGTTTGACGGCCTGAAAAGCCCGCTCCGCAATAAGGGGCAGAAGGAGATCGACTTTGTCATCATCCGCGAAAACAACGAGGGGGAGTTCGTGCAGTCCGGCCGCACGATGTACGGCGATACGCCCGAAGGCTTCGCCGTAGACACCAACATCTTCACTAAAGTGGGCACCCGCCGCATCGCCAAATACGCCTTCGAGCTGGCGCGGAAGCGCCGGGGGCACGTGACGAACGTCACGAAATCCAACACCATGATCCACACCCTGCGGTTGTGGGACGACACCATCGCGGAGGTCGCCAAAGACTACCCCGACGTGACGCTGCGCAATATGTACATCGACGCGGCTTCGGCCAACTTCGTCCTCCACCCGGAGTACTTCGACGTGGTGCTGACAACGAATATGCTCGGCGACATCCTCTCCGATCTCGGCGGCGCGATCATGGGCAGCCTCGGTTTGGGCGGTAGCGGAAACATTTGCCCGGAGGGTAACTTCCCCTCCATGTTCGAGCCCATCCACGGCTCTGCGCCCGACATCATGGGGCAGAACAAAGCCAACCCGATCGGGCAGTTTTGGTCCGCAGCGCTCCTGCTGGAGCACATCGGCGAACCGGCCGCTGCTGCGGACATCATGCGGGCCATCAATACCGTTACCGCTTCCGGTACGCTCACGGCGGAGCTGGGTGGTACGGCTTCTACGACCGAAATTACGGAGGCGGCGCTGGCGGCGCTTTAGGAGTCGGGAGTACGAGAGTCGGGAGTCGGGAGTCGCTACCGCAAACACCGTTCGCAGCGCTACACTTGCTCACCCAAGGCGAATGAGCGAAGCGAAGTGAGTGGTGCTTGCGGTAGCGACTCCCGACTCCCGACTCCCGTACTCCAGACTCCAAACTCCAAACTCCCGACTCAAACTTTATGATAGACTTCACCAACTACCACCTCCACGACCTCACCCACACCTACACCGATGGCCTTCCCGGCTATGAGTGGGAGCAGGCGCGGACGCGGGTGAAAGATGGTTGGAATGCAAGGACGCTCCACCTGTACTCCCACGTCGGGACGCACATGGACGCCCAGCAACACTTCGACGCCGGGCCGGGCACGATCGATCAGTTCACCCCGGAACAACTGACCGGCCGGGCCTGGGTTCTGAAGCCAATCATAACCGAAAACCGGGCCTTGCTCGGTACTGACATCCTGGCCCCGATCCTCGACCGCTGGGCACCAGGAGACAGCCTGCTGCTCCATACGGCCTGGGACGAATTCTTCGCCGCAGACTACGACCGCTGGCGCAACGCCCTTCCCCGTATCAGCGTCGAACTGGCGGAGTGGTGCGTGGCCAATAAAGTGAAAATGCTTGGCGTGGAGCCCCCCTCCGTCGCCGACGTAAACGACCTGCCGGAGGTGACGAAGATTCACCAAATCCTGCTCTCCGCCAACGTCATCATCATCGAAGGCCTGACGGGGCTGGGTAAGATAAAACGGGACTGCGTAGACCTCATCGCGCTACCGCTCAAGATCGGTGGAGGAGACGGGGCTCCGGCCCGGGTCATCGCCCTGGAGGAGCGCTAGCTCGTCCGCCGAGCCTTGCGTTAGCTTGGCTCGTCGGCCGAGCGGGTTAGAAGGGTGTTTGCTGTTCAACTCGCCTATCTAGTATAGTGAAAAACTCAACTGGCGAA
Source organism: uncultured Lewinella sp. (assembly GCA_964458975.1). Lineage (GTDB taxonomy): Bacteria > Bacteroidota > Bacteroidia > Chitinophagales > Saprospiraceae > Neolewinella. The sequence goes on along the minus strand of CAYWMW010000115.1, from coordinate 4,079 downwards.
TTAGCATCACCAAACTCGACGGGCGCAAACCAAATTGTCGCTCAAACCCCTCCCGGCCTCCCCACACCGCTACGCTGGGAAGGAGCAATCGCGACAATTTGGTAAAACCCGCTAACAACGTTTCAAACCCAACCACCAACCATGGAAAACCTACCGGTACTAAACTTTGCGGAGACGATGGCGGGCTTGCCCGCCCAACAGCCCGACGATGGGCTGGACGAAGCGATCCGGAAAGCCCTCGCTGCCCGGTACGATGTGGTCATCGTCCTGGATGATGACCCGACGGGGACGCAGACGGTGTATGATGTGCCGGTGGTAACTGAATGGACCGTTGAGGCTATCCGCCAAGAAATCAGAAGGGATACCGAGCTATTTTACTTACTTACCAACTCTCGGGCTTTATCCACCGCAGACATGGAAAAGCTACTGGGCCGAGTAGGGCGTAACATCAGAAAGGTCTGCGACGAGCTCAATAAGCGATTTATAATCATCATCCGGGGAGATTCGACGCTGAGAGGTCATTTCCCGGAGGAGGAAGATGAATTATGCCGTGCAACTGGTTTTGAGCACGTTCCGCACTTTATCATTCCCGCTTTTTTTGAGGGCGGTCGCTACACCATCAACGATGTCCACTACGTCAGGGAAGGAGAAAGACTACTACCCGCCGGGCAAACACCATTTGCTAAAGATGACAGTTTCGGCTATCGGTCCTCCAATTTAAAGGAATGGGTTGAGGAAAAAACCGAAGGCGGCATTTCAGCGAATGAGGTACTCAGTATCAGTATTGACGACCTAAGAAGTAAAGTACCATTGCCGCTGAAAGAGAAACTTGAAAGCCTGCCAGCAGAAGCTCAGGTAATCATCAATGCTGCAGATTATACAGACCTGAAACGAGCGGCGCTGGCCATTTTAAGCTTTACCCGTTTCCTCCAACTCCGCACCTCCGCCTCCTTCATCAAAGCTCTCCTCGGCCAGCCAGACCGGCCCTTACTCAAGCTGAAGCGCAAGGCCGAACACGGCGGCCTCATCGTTGTCGGTTCCCACGTACCGAAAACGACGGAGCAGCTGGCGCACCTGCAAAGCAACGCAAACCTCAGCGAGTACGAAGTTGACGTGCGCGCCTTGCTCTTTGAAAAACCGGCCCTTGCATCCTGCGATCTCGCCCAAAAAATCAGCAAAGACTTGCTGGCGGGTAAAGACGTTCTGCTTTTCACCAGCCGCGAAGTCATCATCACCGAAGGCGCCGACGCTAATCTGGACATTGCCGCAAAAGTCTCCACCTACCTGGAGGAAGTGGTGGCGGGGTTGGAGGTCCAACCCTCCTTCCTCCTCACCAAAGGCGGCATCACTTCCAGCCGCATCGCCACCGAGAGCCTCGGCGTAAAACGCGCCCTGGCCCTGGGCCAGGTACAGGCGGGCGTGCCGACCTGGGAGCTGGGGCCGGAGAGCAAATTCCCCAATATGCCGTTCATCATCTACCCCGGTAACGTCGGTGGAGAGGATGCCCTTACTTCGATCATGCAAAACACTATTTTATGAAAGGCCGCTACTTTGTTGCCGCAGGCATGTTCCTGCTGGCACTCTTACTTTACGTAGACCGGGTGTGCATCTCGGTGGCGAAAGAGTCCATCGCCGGAGACCTGATGCTGTCGGACAAGCAGATGGGCTGGGTGCTCAGTATTTTCGCCCTGGGCTACGCCTTGTTTCAGGTGCCGAGCGGTTTGCTGGCCGATAAATACGGACCGCGCAAGGTGCTGGCGGGCATTGTTTCGATCTGGTCCATCCTGACGGCGATGACCGGCGCGGTGACGAATTTCATTAACCTTATGGTGGTGCGCTTCGCCTTCGGCGCGGGCGAAGCCGGCGCATTTCCGGGCATGGCGCGGGCGACTTACAGCTGGATTCCGCTGAAGGAACGGGGCACGGTGACGGGGCTCAACTTTTCCGGTTCCCGGCTGGGCGCGGCCTTCGCTTTGCCCTTTGTGGCGTGGCTGATTACCGACTTTGGCTGGCGCAACGCCTTCGTCATTCTCGGCCTCATCGGGCTGGTGTGGGCCGTTGCTTGGTACTTCGCCTTCCGCGATACGCCCGAAGAACACCCGGCGCTGAGCGCCGCCGAGCGCGACGAGATACTGGCTACGCGGCAACAAGTTGCGGCGGATGAGCCCGAAAATTTGTCGTTCAACGACCTGTCGGGGTCGAAGAATATGTGGTCGGTGGTGCTGCAATACTTCTGCTCCAACTTTACCTTTTTCTTTGCGCTCACCTGGTTGTTTCCTTACTTCAAGGAGACGTACAACCTGAGTGCCCTGGATGCCGGCTGGTACACCTCGGCGCCCTTCGTTGCCGGGGCGGTGGGCAACTGGGTTGGTGGCGCGATGATCGATAATATCTTCCGGAAGGGGAACATGAATCGTTCGCGCGTCCTCCCGGCCGTCATCGGTTTTTCGTTGGCGGCCCTTGGCCTCATCGGTTGTGTGTTTGCGGACTCGGCGCTGCTGGCGGTCATTGCCATTTCGGTGGCCATCTTCGGGGCGGATATGACGCTGCCGCCTTCCTGGACCTTATGTGTCGACATTGGGCGACGGAGCGCAGGTGCAGTATCGGGGACGATGAACATGGCTGGTAACATCGGAGCATTCCTCACCGCGCTGGCCTTTCCGTACCTCACGGCTTGGCTCGGTGGCGCATCGGCCTTTTTCTACTTTGCGGCCGCCCTCAACGTCGTCGCCATTTTCCTTTGGCTGCGGGTACGGGCGGAGGAGGGGTTAAGTTATTAAGTAGTCGCGGCTTCAGCCGCTGACTTGAAAAATATTGTAAGCCAGCGGCTAAAGCCGCGACTACTGGAAAATATGACTAAAATAGCCTGCATAGGAGCCGGATACTTCGCCCGCTTCCACATCGATGCCTGGATGCGCCTGCCCGACGCTGAACTTGTTGCCATCTGTGATCACGACGAAGCCAAGGCCCGCGCTTTGGCGGAAGAATTTGGTGTCCCCCTCGTATTTACCGACGTTGAAACGATGTGTGAAGCCGTAGACTTTGCGGTGGCGGACATCATCACCCCGCCCACGACGCACCTCCCGCTCGTGGAGCTGGTGACCGCGCTGGGCAAGCACGTCATTTGCCAGAAGCCACTGGCGGATACGCTGGCGGAGTCGGAAAGCATTCATCGCACCTGCGTCCGCGCCCAAAAGCGCTTCATGGTGCACGAGAACTTCCGCTTCCAGCCCTGGCACCGGGAGATCAAGCGGCAAATCGAGGCGGGAGCCATCGGCGACAAAATCCATACCATTACCCAAAGGATGCGCACCGGAGACGGCTGGGCCGAAGACGCTTACCTGGCCCGCCAGCCATATTTTCGCACGATGCCGCGGTTGCTGCTGCACGAAACCGGCATCCACTACATCGACGTGCTCCGCTACCTGGCCGGAGATGTGACGAGCGTTTTCGCCAAACTCCGCAAGCTGAACCCCGCCATCGAAGGCGAAGACTGTGCGCTCGTCTTACTGGATTTTGCCAGCGGAGCCCAGGGCATCATCGACGGGAACCGCTACAACGACGCCAACCACCCGAACCCGCGCTACACCTTCGGGACAACAATTGTGGAAGGCAACGCCGGTACCCTGAGGCTTTACCTCGATGGTCGTTTGACACTGCAAAAATTAGGAGCCGAAGAGGTAGACATCAGCTACCACCACGAACCGGTCGGCTTTGCGGGGGACTGTGTTTATGCTTTGCAAAAACATTTTCTCGAAGCTTTTGTCTCGGGTCAACCGTTTGAGACCGGTGGTGAGGATTATTTGCGGAGCCTCCAGGTTTTGGAGGGGGCCTACGAGAGTGGGGCGTCTGGTCTGCCAGTTTCGGTTAAGCGAAAGTAGTGGCGATTTAACTTAAAAGTGTTTGAAATAAATATGATGAAATTCTGAAAATGTCGCGGGAAGGCCAGCGCACAGTGCGCCCTGAAGACCTGATTAGAGCGCCTTTTATTCTCGACTTTCTGAAACTTCCTGAAGGAACAAAATACTTAGGGGTTGCGGAACAATAAGTTATCCGTTTAAAAAATGGCGCTCGCGGCC
>CAYWMW010000114.1:0-12729 GCA_964458975.1 uncultured Lewinella sp. | reverse complement strand
CTTCAGGATGGTGCCCGCTCCGCCGTGGATTACCATGGCGTATTCGGGGGCTTCCTGGCTATTAGTTGAGGAAGTCTTTTTGGTGGCGGCTTCCATCGTATCGTTTTCAGTGGGCTGACAAGCGCAAAAAGTCAGGGCAAGGCAGAGTAGAAGTATGTTTTTCATAGGTTGAAAGTACGGACTTTTTTACTACTTTATTAAGGGCGCGGACGCAGGTGCAGGGGGGAGGTTGAGTGCTCGGTCTTTGCACCTCAACCTTGCGCCCCGCTGGGAAGCACACCCAAAACAAAGTCATTAACGCACCAACCACCGTAGCCACCACTATCCAGCGAAGGCGGTAGCGCGCAGCGGCTCCAGAACTCTCCTCTCCCGGAGTAAAGGGGCCGGGGGAGAGGATTACGAGCGCAGCGAGCAGAGCCGTCCAGCTCCGATGATGGTAGCGTCAACCAACTGAAACACACGATAACCAAAGCCAACAAAGCCATAAAAATGTAAAAACAAACTCAAGCGTAATCCAAAGGTGCAAGAGTTGGTTAAGACAACAAAATTAATGCCATGGATGCACCACAAAATACCAACCTGCTACGCATCGAAACCAAGACCGCAAGCCTGCGGAAGCAGCTCCGCCAGCACCCGCTGTACGAAGAGCTGAACGACATCGCCGACCTGCGCGTTTTTGCCAGCCACCACGTTTTTGCCGTTTGGGATTTCATGTCGCTGCTAAAATCGCTCCAGGCCAGCCTGACCACCACTACCCTGCCGTGGCGGCCTGCCCCTAACGCTACCCTGGCCCGCTTCATCAACGAGATCGTCTGGGGCGAAGAAAGCGACATCAACGAGCGGGGCGAGCCCACCAGCCACTTCGAGATGTACCTGAACGCCATGCGCGAGGTAGGCACCTCTACCGCAGGCATAGAGCACTTCCTCCGTGAGCTGAAGGGGCTTGCTGACATCGACCGTGCGGCCTGGACAAGCCGCGTACCAACGGCCGTGCGGGAGTTTCTGAACTTCACCTTCGGCCTCATCCGCGAAGGCAAAGAGCACAAGGTCGCCGCCGCCTTCACCTTCGGCCGCGAAGACCTGATCCCCGACCTCTTCATCGCCATCCTGAACCAAACCAAAGACCGCGCTGGCAGCAGCGCCTACCCAAAGTTTCTTTACTACATCGAGCGCCACATTGAGGTTGACGGAGACGAGCACGGGCCACTGAGCCTGCTGATGGTCAGTGAACTCTGCGGCGATGACGTACAAAAGTGGGCGGAGGCCGAGCAGGTAGCCAAAGATGCCCTGAAGGCCAGGATTGCGCTTTGGGATGGCATCGCGGCAGCCATCAAGCAAGCCCGGTTGGCAGAACCAGCACCGATGGCTTAAAAAGTTACGGCAGGAGTGGAAACGAAGCGTAGGTCATCAGCCGAGTTGTTTTGGACCGGCGAAGCCGGACAAAACCTCGCCTGACGGCCCGAAGTTGCTTGAAGTAGTAGCCTTTTACGGAAGAGAATGAGCAACTTTACCAGCTACAACAAATGCTACTTGCCAGCATGAAACTACCGAATATCCCCTCCCCAACCGAGCGCCTTACCCTCCGATAGGCTGCTAGTCTATTGTTGTTGACAAAGCAGGTTTTGCTCCATATACTCTCTGTATCTCAAGACGAACTTTTTCATCTACTTCAAGATAATCGTATTTCTGATTAAGTGCATCCAAAGCTGTATCCAGAGTTTGTTGAAGCGCAAAATACTTAGACACCCCAGTAATACCCTCCAGCTTATCTTGAGGAATCTCCCCAAAAGATACATAGCCATTACTTATCATTACATCATGTAGTTTCGATGATTTGAAATCGCTGTTCATTAAAAAATTAGTGAGGTCGGAATAAGCGTTTTCGTAATTCGCATATTCTGGGCTCACACCTATAGTCTCTTCTACCGAAACACTATGCTGACTTTGTTCAGTACAACTGGTAACGATGAATAGTGGTAACAAGAGACAAATAACAAATAGGATATTTTTAGCATCATTTTTCATGGTAAAAGTATTTACGTAAATTTTTCAGTTAAGCTTTCAAGCTCTTCAATTAGGATATTCTGAGCCGCTACCGTTTCACCCTCAGTATTGATAGCGGGAAAAGACGAATCGTTGAAATATAGTTTTGTTCATGCGCAAATATACAATACAAGATCATGTTAAAATAATTTCATCTTTAGTAAAATAGCCTTGACCAGGAAGACACTGGCAGGACATCATCAGGCGTGGCCGAAGGTGAAGCGTAGCGGAACCTTCGACTCAGTCGGGGTGCAATGTGGGAATTGTAAGAATTGGTTTGTTTATGCACCGCTGGACTACGTAACAATGGTAGCTGTACTCCGAGCAGAGGCGCTTGCCTACTGTACGTCTCTGCACGGAGTAAAACTCTACGGTGAGCACACAAGTTTACAGCCGCGTAAAACCCTCTCCCCCAGCCCCTCCCCAAGCCGCCTCCGGCTGGGGAGGGGAGCAAAAACGCTGCGGCTCTGCCTTCACTTCATGAGTAGGTGCTACGGTTGTTCTCATTTATTGATAATGTTTGTTAGTGCTACTGACTTTTCTCTAAAAACGCATTGCGTTTTCACAAGCCCCTCCCCTGTGGGGCAGGGGTTGGGGTTTTGTAGAGAAATATACGCCCGTAAAGATGTGTGCTCACCGTAGAGTAAAACTCCTCGACCGTGGATGTATCTTAACCCTCAAATAAAAACAGACCATGCGCAAGCTCCTCCTCCTCTGCTCCTTAATCCTCACCCTGGCATCCTGCGGCCGCGCCCCCGAAAACACGGGTAATGCCGACGGGCCGTTGATTGACTCGGCCACCATAGACCGCCACCTCGCCGAACTGGCCTCCGACAAATACGGCGGCCGCCTGCCCTTCAGCGAAGGCGAAGGACTGACGCTAAACTACCTCGAAAAAGAACTCAAAGCCCTCAACCTCGAACCCGGCAACGGCAGCAGCTACCGCCAGGAAGTACCGATGGTGGAAATAACCGGCCAACCCGAAGCCGTACAGATTGGTCTGGACCGCAACCGGAGCCTGACCTGGACCCAGCAAAAAGAGATCGTCACCTACAGCGAAAGGCCGGTAGAAAGTGTAAGCGTGACCGGCTCCGAGATGGTCTTCGCCGGCTTCGGCATCGTTGCCCCCGAATACGGCTGGAACGACTACGAAAACCTGGACGTGAAGGGCAAAACCGTTGTCGTGATGGTCAACGACCCCGGTTACTACATGGAAGACGAAACGATGTTCAAAGGCAAGGAAATGACCTACTACGGCCGGTGGACCTATAAATTTGAGGAAGCCGCCCGCCAGGGCGCGGCGGCCTGCCTCATCATCCACGAACCCGGCGCGGCGGGCTATCCGTGGTTCGTCGTCCAGAGCTCCTGGTCCGGTACCCGCCTGACGCTGGAAGACGACGGCAGCCCAAAACTCGCCGTCGCGGGCTGGATCTCGCTCGACGCCGCCAAGCAGCTCTTCACCATCGCCGATAAAGACAAAACTGGCTGGTTCGCCGACGCCGCCAGCCCCAACTTCGAGCCCGTCCCCTTAAAAGCTACCTTCACCAATACGGTCAACAACGACCTCCGCTTCGACAAGTCCTACAACGTCATCGCCACCCTGCCCGGCAGCGAGCGCCCGGACGAATACGTCGTCTACACCGCCCACTGGGACCACATCGGCGTCGGCCCCGCCGTAGACGGAGACTCGATCTACAACGGCGCATTAGACAATGCCTCCGGAACGGCCCAGCTCCTATCCATCGCCGAAGCCTACAGCAAGCAAGGCGAGCAGCCCGCCCGCTCCGTCGTCTTCCTCTTCGTCACCGCCGAGGAGCAGGGCCTTTGGGGCAGCGCCTACTACGTCAACAACCCGGTGTATCCGCTTGAAAAAACGGTCGCCAACATCAACATCGACGGCATTAACCCCATCGGCGAAGCGAAAGACCTCACCATCACCGGCCTCGGCCACAGCGAGATGGACGCGCTGGCCACCGCCGTCGCCAAAGAACAGGGGCGCTACGTGCAGTCCGATCCCGAGCCCGAAAAAGGCTACTTCTACCGCTCCGATCATTTCAACTTCGCCAAAGGCGGAGTACCCGCGCTCTACGCCGCCGGTGGCTACGAGCACGCCACCAAAGGCAAAGCATACGCACAGGAACAGCGCGACGGCTTCGTCGCCCAGCGCTATCACCAGCCCGCCGATGAGTACAGCGCTGGCGACTGGCCGCTGGGCGGCGCGGTGCAGGATGGGGAGTTGCTCTACCAGGTTGGTCTGCGGCTCGCGAACGGAGAGACCTGGCCTAAGTGGGCGGCTAGCTCGGAGTTTAAGCGCTGACAGAGGGGGTGCGTTGCATCCACCATTTGCGAGGGGTTGCGGCAGATCCTGCGGATCAGCCTCCACCCCTCGCTAGGCTAGGCGACCCTCCGGGTCTGGGTTGGAACCGCTCGGCCGACGAGCTACTCCACCGAACTCCCCAACTCCACCTCCACCTCAATTTCCCGTTCATCCCGGACGAGGGTGAGCGTCACCCGCTGGCCGGGTTCAAAGTTTTCCATCGTGAGGAAATAGTCTGTGGTGGTTTTGATGGCTTTGCCGTTGATCCCGATCAGGACATCGCCAAGCACCCGGTTGCCACGGGTATCCCGGCTCAATCCGCGCACGCCGATGCTTCCGGCGGGGCCTTCGGGGAGTACGTTGTCGATAACCAAACCCGTACCGCGCCAGTACCGGTAAAAGTCAACACCGAGGCTGGCACGGCGTACTTCGCCGTAACGGATCAGGTCGGGAACAACGTAGCGCACTACATCCACAGGGATACTGAAACCGATGCCTGCCGACGCTCCGGACGGGCTATAAATTGCTGTATTTACACCAATGAGCATCCCCCGGCTGTCCAGCAGCGGCCCGCCGGAGTTGCCGGGGTTGATGGCGGCATCGGACTGGATCACGCCGCGAATCGGGACGTTCGCCTGGCTGTTGATCTCGCGGTCGAGGGCGGAGACGATGCCGGTCGTCAGCGTCTGGTCGAGGCCGAAGGGGTTACCGATGGCGTAGACCGCCTGCCCCACGCGGATGTCTTGCGACGTACCTACGGGAATGGGTTGCAGGGCCTTTTTAGGTGCCTCAATGCGGAGTACAGCGAGGTCTTTTTCCTTGGCGATGCCGATCAGTTTGGCTTCGTAGTCTTCGCCGTTGGCAAGGGTGACGATGGCGCGGCTCGCGTCCCGGATCACGTGGTAGTTGGTGATGATGTGGCCCTTATTGTCCCAGACGAAACCAGAACCGGAGCCGGCGGGCACCTCGCTCACGTCCCGCGTCCAGAAGCTACGGCGCTGGGCCTTAGTCGTGATGTAACAAACTGAGGGGGAAGCGTTCTCGAACAGCCGGATCGTATGCAGTTCGGAGGGCGTGTAGGCCAGTGCATCTTCTGCCGAAATTGAGCCTTGTATGGGGTTTTCGCTGCGGTTCACGGCCGGTACTTCGGTAGCGTTCACCGTCATTTCTTCGGGCGCGGCCGCAGGTACAGGGGACGTTGGAAAGGCATAGCGACCAACAGCGAAGGCAGCCACTACGATCAGGAAGGACAGGAAGAAGTTTGTTGTTTTCACGGGGAGCTTGGTTAGGGTCCCGTTATAACGCTTTTGGAGGGGGGTTGAGTTTACTGGAGCGAATTGCTTCCGGCAAGGAGATTGATTTGGTTTGCCTCCGAGCTGCGCTCGCTACGCGATTTATTTATCTCACAGCGTTTCCCAGAGGTCCACACAGCGTTAAACAGAGTAACCAAGCGTCAAAGCCCTCCTAACTCTGTTAAACTCTGTGAGATTTTACTTTTGCGCGAAGCGCATCGAAAGCTCTTTGCCGGAGGCAGATCGGTCCAATCTCGCTGCCGGAGGCAGCTCACTCCGGGGGTTACTCCCGCAGCATCCGCCGGAGGATTTTGCCGACGTTGGATTTCGGCAGATCGTCCCGAAACTCAACGGCCTTGGGTACTTTGTAGCCGGTCATGTTTTCGCGGGCGTAGGCGATCACCTCGTCTTCGGTGAGGGACTTATCTTTCTTGACGACGAAGACCTTGACGACTTCGCCAGACTTCTCCGACGGGATGCCGACGGCGGCCAGCTCCAGCACCTTCGGGTGGCCGGCGAGCACGTCTTCCACCTCGTTGGGGTATACGTTGAAGCCCGAGACCAGGATCATGTCTTTCTTGCGGTCTACGATGCGGAAGAAACCGTCTTCAGACATCATGCCGATGTCGCCCGTTTTTAGCCAACCATCAGAGGTGATTACTTCGGCGGTGGCTTCGGGGCGGTTGAGGTAGCCCTTCATTACTTGCGGGCCTTTGATGTGGATCTCGCCGCGTTCCTCGGCAGTAGCGAGGCGGTCTTCGTCTTCGTTCCAGATGCGCATATCGGTGCTGGACATCGGTAGGCCGATGGTACCGATGCGCTCGGTGCCGTCCAGCGGGTTCATGCTGGCGCAGGGGCTGGATTCGGTGAGGCCGTAGCCTTCGCTGAGGGGGATCCCTGTCAGCTTCTGCCAAGCTTCAGCGACCGGGCGCTGCACGGCCATTCCGCCGCCGACGACGGCGCGCAGGTGGCGAAAGTCAAGCGCCTTGAAGCCGCTGTTGTTCAGCAGGCCGTTGAAGAGCGTGTTCACGCCCGTCATGCCGGCAATTTTGTTGTCTTTGAAGGCGTCGTTGATGGTGCCCAGGTCGCGCGGGTTGGTGATGAGTACGTTGCAGACGCCGTGGATGAACAGGCCGACGGAGTTCACCGAAAAAGCAAAGATGTGGTAAAGGGGTAGTGGGCAGAGCATGGCGCCTTCTCCTCCCTCCTCGAACTTATCCTTGAGCCAGGCCTTGGCCTGCAAACCGTTGGCAATGAGGTTTTTGTTGGAGAGCATGGCCCCTTTGGAGACCCCGGTGGTACCGCCGGTGTACTGTAGGGCGATGGTATCGTCGTGCTTGCCCTCAAATACGGGGAGCTTCTGCTTTCCGCCTTCGGCGAGGGCGGTTTTGAAGGTTACCGCGCCGGGTAGGTTGTACTTCGGCACCATCTTCTTCACGCTGCGCACAACGAAGTTGGTGATCCCCCCTTTGATGAAGCCGAGCAGTTCACCGATACTGGTGGTGATGACGGTTTTGATGTCCGTATCGCCGATAATTTCTTCCAGGTTGGCGGCAAAGTTTTCGGCGATGATGACCGCTTTTGCTCCGCTATCCGTAAACTGGTGCTTCATTTCCCGAGGAGTGTAGAGCGGGTTGGTGTTCACGATCACGAGGCCAGCTTTGAGGATGCCGTGCAGGGCGATCGGGTACTGCAGCAGGTTGGGCATCATGACGGCAACGCTGTCTCCCGGTTGCAGGCCACGGTAGTGCAGGTAGGCACCGAAGGCATCAGACATTTTATCGAGCTCCCCGTAGCTGATCGCTTTACCCATGCACTTGAAGGCGGGTTTTGACTTATACTTCTTGGTCGCGTCGGCGAGCAAATCTTTAAGGGTGGTGTACGTGGTAGGGTCAATATTGGCGGGGATGCCGGCGGGGTATTGGGCTAGCCAGGGGCGCTGGTCGGACATGTGCTTGATCGTTTTAAACAGTTTACTTTGGGGCAAATTACGAAAAGTTGGGTTTGTAGGGGCGCGGCCGCAGGTGCAAAGGGCGTTTTGGGGCCCTGGTGAAGCCTTCCGAGGTGAGTTACTGCTTGTGCGAAGTGCCCAAACCTCTTTGTTTTATCCGGTCAGGAACTCGGCCTGGAAGAATCGGGCGAGACAATGATTGCAGGGAGGAGCGATGTTTTAAACCCCTCATTGCACCTGCGTTTGCGCCCAAAAAACAGGACAAAAATAACTTAACGCCTGAATCACAACAATAAACGTCCGAATACAAGGGTTTACGGGTACTTTTTACGACTTTTGCGGAAACCAACGAAGTTGACGCTGGATGTTATTATAAGGATGAGACCAAGATGCTCTTCCAAGGAACATATCCGGCGACCTTCCAGACACAAACATTCAGATGAGGTTTTTCAGCCTATTTCAACAAAATTTAGCCATCGATTTGGGGACAGCGAACACGCTGATCATCCAGAACGATCAGGTGGTGGTCAATGAGCCGTCCATCGTAGCCATCAACCGGAAGACCGAGGAGACGATTGCCGTCGGCCGCCGCGCCATGCAGATGCACGAGAAGACGCACGACACCATCAAGACCGTGCGCCCACTAAAAGACGGGGTCATCGCAGACTTCCGCGCCGCCGAGCACATGATCAAAGGGATGATTGAGATGATCGGCACCCGCCGCTCCTTCTTCACCCACCTGAAAATGGTGATCTGTATTCCCTCCGGCATCACCGAAGTGGAAAAACGTGCCGTTTTCGAATCCGCCGCCCGCGTTGACTCTAAGGAAACTTACCTGATCTACGAACCCATGGCCGCCGCCCTCGGTATCGGCCTGGACGTGGAAGAACCCGTCGGCAACATGATCATCGACATCGGTGGTGGTACGACGGAGATTGCCGTTATCGCACTGTCCGGCATCGTCTGTGACCAATCCATCCGTACGGCTGGAGATGAGTTCACCGAAAACATCGTAAGCTACATGAAGCGGCAGCACAACATCCTGATCGGAGAGCGTACGGCCGAAAAGATCAAAATCGCCGTCGGCTCCGCCCTGCCCGAGCTGGACGACCCGCCCCCATCCTACGCCGTCAACGGACGTGACTTACTGAACGGAATTCCGCGCCAGATCACGGTAACCTACCAGGAAATTTCTACTGCGCTGGACGAGAGCATCGTCGCCATCGAAGAAGCCGTCATCCGCGCCCTGGAAACGACGCCCCCCGAGCTGGCCTCCGATATTTACTCCACCGGCCTTTACCTCACCGGCGGCGGTGCCCTGCTTCGCGGCCTCGATAAGCGCCTTTCCGCCAAGACCCAACTCCCCGTACACGTAGCCGACGATCCGTTGAGCGCGGTAGTGCGCGGTACGAGTAAGGCACTTAGCGATACGCAGCGGTTTCGGGCTATTTTGGTGCCTAGTAGCTCAGTTAGTTAGAATGGAGCAGATCCTTCGCATCTTTTACAAGAATGGTAGTTTTTTCACCTTTGTGGGTCTGCAACTTCTATGCCTGTACCTGATCGTGAACTTTAATAGCCCGCAGAGTGCGATTGCCGTAGAGACGGCCTCGATCGTGACGGGCAGCGTAAAAAGCGGAGCGGGAACGGTGGAGGGTTACCTGAACCTGAAGGAAGAGAATGAGATTCAGCGGCGGGAGATTGCGGACCTGAGAAGCCGCCTCCCCGAATCGGGCTATTCCATTGCGGTAGAAACGGACAGTGTGCAAGACCCGGCTTACGCGCAGCGCTTCATCCACCTTACGGCCAACGTTGTGAACCGTTCGGCTTACTCTCCTTACAACACCCTGGTGATTGACCGCGGCAAGAGCCAGGGCGTTGCCGCCGGGCAGGGGGTGGTTGGCAGTGAGGGCTTGATTGGCATTGTGGACAAGCCCACGGAGAATTTCTCCCGCGTGATCTCTATTCTTCACCGATCTACAAGGATAAGTGCGGGCTTGCGCAACAACGCCTACGGTACCCTACAGTGGGAGGGCCAGGACCCCCGCATTATGGTACTGACCGATATTGCTGACTTCCTGACCATCGAAAAGGGGGACACCGTTTTCACTACCGGCTTCAGCAACGTTTTCCCAACCGGGCAGGTGATCGGTACGGTAGAGAGCAGCGAAGTACAAGCGGGTACGGGCAGCCAGAACCTGATCGTTAAACTCATCAACGACCCCTTGCACACCAGTAGTGCTCTCGTTGTGCGCGACCTGTTTAAGGAAGAACTCGCCAAACTAAAACCGTTAAGATAGATGGGAGGAGTAGATGCGGCAAGCAACATCATCAGGTTCATCGTCCTGCTTTTTCTGCAGGTTTTTGTTTTCCGGCAGGTGAGCCTGGGGTGGGGCGGCGCGGAGTACGTGTTTGTATTCCTTAGTCCGCTCTTCATTGCGCTGCTACCGCTGCGGACGCCGAAGCCACTGGTGGTCATCATTGCATTTTTCTTTGGCCTGGGGGTAGATTTCTTCTACGAGAGCCTGGGCGTACACGCTGCCGCAGCTACCTTTTGTGGGTACATCCGGCAGTACGTCCTCTCCGTTTTGGAACCACGCGACGGCTATAAAGTAAAGGCCAGCCCGGACGGGAAAGACCTTAGCCCCAGCTGGTGGCTTTCGTACCTGGCCTACCTCGTGGCGGGCTACACCATCTTCTATTTCAGCATGGAAGCCTTTAGTCCGGTATTCTGGAAGCAGATAATTTTGAAGAGTTTGCTTACCATTCCTGTTTCCATTTTGCTGTGTGGTGTACTGGTTTCTTTTTTGCGACCGAGAATATAGTTTCCGGCATGCAGGTACCGTTTGCCGTAATCTTTCTGAGTAGCTGCGCCTTTTCTCAACACCTGAAATTCAGCATTTAGCATTCAGCATTTAGGCTACCGCCGCTATAGTTCCCGTTTGAACGCTGAAACCTGAATGCTGAACCCTAAATTCTTCAACACGTTCCTTACCTTTGGGATCAACCAACAAATGCAAAGCCTACACAATACAACAAGACTGGATAGCCGTGGCGCCGTGATCAGGATCATCTTCCTGCTGGTTGCCGTATTGCTGTTGGGCAAGGCGGCTCAGTTGCAGTTGTTTGATGCCAGCTTTAGGGCACGCGCGGAGCGCGTGGGCTCGGGTAAGGTAACCCTCTACCCCGCCCGGGGGCTGATGCTGGACCGGAACGGGAAACACCTCACCGTCAACGAGCCGGTGTACCAGATTGAAATGACTTACCGGGACTTCGCGAAGCACGCGGAGACGTTCGATACGACAGCCTTTTGTGAACTCCTTCGCATCACGCCGGAGTTCTTCGAGGAAAGCATCCCCAAAGAGTGGGGCCATAAATACACCAAGCGGAAGGCGTTCATCTTTTTACCGAACGTGCCACCCCATGTGTACGCCACCTTTCAGGAGAACCTCTTTCGGTTCCCCGGCTTCTCGGCGAGCCTGCGGAGTATGCGGGGCTACACCCACCGCGCCGCCGCCCACGTACTCGGCTACATGAGTGAGGTAAACAAAAAAGCCATTACCGAAGGAGACGGTCGCTACGTAACCGGTGATTACCACGGCCTCTCCGGGCTCGAGTACCAGTACGAAGAAATGCTCCGGGGAGAAAAGGGAGAGAAATGGCTATACCTCGACCGGCTCGGCCGTGATGTAGGTGATGTTCAGGACGAAGACGAAGCCGTCGTCGGCTCCGACTTAATCACCACCCTCGACCTCGACCTCCAGAAGTACGGGGAAAGCCTGATGGTCAATAAGATCGGTACGGTGATCGCCATTGAGCCCGCTACCGGAGAGATTCTTTCCATGATCTCCGCCCCAACCTACGACCCGAATGCATTGCGTATTGGGCGGGGAAGAAGCCGGGCTTTTACCACCCTGCAACGAGACAGTCTTCAACCACTTCTGAACCGGGCCATCAATGGAAAATACGCGCCAGGCTCGCCGTTTAAGACGCTGGTTTCTTTAATTGGTCTGCAGACAGGTACGCTGATCCGGAACCGGGGCATGGCCTGCAGAGGTGGTTTCTACAGCGGGGGTAAGATGTTGGTCGGCTGCCACGCTCACCCTTACATCAGCAACGTAGAACAAGCCATCGCGCAGAGTTGTAACAATTACTTCGTCACCGCCTGGTTGGAGAACGTAAACCGGCACGGCTCTGATAAATCAATGAAAGGGCTGAATGAATTCAACGACTACCTCTACCAATTTGGTCTTGGTCAAAAACTAGGCATTGATTTTCCGGGAGAGATTAAGGGCCTCGTTCCCGACAGTACGTTCCTGCGCAAACAACACAGTGAGGAACGCCGCTGGAAGGCCATCTGGAACCGCTCTTTGGCCATCGGCCAGGGAGAGTACGAAATGACGAGCCTCCAGATCGCCAACTTCATCGCCGCCATCGCCAACCGGGGCCACTGGTACACGCCCCACCTTGTGAAAGGAGCCCGGGTGGGCAACGACCGAAAGCAACAGCAGTTAAACATCGAACGGCACGACATCGCCATCAACCGCGAGCACTTTGAAACCGTTGTGTCCGGGATGCGGCAAACGGTGCTGAACGGAACGGCCCGCATCGCCCAAATCCCCGGCATCGACATCTGCGGCAAAACCGGTACGGTACAAAACTGGAAGGGCAAAGACCACTCCGTGTTCACCGCTTTCGCGCCCATGAACAATCCTAAAATTGCCATCCTGGTGTACATCGAGAACGGGGGCTACGGCGGTACCATCGCTGCGCCCATCGCTTCCCTGATGACCGAACGCTACCTGAACGGCGAGATCGCCAAAAACCGCAAATGGCTGGAGCAGCGGATGCTGGATACGGATATGACCAAACGGGGGGAGAGTTCTATTCGGGAGGTGAAGTAGGTTGGTGAAATTAAAAGAGGAGGCACCTTTTTATGGCACATCGTCAGCGTATTTAAAGAGTTCGGCCAAATTATTTTCTGTGGGATTGTCATGGACTTCTCTCAAACTGATTTCGAACTGCCCCAAGGTAGTTGATCCGTT
Source organism: uncultured Lewinella sp. (assembly GCA_964458975.1). GTDB lineage: Bacteria > Bacteroidota > Bacteroidia > Chitinophagales > Saprospiraceae > Neolewinella. The sequence goes on along the minus strand of CAYWMW010000114.1, from coordinate 84 downwards.
CAACGATTGTTGCATTTGCGGTATCGTGAAGCCACTAACTCTATCAACTGGCGGGTTAGGGCTTAAGCCTAGTGGGTGAGTTCA
>CAYWMW010000113.1:1894-12732 GCA_964458975.1 uncultured Lewinella sp. | reverse complement strand
ATAAATTTCGAGCCTGAAGGCCCGCGCACCCACACGGCCTAAAGGCGCGGGTAACCTGCCGCAACTATTCCCACTCCGCAAAGCGTTCCCATCCCGCTATGCCCAAACTAAGAGCAAAAGACCTCATCAAACGCGGTTGGCCCAAGCGTCCTGCTGGCCTCGCCGTCACCATCATGAACAAGTCGTTCAAACGGGAGCCTGATGCCTGGCGCGACGCAACCCTGGCCAACCTCCTCGCCCATCCGGACAACTTCATCAACGACGACAACTGGAAGGGAGTAGCCATCGAGCTAGGCGGCCAACCTCCTGCTGACGAAGCAGCCATCATCTACCCCGAACTCCGGAAATCCCCCGAAGCCTTCCGCATCTTCAAAAGCAAAGCGGGCATCGCCCCCAACGCCGTGCAGCAACTCTACGATGCCATGCGCCTGCCCGTCGCTGCCGCAGGAGCGCTGATGCCCGACGCGCACCACGGCTACGGACTGCCCATCGGCGGCGTACTCGCCACTGAAAATGCCGTAATTCCCTACGGCGTCGGCGTAGACATCGGCTGCCGGATGTGCCTCTCCGTCTACGACCTCCCCGGAGAACTGGCGGACGCAGACCAACCCCGCCTAGCCACCATCCTACGCAAGCAAACCGCCTTCGGCCTGCAAACCCACGACCGCGCCAACGACCATGCCGTTTTGACTAACGAAGCTTTCCGCTACTTACCCACCGCAAAAGCATTGCTCGGTAAAGCAGCGAAACAACTCGGCTCCAGCGGCGGCGGCAACCATTTTGTAGAATTTGGCAGGGTAGAGCTGCCGGAGAACAACGCTTTTGAACGTCCGGTGGGTAGTTACCTCGCCTTACTGTCCCACTCCGGCTCCCGGGGGATGGGGGCAAAGCTGGCCATGCACTATACCGACCTCGCCATGAAAGAGTGCCGCTTACCGAAGCAACTCAAGAACCTCGCCTGGTTAGACATCCGTAAAGACTCCGGCGCGGAATACTGGGCCGCCATGACCCTGGCCGGAGACTACGCCTCCGCCTGCCACGACGACATCCACGCCCGCATCGGTAAATCCCTCGGCGAGCGAGCCATCGTTCGCATCGAGAACCACCACAACTTCGCCTGGAAAGACCGCCTCCCCGACGGGCGCGAAGTGATCGTCCACCGTAAGGGAGCAACCCCCGCCGCCAAAGGAGAACTGGGCATCATCCCCGGTTCTATGGCCGATCCCGGCTTTATCGTTCGGGGGCTGGGTAACCCGGACTCCCTCAACTCCGCCAGCCATGGTGCCGGGCGGGAAATGTCGCGCGCAGAAGCGAAGAATAGTATTACCGGGTCGTCTCTGAAGTCATTATTGAAGAAACAAAATGTTCTCTTAATTGGCGGTGGCCTCGACGAAGCTCCCAGTGCCTACAAAGACATCAGGCAGATAATGACCGGACAAAAGGACCTCGTCGAAGTATTGGGGGAGTTTCATCCTAAGGTGGTCCGGATGGCGTAGTGCCTGTTCGATGCACACTCCGTGTGCGAGTTTACGATGCAGCCTCCGGCTGCGAGCCTCATCGAAGTCTCGTGCTCGGAATGTGCATCGAACACTTTAAGGCCGTGAAACAGACTTAGCCCAGACACTCCGCGCATCATTAACCTCAATCCAGTACCCATCCAAGTCCTTAAAGTAGACCTGGCGAGCTCCGTCTGGCCGGCCGTTGGATTGCATCGGTACCCCTTGCCAGCTAAAAAATTGCAGGTTAAGCTCCCGCAGGTGCTCCACAAAGTCATCAAACCTGTTGACGGAAATGGAAAGGTGGACCCCTTTTTGCAAACGAACCTGACTGCGGTCCGATTCAATCACGTGCAGGCTCATCCCGTTGCCCAGGCTAAGCCAGCGGATGTGGTCTTTGCCCGTGCCGTCATAAATTTCGGCCAGGGCTAGTACTTTTTGGTAAAAGGCAACGCTTTCGTCTACGTTGTCCACATTGATGGCGTAGTGATCGAAGCTGGCGCCGAAGCGGCCGGTCTCCGTCCCGAACATGGCAGCCTTGGGCGTACAGGATGTAAGGGCGGAAAGGAAAACAAAGAAGTAAAGGAATTTGGTCATGATAAGTCCGAAGGTACACCCTTTGCTGTAAAATAGTAGCTTTGCATTCCAAGTTGTGTGTATCATCAAATGCACTACTGTCACGAATTTTCCGCCTGCCACGTCTTCCCTCTGCCGAGGACCTCGGAAGGAACGCGAAGCAAGTCCTGTTGAAGCCGCGCAGCGAAAGGGACTAGGGGAGAGGGGGATTCGTGCATCTCGTGATACACACGTTTCAAGCTATGTGTTGAACAGCGTGGCCACAAAACCACCGAACCACCGAACTACAAAACCACCGAACCACCGAACCACAAAACCACCCCGCCAATCCGCCTCTCCGCCAAATCCGCCCTCCTGATCTGCTACCTCTTCATCGCGGTGGTTCACTTCGGCTATTACCCCAAGTGGAACCAGGGTGGGGCGGAGGCAACGATCAGTTACGACGTCAGCGGCTATTACATGTACTTACCGGCGGCCTTCATCTACGGCGACCTGAAGGAAGTGAAGTTCCTCGACGACATCATTGATAAATACCGCCCCACCGCTGACCCTTACCAGGTTTTTACCCACGAATCGGGCAATAAGGTGATGAAATACAGCATCGGACAGTCGGTGATGTACGCGCCCTTCTTTGCCGTAGCGCACGCCTGGGCTACCGCAAGCGATGCTTACCCGGCGGATGGCTTCAGCTTCCCGTACCAGTTCATGATCTCGCTGGGGAGCTTGATCGTCAGCTTCCTGGGCTTATTCTGGCTGATGACCGTCTTGCGGCACTATTTCCGGGACGAAGCCGTGGCCCTCACGCTTTTACTCATCGTTTTCGGAACCAACTACCTCAACTATTCAGCCATCGACGGGGCGATGACGCACAACAATGTCTTCAGCCTGGGTGCCTTGCTCTTATTAACCTCACATCGCTTCTACGTCCGCGCCACCTTATCCCGTGCCGTGCTGATCGGAGCCTGCATCGGCCTGATGGCTCTGACCCGGCCTACGGAGATCATCGCTGCCATCATTCCGCTCCTGTGGGGCCTAGATCTGGCGCAAAAAGGAGGGGTAGGGAAGCGGCTGAAGTTCTTCGGCGAACACTGGGGAAAGCTTCTCTGCGCCGCCCTCATCACCCTCGCCATCGGCAGTGTTCAGGTCATTTACTGGAAGTACGTGAGCGGAGACTGGCTCGTGTACAGCTACCAGGATCAGGGGTTCGACTGGCTCAGCCCACACCTCAACGAAGGCTTTTTTAGCTATAAAGCAGGATGGCTGATTTACACACCGCTAATGGTGTTCGGCCTGCTCGGTTTTATCCCACTGTTTCGGCGCAAACTTGCCCTTTTTCCGGCGCTGTTTGTCCACGCACTACTCTTCATTTACGTAGCCTTCAGCTGGTCCGTCTGGTGGTACGGCGGCAGTTTGGGGCAACGAACAATGGTGCAGGAATACGCCGTGCTCGCCTTCCCGTTAACCGCTTTTCTCGGCTGGGCTTTTTGGGCGCGGCCGCAGGTGCAAAGAGAGGATAATGGCAACGCTCCAACGTCCGCAAATCAAGAATCAAGCGCACGAAGTACTGCGCAGCAAATTGAGAATCGAGAATCAAGAATCTCCACCCCCCCAATGTCTGCCTCGCCGGAGCCGCCTCCCCTCTCCCCAGGACCTCGGAGGGAACGCGAAGCAGATCCCGTAGAAGCCGCGCAGCGAAAGGAGCCAGGAGAGAGGGGCTGGTACCGTTACCTCCTAGCCGCCATCATCGCCTTATTCATCTGGCACAACCTCTACTACACCCACCAGGCCCACCGTGGAGGTCTGTACCTCACCGAACAGATGAACAACGCCTATTTCTGGCGAACCCTCTACAAATTCGAGCGTGACCCCGAAGACCAGCTCCGACTGGATACCCGGGAGTTCTACACCGCCACGCCCGCCAGAACAGAAACCCTCTTGAGCAACGACCTGGAAGACCAGACCACCGAAGCCTGCGGCATGGACCCCATCAACGGTAAAGGCGCGCTCTGCCTGATCGGGAAACAAGAAAATAGCCCGGAATTCAAACTCGCTATCGACTTGCCTCCCCGCACCTGGCTCCGCGCACGGGTAAAGGCCAAGATCAACCAAACCCGTGGCAACAAAGACAACCACACCCAAATGGTACTCTCTTTCCGCCGCGCGGGCGTGGTGGTAAAGACCCGCATCATCAGAATGCACCGCCTCCTCAATCACGAGTGGCGCCGGGAGTTACAAATTGATTCTAAGGTGCCCGACGAAGGGGCGGACCAAGTCATCGTCCGCTTCTGGAACGGAGGCACTACCCAGCCAGCGATCGTGCTGGATGATTTTGTTCTGGAACGAATTTATGAGTAGCGTTCATTTTAAAGTTCGGGATAGCTCACGGATTTTATTTGTAGAGGTAAATCTTATCAATTCAACTTCAAGTCATCCTCCATATCCGCAATCACTGAGTAGGCGTTCCCTTTATGGTCCATCACCTGCCGCCAGAGCGTATCGGGGGAGGCGTTGAAGAGGTAGTTGGGGTCCATGCGCGCAGTGACCCAGCTGCCGTGAACCATTTCCTCCTCCAACTGGTCTTCAGACCAACCACTGTACCCTACAAAAAAGCGGACATCACGTGGTGTGATCAACTCCTGCCGCACTAAAAATTTAAGCCGCTCATAGTCTCCGCCCCACCAGACACCATTTACAACCGGGTCGCTGCCCTCCAGCAAGTCTCCGCAGCGGTGGAGGTAATGCACCGTATCCCGCCCTACGGGGCCACCGACGTACACCGGCGCGTCGAACTCCGGAAAATCCTGCACCAGTTCATCGATCCGAACGTTGCTTTCCCGGTTGAGCACGAAGCCAACGCTACCGTCTTCCCCGTGGTCGACCAACAGGACGGCGGCACGCTTGAAGTTGGGGTCCAGCATAAAGGGCTCCGATAGGAGAATAGTACCTGTCTTTACTGTGCTTTTCATTTGTGGCGGTTTATGGGGAGCTAACGTACGAATTATCGACTAGGTTGCGGGAGGTAGATTGATAGATATATTAGTGTGATAGATTTGTAGAGCTACCGCACGGGGAGTTGGACTGATAGATGCACATAGCTATGCTTAGCACCGCTTCGCGGTGCAGGTCTTCGTAAGGTAGGTGCTGTAACCCAAGACTACGCTTTGCTACGTCTTGGGTTACTAATGTAAAATCCCTACGGGATTACACTCGTCAACCGAATTCGGTGAGCAAGCGAAGCACTGCGAACGGTACTCGCGGCAGCCAAATCAAGAATCAAGAATCGATCGGGTGAGCAAGCGCAGCGCCGCGAACGGTACTTGCGGCAGCGACTCCAAACTCCCGACTCCAAACTCCCAACTCAAAAAAAACGCCCCGCCCGGAAAGTCCGAACGGAGCGTTTTTATCAAGGTAAGCCGAAGAAACTCCGACTTACCATTAGCCTGTTGGCCGAGAAGAATTACTTCTGGGTTCCAGCGTTGGGGTCGGGGTTCACGGTACCGGTCAGGTAGATGAAGCTCTGAGCGGGGTTGGTGTTGGCCGTGATGGTTACCTTCTGGTTACGGGCACCTTTCTTGTTCTTAGAGTTGAACTGAACGGTGATTTCGCCGTCTTCACCCGGAGCGATGGGAGCGGTGGGCTTGGAAGGAACGGTACAACCGCAGCTGCCTTTAGCGTCAGAGATGATCAGGGGCTCGGAACCGGTGTTGGTGAAGCTGAAGGTCTTGGATACGATCTCACCTTCGGTTACGGTGCCGAAGTCGTAAGTGCCGTTGTCGGCGAAGCTAACCGTGGTTACGGGGCCGGAAGGAACAGCAACGTTGGGCTGTGGAGCCGTTGGTGCAGCAGGAGGGGTTACTGTTTCAACGGTCTGGCGGGCAGCGTCGCGAACAGCGTCGTTACCACCGGACTGGCAGCTGAAAGTGGTGAAGGCAAGGGCGCATACGGCCGTGATGGAAAGGAATTGCTTAAGCATAATGGATAGAATTTGATCCGTTAGATAATTTGCGACCGCGAAGTTACGGGTAATTCCGTTGTCGTCGATGCAAAGATCAGCCACCAAACGTGAGAAGACCGCCAATGGGTTCTGAATTGTTGTTAACGGGTTGTCAATGTAGACTGCTGTCTGTTGTCCGCTGTCCGCTGTCGCTACCGCCAGCACCGTTCGCAGTGCTATGCTTGCTTAGGGGTTGCGGAACAATAAGTTATCCGTTAACGTTGCTTATTGTACACGATAGGCTCAGTAGAAACGCCCAGCATACTCAGCTCCAGTACTTCGGGCGTTAAGCGGATGATGCCGTAGCAATCCGTCCCCCCAGGGCCGGAAATGGTAAAACAGGCGATTTCCATTTGCTCACCACCATTACAATCTCCGGGGCAGGCGGCGTGGTAGGTCATGTCTTCTTCCACCAGCAGTTCGCCCTTATAGTAGGTCTGGTAGTGATCGGGCGTAAACGATACGATCTCGTTGGGGTCGGCGCTGTTTATCCAGGCTCCGTTGAGCACTTGCGCGAGGGCGGCTTCGGCGGTGTTGGGCGCTGGGGCGGCGTAAGTTGCGGGCGCGGCGGCCGGTGCTCCGTAAGTCTGGGGTGCATTGGGCGAGGCCGCAGGTGCATTGTAGGTTGAAGGGGCATCGCCTTTACCAGTCTGCTGAGGATCCAACGGTACGGAGCCGTATGCCTGAGGCTGTTCGGAGGAGGGGGCATTAGAAGATTGCTGAACTGGCACTCCGGCTTCAACAGGTTGAGGCGCTGAAGCCATCGGAGGGGCAGCACTAACCGGTTGAGGGCTGGTACTTGGGTCATAAGCAGGCCCTTCCAGCCCCGTCGGTGGAGCTTTGATGGCGTACCCATCGTCTTTTTTATCAGACTTTAGCACGTTACAGCCTGAAAATAAGGAGAATACGAAGAGCAAGGTTAGAAGTCTCATGGGGAAATAACTTTATTGGTTAACGCTTAACGGAGGATGATTGTCAATAAAAGTAACAACTTCGGCGGGATCATCCGTTAAAAACAGGTAGTCCGCATAAGCTTTTCCCTCCGCCAATTGGGTAAGTACGGGGTAGAGTTGGGTATCTACGCTGTACCTTTTTGTACCCAGGAACACCATCGGGCTCACAAAATCAAAGGTGACGTAATGATTCTGCGTAGCATCCATGAAAATTTCCTGCGTGGTGCCCGCGCTGCCCGGTGCATAAACAATACCGTAAAGCGCGATGGCCAGCAGGGTATCTTCCCGGATGCTGTTGCTGAAGTACTTCGCAATGTACGAAGCGAACAGGTTGCTCGGTTCGTGGCCGTAAAACCAGGTAGGAATAGCCAGGCTCTCCGTCCCCTCGGGGAAACGCTCCAGAATAGCTAGTGCAGCGTCCTGAAAGCCCGCATCCTTAAAGCTCGGTGCGGTGGCCAGGGTTTCGAACACCCAAGCGAGGTCTTCTGCGGATGCGCCGGCGAGGTAAGCTCCCAAATTGGCCGCTTCCATGATGCCCGGCCCTCCTCCGGAAACAACGAAATAGCCTGCTTCCGCCGTTTGCTTCGCCGTGATCAGGCAGGTTTTATAATCGGGAGACGTGCGGCTGGTGCTGTGCCCACCCATGAAACCCACAGCTTTTCGTTTGGGCAAACCGTTGGCATCAAAGTTCAGGAGGCGGCGCAGACCTTCATCAACGCTAAAGTCATGCATCCGTTGCCAGAGTGCTTCGTTGATGCTCGGGCACTGCTTGCCGTGCTCGAAATGGTTGTAAATTTCGAGGTCTTTACTGTTGTCTTCTTCCTTTGAATACCCCTCCATTAGCTCCTGGTAGGTGTAAAGGTTCCGCCGGAGTGGCCGGTAGGGCAGGTTTCCGGGGGCGTGCAGGAAGTTTGCTCCCCGTCGGCGCAGGCCGATCTCTACTTCCAGGTCCATAGTACACCCGATGAAGAGGGTAGTAGCGTCTACCGTATACCTGTCCCAATTGATGGTGACGCTGCGGAGATCAATATCCACCAGCGTGGTGTCGGTTAAGTCGGTGGTGCCGGAGAGGAGCCACTCTTCGTCAATAGTTCGGAGAATGGGGCAGGTGGCGTTGCCAAATTTGGTGGACATATTTTGTCTTTAATTCAGGTAGTCTTTGGTTTGAGGATGATCGTTCTTAAACTTTATAATAAGTTTTAGCAGTAGTCCGGACAGCAAACGAAGCTACGGCTTTCTATTACGGTCCGGACTATTTCAACGTTATTCATTAAGGTACACCCAACGCTGTTCCGCATGGCTTTTGATGATGGCATCGCAGATGACGAGTTCGCGGAGGCCGTCGTCAAAGTTTGCGTACAGGGTTTCTTCGCTGGCTTCGTCACCGGCCAGGATGGCGTCGTAGAAGGCCCGGAAGCACTGCTTAAAGGTATCGGGGAAACCTTCGTTGTGGCCACCAGGGTAGTTCACGAATGGCGCGGCAATCCCGGTCAGCAGCCCCGGATCTTTGAGCAGGAACTCGCTGGGCTTGTCCCGCCGGCCAATCAGCAATTCATTGGGCCGCTCGCTGTTGAATTCGTAGGCAGCGTCGGAAGTAGCGATGTCGTAGGTCAGGCGGTTTTTGTGGCCCGCGCTTACCTGGGTGACGAAGAGTTGGCCCTTCGCGCCACCTTTGAACTTGATGAGGATGCTCGCGCAGTCGTCCGTAGTGATTGGGATGGATTCCAGGTCTTCATCGCGCAGGACATCGTTGTTGAACGAGCTGACTTCTCCCTTCGGCCGGCGGCGGGTGGTGTGTACCGTTGTCAGGTCCGCAAGTACGGCTTCGATCTCCAGGCCGGTAGTGAAGTGAACGAGGTCTAGCCAGTGGGTTCCGATGTCGGATACGGCGCGTAGCGCGCCGCCCTGGTCCGCTAGTACGCGCCAGTTGTAGTCGGTATCGTAGAGCAACCAATCTTGTTGGTAGCCGCCTACGACGGAGAAAATCTGTACGTCACCGTTGGCCAGCCGGTCCTTCACCTCCAGGTTCATGGGGTAGAAGCGGAGGTTATAGTTTACGCCGGTTTTTAGCTTGCTGGCCTTAGCCAATTCCACTAACTCTATACCCTGTTCGGAGGTCATGGCCAGTGGCTTTTCGCACATGACGTGTTTGCCTGCGGCGAGTACCTGCTTCACCATAGGGTAGTGGAGGACGTTGGGTACGGCGAGGTGGATAACGTCTAGCTCATCATCGGTGAGCATCGCGTCAAAATCAGCGTAAGCGTGCTCCAGGTTAAGCGCTTTGCGGGCCTCTTCGGCTAATGCATGCGTCGCGCTGGAAATTCCTTTTACCCGTACGCCAAGTCGCCTTAAGCCTTCAACGTGAACGGGGCCGATGAATCCGGTGCCGGCTACTCCGGCGGTAATGGTACTGTACATAAGTTTGTTGGATTTGCTGTTTTGGGTTTGGCCAAGGGGCGGGAAGATAGCTCAAGTAATCATTTATTTCTAGTACACTCGTTTACTTCAGGTGATTTTCAAAACCTCCGCAGGTTGAGAGTCTTCTCTGCTTCAATCCTAACCAGAAGTAAACTATGTAAGCGCAGGACCTGAGGAAGTAATAATTCCTTACCTCCGTTATCAACCACAAAATCTGCGGCAGCTTCTTTTTTATCGTCCGACCATTGTTTCGCGGCGCGGGCGGCGAAGGCTTCCGGGGTCGTTTGGTCGCGGGTAATGACGCGTTCTCGACGGGTAGCCTCCGGCGCGGCAACTACGATCACGGCATCAAAACGATCCTGCCCGCCGATCTCGAAGACGATGGCCGCCTCGTAGAGGGTGTAGGCGTGGTTGGCGTGGCGGGCCTTCCAGCGGTCGGCGTCTTTGTGTACGGCCGGGTGGACGAGGCCGTTGAGTTGAGCCAGCGTTTCATCGTTAGAGAAAGCTTGCTTTGCGAGCCATTTCCGGTTCAGTTGTCCGTCGGGGAGATAGGTCTTCGGGCCGAAGGCATCGATGAGGCCTTGTTTCAGTTCTTCATCTTCCAGCATGAGCCGTTTGGCGGCGGTGTCGGCGTAGTAGACCGGTACGCCGAGACGTTCAAAGATGCGGCAGACCGTCGTTTTCCCGGAGCCGATGTTGCCGGTTATTGCGTAATGCATTTGCTGATGTCTTTAGATTTGATGGGGTTTTGGTAATTTGGCGGACGGGGGAGACGCTACGGCGTAGCGGTTCACCTATGGTACCCCCCCCCGGGACGAAGCCCGGGGATGGTGAGACGTTTCTCGTTTTACGTACGCCGCTGAGCGGCGTGCACGGCCACAATGTAACAGTTTATGAGAGTAATAAGTGCCATAGAATCCGCAGTAGCCTGGATCGGTAAGGCTGCCGGATACCTGAACCTGCTCCTGATTTTGGTGATCGTGGTAGACGTAACCCTTCGCGCTCTTTTTGACCAGACCGCCGCCTGGGTCGGAGAGCTCTCCTGGCACCTCTTCGCCATCATCTTCCTCCTCGGTATTCCGTATGCGTTGCAGCAGGACCGCCACGTCCGGGTAGACCTGTTTTACGAACGCTTTAGCCCTGAGCACCAGCGGCTGGTCAACATCGTCGGCACGCTGATTTTCCTCCTTCCCTGGGCGATCGTTCTGCTCGTCACCGGCTGGAGCTTCGCCGCCGAGGCGCTGGCGAGCGGAGAGGGGAGCCCGAACCCTAACGGCATTACCACATTTTTTCCGATCAAAGCGATGATTCCGTTCGCGGCGGCACTGCTCATTTTACAAGGCATTGCATCCTGCGTGCGCGCCACGAGAATAAAGGAATAAAGGGGGAAGGGAGTAAAGG
>CAYWMW010000113.1:0-1794 GCA_964458975.1 uncultured Lewinella sp. | reverse complement strand
TAAAGGGGGAAGGGAGTAAAGGGAGAAATACTTGGTCCCAGTCTTTCTCTACTTTCTTTAGCTTTTATGCCTTTATCCTTTCTCTCCCTTCCTCCCTTCCTTCCTTCCTTCCTTCCTTCCTCCCTTACTCCCTTACTCCCTTCCTCCCTTACTCCCTTACTATGTCCCTAGCCATCCTGGCCCTAATCCTCTTCGTAAGCATCTTCGTACTGGTGCTATACGGTTACCCCGTGGCCTTCACACTGGGCGGTTTGTCCTTGCTCTATGCCTTCTGTTTTCTCGATCCGGTGGTACTCACCCTGCTGCCGAACCGGGTGATGGGCGTGATGGCCAATTCGGTGCTGCTGGCCGTTCCGCTCTTCGTTTTCATGGGCATCATGCTGGAAAAAAGCGGGCTGGCGGAGCGAATGTTGCGCACCATGACGGAGCTGTTTGGCCGCGTGCGGGGCGGCATGGCCGTGTCGGTCATCATCGTCGGTGCGCTGCTGGCGGCGAGCACGGGCATTGTGGGCGCAACGGTGATCACGATGGGCCTCATCAGCCTGCCACCGATGCTGAAGCGGGGCTATCCGGCCACGGTTTCTACCGGCGTAATTGCCGCTTCGGGGACGCTGGGGCAGATTATCCCGCCTTCGGTTGTGCTCGTTTTGCTGGGCAGTGTTTTGGGCGTCTCGGTGGGTAAATTGTTCGCTGCGGCGTTGTGGCCGAGCTTGCTGTTGGTGGGGGCTTACGTGGTTTACATCATCGTACTTGGCCTTGTTAAACCAGGCTTGTTTCCGCGTGGCGACAAGGATTTACAGGGCTGGTCTCCTGCTTTTTTCAAGGATTTATTGCAGAGCCTTTTCCTTCCGTTGCTACTAATCGTTGCGGTGCTCGGCTCTATTCTTACGGGCAAAGCGTCGCCGACCGAAGCGTCTGCCATCGGTGCCTTCGGGGCAATCTTATTGACCCTAACCCAGGGTAAGCTGAAGTGGCAAACGGTTAAAGATGTCTGCCGCGATACGACCCACCTCACCTCCATGGTCTTCATGATTTTATTGGGGGCGACGACCTTTTCGTTGGTCTTCCGCGAACTGGGCGGCGATCAGTTCCTGGTCCGCCTCATCAACCAGGGTGGGCTGACGGAGTACCAGTTTCTGGCCCTCGTGATGGTGGTGGTTTTTATTGCTGGCTTCTTTATCGATTTCATTGAGATTGTCTTTATCATCGTTCCAGTTGTCACGCCGATTTTCATTGGCTACGGTACGGATTTGGTCTGGCTGGGCATCCTGCTGGGCATCAATTTGCAGACCAGTTTCCTTTCGCCGCCCTTCGGGTTCGCACTCTTTTACCTCAAGGGCGTTGCGCCGCCGGAGGTGAAGACTATTCACCTTTATAAAGGCATAATTCCTTTTTTACTCATTCAAGTTTTTCTGGTTTTGATGGTGCTGTTTTTTCCGGAATGGCTAGGGATTGTAGAGTAGGGAACTTGGGCGCGGGCGCAGGTGCAAAGTTGGTTTTTTGGACAACTTATACCTTGCCAACCGAAGTGACAAGCCCGCTACCCGCAATGAGTAGTGGGGGCGTTGTTTTTAGTTCCGTAGGGTAAGAGCGCATGCGTACTAACAAAAGCCCTTAACCATGCTTGCACCTGCGCCCCCGCCCAAGCTAACGGGAAGTGACGGATCGGGCATGTTCACCTTTGCTGACAGTACGTTCAGTACGGCGGGAAACTTTAACACTACGGGGCTTACACCGGGTATTTATACGGTAACTGCGGTTTTTGTTGAAGCTGGCTGCTTTTTCCCCGCGTCA